>CAZIUM010000017.1:0-24462 GCA_964542285.1 uncultured Lentisphaerales bacterium
GGTGAGGGACAACCGCGGATGAAATTTCGGTTTGCCGAACCCGAGCCGGCGCGCCGGCATCCATCCGGCGCTCGCCGGGTGCGCCACAACGGCTTGTATGCCGGCGTGATCGCCGTGGTTGCGGTGCTGGCTGGATACAAAGGGGTGTTGCCCGTTTTCCGGGGAGAACTGCGAGACTATCTGTCCATTGGCGACGGGTATTTCGGCTTGCTTTTCGGCATCGGCCCGTTCGCCGGCCTGGTCGGACTGCTCTTCGGGGGCTGGGCTATCGATCGCTGGGGGACTCGCCGTGTTATGCGGTGCTGCCTGGCAGGCATTGCCACGGCCATGTTCATGCTGGCGTTCGCGGGGCCGCGTTTCCCGATCTTCGCCCTGGCCATGGGGCTCTCGGGACTGTTTTCCGCGCCGTTTTCGGTGGCCGTCAGCGCCTACCTGGCCCGGTTGTTTCCAAATCATCGCAGGCGAATCATTTCCCTGAACCTGGCGTCCACCAGCCTGGGCGGATTGATGTTTCCACTCGTGGCCGAGGTGCTGCTGCATTGGTCGCGGCAATCCGACGTCGTGACGTTCGGGCAGGTGTTGCATCTGCCCTTCCTGTTGGTGGGCAGCCTCGTGCTGGGAGCCAGCCAGTTGTACCGCGGGCAGACATCTTCACCGCTCGGCGCCGGGCGCAAAACGCCGGGAAAACGCTGGCGGGGAGGCGACTTGATCTTGCCCCCCAGGGCCTTCGGGCTGGCTTTTCTGCTTGCGCTGCATGGCCTGGCAGACAACGTGTTGTACACTTGGATGCCTCGTTTCTTGGAGAGCGGGTCGTTTCCGGCACAACCGGTGCCGCCAGGTCTGGCGCTTTCCGGCTATGCGCTGGCGTACTTGAGCGCAAGAGGGTTGTTGGCGCTGCTCCCCGAAAAAGTGGGTCGGCGGGCTTTCCTGGCCTGGCCCGGCATCGTTGGAGGCGGCTTTCTTTGCGCTGGGTTGTTGTCGCGCCAGTACATGCTCGCTGTCGGTGGGTATGTTCTGGGGGCGCTTTGCTGGTCATGTGAATACCCGGCCATGGTCGGGGCCTTGTTGCGCCATGACAGGCAACGCTTCGGATCGACCATGGCGGTTTCGGGCCTCATGGGCGGCTGTTTTTATTTTGCAGCCATGAACGTTATTGGGCGTTCGATCGAACACCGGGGCGACACAGGCATGTGGATGCTCATGCTGTTTCCCGCCGTCATTTTTGTCGCAGTGGGCGTCGGGGGATGGCTTTGGTCCCGGCGGTTCGACCCCCTGCATAGTTGAATCGCCCCCAGCGCGCACTCTGCTCGGGTTAAACCCTGAAATGCTTGAACCCCGGCAAATACTCGCGGTTCTGTTTCAGCATGGCGTTGACCAGCGCGCGGATTTCCTCGATCGACAGGGCCGCGGCGGTCAGGGGATCGGAAAGGATGGCCTGGAACACCTTGCGCGGATCGCCGGTGAGTGCGGCCTCGACGGCCAGCGTTTCACAGGTCGCGTTGAGAGCGGTCAGGGGCAAAACCTGGCGCGGCAGTTCCCCGACATGCATTGGTTGAATCCGGCCCCGGGAAGCCAGCACGGGGATTTCGACACAGCAGTCGGCGGGCAGGTTGGCGACGGGATTTCCCGTGTTGAGAACGTTGCCGTTAAAACGGAACAGCCCGCCCCCAAGCCAGGCGTCGATGATCCATGAGGCATACTCGTTGCCACGCTGCAGCAGCGCCTTGCGTTTGCGGGGTTTGTCCCAGTCGGGTTGGTCGATCCACGCGCGGACATCCTGTTGCCAGGTGCCGATGCGCGACCGGTAGGAATCCAGAATGAACGCATGCCGGCCGGGGTTCCAGTGCGTGCCATGGGTGCAATACTTCTCGATCAGGTCATCGCGCTTGCGGAACCACCAATTGTATTCGGAGTTGTGCCCGCTGGATTCGGTGACGTAATAGTCCAGTGCCAGGAACATTTCGTTGCGAACCGGTTCGGCGTTGTAAATGGCCTGGTCGTTGGCGACACGCTTGCGCAGGATCGGATACAGGTCCTTGCTGCCGTGGGTGAAACTCAGGAACCAGGCCAGATGATTGATGCCGGCGCAGACGTAATCGACCTCGTCCGCGGGTACACCCGCCCATTCCGCGAGGAACCGCGCTGTGCCCTGTACGCTGTGGCAGAGTCCCGTGACGTGAACTTTGGTCGTTTTTTGCATGGCCTGGCACAGCATGGCCATCGGGTTGGTGTAATTCAACATCACGGCATTGGGGCAGAGTTCCTCGATGTCGCGGCAGATGGCGATCATCTCCGGAATGGTGCGCAACGCACGGAAAATGCCCGAGGGCCCGCGCGTATCGCCGACATTGATGTCGACGCCGAATTGCTTGGGGATCAGGATGTCGTGCTGCCAGACGTCAATGTCGCCGCATAAAATGGTTGTCAGGACCGCATCGGCGTCCTTGAGGGCCTTGCGACGGTCGCTGGTGGCCGCGATGCGGGCGGGATACTTGCCGGCCGAGACGATTCGCTGGCAGGCGGCCTTGGCCATCCTCAGTCGGGCCGGGTCGATGTCCACCAGGACGACATGCGCGTCCTGCATGGTGGGAAACGTGAGACAGTCGCGCAGCAGGCCGCGTGTGAAGCCCAGGCTGCCGGCACCGATGAAGACGATTTTCGCGGACATGAACGACTCCTTCTTCAATTGAATACCAGGAAATATTGCGGTTTTACTCTTGCGAACGAGCCGTTGCAAGACGAAAAACATGTCCCTGGTTGAAGCGCCCCCAAAGAAAAGGGAATTGGCCTTGGTTTTGCCGCTATGCTACTTTCGTGGTCGCATGTCCGAGAACGTAGCCAACATCCTGACGGAATCGCAACGCAGAAACGCCCAGAGACAGTTGCGCAAATTTTTCTGGCTCAATGGCGTGGCGGTTGGATGTGTCATGGATAACGTCCTGCTGTTGTGGGCCTTGCACAATGGATTGTCCGAGTCGCATGTCGCCATGTTGTCCTCGTTTACTCTGTTGGCGATGCCGATGATGTTTCTTGGAAAGCGCCTGTCGGCCACCATCGGCGCGACACGCGCCATGAGCCTGACCTGGTTTACGCGCTACGGATTCGTGATCGCCATGTTGCCGGCGCCCTGCCTGCATGGCGGTCCGCTGGAACCGCTGTTGCCCTGGCTGTTCACTGTTTGCGTGCTGGGATTGTTTGCCTTGCGCAGCGTGGGAATGGTCAACACGATCCCCATCATGGGGGAAGTGACCACCCGCGAGGACCAGGGGTCTTTTCAGGCGTCCACCGCCCTGTACGCCAACCTGGCCTATCTTCTGACGATGACCGCCATCATTCTGGTGTTGCGTCGCTGGAACACCCTGGTTTCCTACCAGGGAATTCTGCTGGTCGGAAGTCTGGTGGGCATGGCTTCGGCGGGAGTGTTGCGCCGGTTGCCGGAAATGGGGCGTCTGCGCGTTTCGGCCCGCATCGGCCTGCCGACCGTGGTGCGCCACATCCGGAACGATCTGGTGTTGCGCCGCCTGGCGCTGAGCTGGTGCACCACGCTGGGGGCCACGGCATTGATCGTTCCCATCGCCATGCTGGCGGTGAAACGCGGGTACAATGTGAGCGATGACGCCGCGCTTTTCTTTACCTTGCTGGAGTTGGTCGGCGCGGTTCTGGCCGCCTATGCCATGTCGATCATTGCCGACCATACCGGGCCGCGTCCCATTCTCACGCTGGGTCTCGGCATGCTGACCCTTACGACGGCCTTCTGGGCGCTGGCTCCCGCCCGGTTTTTCCCGGCGGCCGTAGGCGCGGCTTTCCTTCTGGGAGGCATTGGGCGGCATGGCATCGTGCTGGCTCTCAATCATTACCTGCTCGCTTCCACCTCGTCGAAAGAGCGCGTCGGGGTGAGTCTGACCTTGCAAATGCTGTCGGGGGGCATGGCCGGACTGGCCGGCATGCTGATTGCCGGCGGCACGATCCGGTGGCTTTCGAAACGGATGTCCGACGGGGGCGGACTGGAACTCTATCAAAACTATTACCGGCTGGTCCTGCTGTTGCTGGTGCCGGTCATGCTTTCGGTGCTCAGGTTGCCGAAACTGAACAACTGGTCCGTGCACAACGTGATCGGGTTGATCTTTTCACTGCGCGACCTGCGCGCGCTCATCAGCCTGAATGCCTTGAAGCGCCGTCAGAATTCCGGCCGTTGACCCGGGCGACATGATTGCGAAGCGCACCTGGAAACCGCCGGCCGGGCACTTGTGACCGCACTCCGTTTCTGCTAAAATACCATGGTGTTGAAAGTCATGAACATGCGGTTTCTTTTATACAATATTCGCTATGCCACCGGACGCCGACCTCGTTGGGCCTGGATGGATATGTTGCGTCGTACCAATGGCCATTTTGACGAGATCACGCGGTTCATTCGCAAGGCAAAACCCGACGTGGTCGGACTGGTGGAGATGGATGGCGGGTCCTATCGCTCGGCGCATCAGAACCAGGCCGCGCGGCTGGCGGATGCCATCGGCCATTACCACAGCTTTGATGTCAAGTACCGGCGGGACGGACTGGCCCGGCGGCTGCCGCTCTTCAAAAAGCAGGGCAACGCCTTTTTGACCCGGGATGCGTTTCAACGGGAAACTTTTCATTACTTCGATCGCGGCGTCAAGCGGTTGGTGATCGAACTGGAGATGGAAAAAATCAACCTCTTCCTGGTGCACCTGTCGTTGCGCTACCGTGTGCGTCAACACCAGTTGGCCGATTTGCACGACATGATTCGGAATTCGGGCAAGCCCTGTATCCTGGCCGGCGACTTCAATGCCTTCATGGGCGAACGCGAGCTGCGTTTGTTCATGTCGGCCTGCGGATTGACCAGCGCCAATCGCGAACGTCGCCCCACCTATCCCAGTTGGCGTCCGCGCCGTGAACTGGATTTTGTTTGCTGCACTCCCGGCATCACCGTGTGCGACTGCAAGGTGCCGCATGTGACGCTCTCGGACCATTTGCCGTTGATCTGCGATTTCGAGATACCGGGGAGGCGGTCGACGGATGGTGCGGCATGAACAGCCCCTTCAAGCTGGTGTCTCCGTATCGGCCGACCGGGGATCAACCCGCGGCTATCGCCACGCTGCTTGACGGGTTGAGGGAGGGTGACCGCCGGTTGACGCTCGAGGGCGTGACCGGCTCGGGCAAAACCTTCACCATGGCCAATGTGATTGCCGCGCATGCCCGGCCGGCACTGGTCATCTCGCATAACAAGACGCTGGCGGCCCAGTTGTTTTCGGAACTCAAGGCGTTCTTTCCTCATAACGCGGTCGAGTACTTCGTCAGTTACTACGACTATTATCAGCCCGAAGCCTACATCCCGCAGACCGACACTTTTATCGAAAAGGATGCTTCGATCAACGAGGAGATCGAACGCTACCGCCTGGCGGCCACCAACGCCTTGCTGGGGCGCGAGGATGTCGTCATCGTTGCCAGTGTGTCCTGCATCTACGGATTAGGGTCTCCGGAGGATTATCGCGAAATGCTGGTAGAAGTGCGCACCGGCGACATGGTGGCGCGTGAAACGGTGCTGGAGCGCCTGGTGGCCGTTCAATACGAACGCAACGATTACGAGCCCGCCCCGGGAGTTTTTCGCGTACGCGGGGACATTGTGGACATCTTTCCCTCCTATCGGAAGGATGGGGTGCGCGTGGAGTGGTTTGGCGACGAGATCACCGGGGTTTCTCGCTTCGACCCAACCTCCGGGCATGTGACGGAAACCCTTTCCCACGCACTGATCTCCCCCGCCAAGCATTTTGTGCTGCCACGCGAGAAGGTGCTGGATTCGCTGGACGCCATCCGTGCCGAGCTGGATGAACGGGTGGCCTGGCTGCTGGCGCATGAGAAGGTGTTGGAATCGCAGCGCTTGCTGCAGCGTACGCAGTACGACCTGGAAATGCTGCAGGAGCTGGGGTACTGCAGCGGCATCGAAAATTACTCCCGGCATCTCAGTGGACGGGGCCCGGGGGAGCCGCCGGCCTGCCTGCTGGATTATTTTCCGGGCGATTTCCTGACGGTCATCGACGAGTCCCACGTGACCGTGCCACAGTTGCGCGGAATGTTCAACGGCGATCGGGCGCGCAAAACGACGCTGGTGGAACATGGCTTCCGTTTGCCGTCGGCCTGCGACAACCGCCCCTTGGAATTTCACGAGTTCCTGCGGAAAACAGGCCCGATCGTGTTTCTCAGCGCCACGCCCGGACCCTACGAACGCGCCGAGGGGCAGCGCATGGCTTCCCAGATCATTCGCCCCACCGGCTTGCTGGACCCGGAGGTCGAAGTGCGTCCGCTGCAAGGACAGATCGACGATCTGATGGAGGAAATCCGCCGGACGGCGTCCGATGGAGACCGTACCCTGGTGACCACGCTGACCAAACGCACCGCGGAGGACCTGACGCAATACCTGCTGGACGCCGGATTGCGGGTCGAATACCTGCATTCGGACATCGATGCGCTGGAGCGCGTGGCCATTCTGGGGCGACTGCGTCGCGGCGAGTTCGACTGCCTGATCGGCATCAACCTGTTGCGGGAAGGACTGGACCTGCCCGAGGTGGCCCTGGTGGCCGTGCTGGATGCCGACAAGGAGGGCTTTCTGCGTTCCGACACCTCGTTGATTCAGACCGCGGGCCGCGCCGCACGACACGAACATGGGCACGTCATCCTCTACGCCGACCGCATCACCGACTCCATGGCGAGAATGCTCGCCGTCACCCAGGAGCGCCGTGCGCGCCAGGTGGCCTATAACCGCGAGCACGGGATCACTCCCCGCGGGGTCCAGCGCGCCCTGCAGGACGAGTTGCGTCACGTGGACGCGGCCAGGGAAATGACGCGGCAGGCCGTGGCGGAAAATCCGGACGAGTACGATCTCCTGGAGGCGATAACGGAGCTGGAACGCGAGATGGTTGCCGCGGCGGAAGCACTGGAATTCGAACGCGCGGCGGAACTGCGCGACGAATTGAAAGCGCTGCAACAATTCCCGGGCCGGACCGCCGACGGCAAGCCACGGAAAACGGAGCCGACCCAACGCAAGCCAAAGACGCGAAAACGCGCCAAAGCGAGATATTGAATTCCATGTCAAAAAAGTCCTTGTCCGCGCGCACCATGCGCATCAACATCAACCCGGAGACCTACCGGGAGGACGGTCGTGACGCCCATAAGGCTTCGCCGGCCACCTGCTCGCTCTTTGCCGGACATCGCGTCAGCAAGAACCGTCGCAACACGCCCTACGAAAAGCTCCTTGAAAGCGTTTACGACGCCGTGCTGATTACTGACTTGCGCGGCCGTACCCTTGATTTCAACGAACGCGCCATGGAGTTTTTCCACGTGACGGACGAAGAACTGACGGGACGTTCGGTGCTGGATATGATTTCCGGCGCGGACGAATCCTTGCTCAACACCATCCGGCGCAACCTCGAAGCACACAAATTTACCGTGATCGAGGCTAATTGCACGCGAAGCGACGGCACAACCTTTCCGGCCGAAATCGCCGTCAACCGGGTGGACCTGGATTCCGGCGGACAGTTGTGCATCTTTATTCGCAACATCACCGTGCGCAAACAGGCGCAGCAAGCCCTGGAGAATGCCATCGAACGGCTGGAAGCGCTCGATCGCGGGCGTCTGGAATTCGTGTCTAACGTGTCGCACGAACTGCGGACTCCGCTGACCTCGATGATCTATGCGGTTCGCAACATGCTGCGAGGCGTTGCGGGCCCATTGCCTACCAAGGCGGTGCAGTACCTGGAACGGCTGGATTCGGATTGCCGCCGCTTGCTGGGGACGGTCAACGACATCCTCGATCTGCGCCAGATCGAAAACAGCTCGCTGACACTGATCAAGTCAATGGTCCCCCTGGGACGGCTACTTGACGTGGGTGTGGATTCGTTGCGCGTCCAAGCCGACGAGAAGCAGGTGCAGATCCTGTTGTGTCGCTCCGATCATGATGGGTTTGTGCTGGGAGACCCGCACAAACTCGAGCGCGTGATCCTTAACATTGTCGGCAACGCCATCAAGTTTACGCCGACAGGGGGCGCCATCCGCGTTTCGCTGGAGATGGAGCAGGAAGCCCCGGGGGAAGCGGTCATTCGGTTTTGCGACACCGGCATCGGCATCCCGAGCGAGGCGTTGGACAAGATTGCGGTGCGATATTTCAAGGTGGGCGACCAACCCAGCGGTTCGGGGTTGGGACTGGCGATTTCCCGCGAGTTGGTCGAGTTGCATGGCGGACACCTGCGCATCGCGAGCCCCGTGCCCGGAACCGATCGCGGTACCGAGGTGAAGGTCGTTCTGCCCCTGACCGATCCACCGCGGGTGCTGCTGGCGGTTGGAGACGACGAGACCTGGAAACAGGCGCGGGAGACCTGCGTGATCCAGGGGTGTCGCGCCCAGGTGGTGCGAACGGGGCGTGAAGCGCTCGACCTTTGCCTGGCAGACACACCCGACCTGCTGGTGATCGATCACCAGCTTCCGGACATGCCCGGAATGGACGCGGTCGCGAGCTTGCGCAACAAGCGGCGTTTTACGCGACTGCCGATCATCATGTTGTCGGGCGAACCCTTTGCCCGCGCCCAACTGGATTTGCTCAAGTCCTTTAATGTGCCCTTACTGCCCAAACCGTTGAACAAGCAAGGCCTGGCACGTCAAGTGGCGTCGGTCTTTCTGGATCGCGGCAGCTCACTGACAAAATGACCGACGTCAGGTTGCGTCCGCAAGCTGTCGGGCGCGATAGGCCTCGACTTCCCAGCCTTCCAGGAACTCCCGGGCGTTGTCGGATAGATACTGAATCCCACCGAAGGCTCGGGACAGGCGGCGGATGTCGGCGGCATCCTGCGCGAATTCCAAGGCCAATTGGGCCGTTTTGGCGTTGGACCCCAGTGCCAGCAGGGCATCCGGCCGCGAGACCACCCGCGGCACGTAGCCGCGGCGATTGGCCCAGCCCCGCAGGGCGGAAACTTGCATCGCGCCTTCGTAGACATAGGCCTTGGCGTACACGAGGTGATCGGGTGTGATCGGCCCCGCGGCGCACTCGCGGGGGGGCGCCGGGAGGACCGCGGCGGCGTCTTTGCCAAAGGCGGCGCGCAATTCCGTTGTATACTGTTCGATCCGCCCGGGATCGGGTTGAGCGGTAGGCGGCGGGGACGTCGGGGAGATGTCCGCCTTCCGGTAGGCCTCTTCCAGGCGGGACATCAGATCGTTGTAGGTGGCGCGAACCTGGTCGGCTTCGTGCGCCGCCACAAAGACGCCGTGATTGGCGATCCAGGTAAGCTTCGGTTCGTACCCCTTTCGCTCGCGGTACGCATTCAGCGCATCGCGGATTTTCATGCCCAGGCGGTATCCCGGATCGACGTAAGGCAGCCACAGCATCTCGGGAAACATCCGTTCGGCCGCCTCGTGTCCGGCCAGTGCGCAGGCCAGCCCATTGGCAAGGGTGGGGTGGGTATGAACCACGAAGCGCGCTCGAAAGGCATGATGAACCGGAGCTTCGACCGAAGCGCGGCCGGGAGTCTCCGGCTTGACCGCCGCGGCCATGATGTCCTTGACCAGCGCTTCGCGATCCTTGGCGTCGTCCGGGGGGGCGATGCTGTAAAGGCGATGCAACCGGGAGCGGTCCATGGCGATGAATTTTTGGGGAGTCAGTTCCGCCATGACGGTGCCGGAGGGCTTGATCCAAAGCGTGTCGTCATCCTTGCAGGAGCTGTTACCGCCGCCACCCTTGACATAGCGCGCGGCGCCGAATTCCCGCGACAGGCTTGTAATGGTTTCTAAAAGGTCATGGTTCATGAGGTCCTTCATGGTTTGTGATGATGGGGTTCTCGAGTCGGGTTTCAGACGACGATTGGAACGTTGCGCCAGCGGTGCAACCAGCGGCCGAGGGCCGGGTCGTCCCGCTTGATGCGTACCAGGGCGCGCCATTGCCGGCGATCCTGTCCGGCTTCGAAGAAGACCAGGGCGTATTCGAAATGTCCCTGGACCAGGCGTGCTTCGAAACGGCGTCGCATTTCCTGCCCCGGCACCGGCAGGGGCGTTTGGCCGCCCAGATACCACAGGTCGGAGGCCAGGCGTGCCGCCAGCCAGGGGGGTGGCTTGCCTCCGGCGTCGGCCTGTGCGCCGCGCATCAAATCGAAAACATTGTCGTCCAGATGGATTGCAGCGCTGAATTGCTGGGCCGGTGTCGCCGGCGACAAGGCGGGCCGCCGCGGATCGGCCGGGGCCAGAGTCCTTTGTTCCGCTTGGCGCAGGGCGGCATCCAGCCGGATCGACAGCAACCGCGCCAGGAGCGTAAACAGGTGGCGGCTGTCGTCGCGATCGATCAGGGTGACCCGGCCCGCCGCGGCCAGGGTCCGTTCCGTTGCGCCGGCCTGTCGTCCGGGGCGCAATACGACCACGCCGGCGCCGACCAGGCCCCAAAGCGCCACATCGTCGGTCCTGGCCGCGTCGGTTTCGATCCGGCAACCGCAGTCGAACAGCCAAAGGCGGCCATGGTGCAGCGCGACGACGTCGAAAATCTGTTCCCTTGGGGAGGGCTTGCCGCTACGCAGGCGCAGATGCACACGAAGGGTACGGCAACCCATGGCGGCGAGGCTGGCGGCAATAAAATCGTCAAACCCCCAGTCTTCGCCGGAATGCTCCGGTTCCAGCGCCCGGGCGCGCATCTGACGCCAATTCCAATTGCATGCGGCTCCCTGGTTGACAATGGCGGCCACTTCTTCGGGACGCAAGGGGGCGGCCGGGCGGCTCTCGCGCCACAAAACCGACAATTGTTCGTCCCCCGCCAGCAGGGGCAGCAATTCGAGCAGCGACACACCGTCGGCGCTGTCGGACGCCGGAGCCTCCGGCAGCGCGACGGTCTTCAGGTCTCCCGCTGCCGCGGGGCTCAAGGCTTGCCAGAGTCCGGTTTCGTCGTGCCGGATCAGGGTCCATACCAGGGGGGCTTCCCCGGCGACGCGTGCCAGTCCGGCCAGCATGGTCGGGGCCGCGCCCGTGCAATCGACAATCCAGCGGGACAACTCGGCGCGGAAAAGGCGCCAGTCCCGCAGGCGCTCCACCACCTTGTCGGCGCTTTCGTTGCCCGGTTCGCCGGGAACAATCACCTTCAGGTCCGGCCATTGCCGGGCGCAGAATCGCCGCAGGGCCTCGGCATGACAGGCCGTGGCGGGGGTGTGATAGATGCAGAGCGCATCCAGGGAACGGGTTGCCCGGCACCAGCAGATGCTTTGCAAGCTGGTCATATGGTCGGCGCAGGCAAAGACAACCAGCCCAAGAGAATGGTTCTGTTCCGGTTTTCTGGTCTCTGTCGCGTTCATTTGGAAAAATCCCGTCGTCGTCCGAGGTTGTGCGGGGGCGGTTTCGCGTGAGCGGGGCCACCGTTTGTTATTGAACAGGGTCCCGTGCCGGAAGGCAATCCCAAAGTATGCCTGGTAACGATATCGCGATCGGGATCGGGAGCGAGCCCTTCTTTTCCCTCCTCGCAGGCTTTTTCCGTTTTCCGTACCGGGCACCCTCACGCGTCCAGCCGGTTTCGCGTGTCCAGGCACGGCCCTTAATGGATCAGTCCTCGCCGGGGCGAAAGAAAGGGCCAATAGACGATGCTGGCTGGCCCGAGCAGGTTGCGTTCCGGCACCGGTCCCCAGTAGCGGCTGTCCCGGCTGTTGCCCGTATTGTCGCCGAGGGCGTAGTATTCTTCCGGTCCCAGTCGGATGCGGTCCCGCGCCGTGCGCAGGGGGACCGCGTGATCGGCCGGCTGGTTGCCGATCACCTGGAAGCCGTCGTAGGGTGGCGCCCAGGCCGCCAACCGCTCGCGCGCGGCGATGCGTCGAATGGTGTAGGGTTCTTGCACGGGTTGGTTGTCGATCAGCAGATTCGGAGGGTCGATGCCGATCTCTTCGTTGGGCAGTCCCGCCATGCGCTTGATGTAGTGGGTGCCCTGCGGCAGCCCGTGAATGTCTCGGGTCGAAAACACCATCACCTCGCCGCGTCGGGGACGGCGAAAGTTCCAGGCCATGCGATTGACAAACACATGATCTCCCGCGTAGACGGTGCCCGACCACATGCGGGTGCCGGAGGCTACCCGGCCCTGAGAATCGATTTTGAGTTCTTCGGGACGACTACGCACGGCGTCCGAGGGAACGAAATACCGTTTCCCTGCCACCACCAGGCAGGTGTACCCGGGCTTGCTGTCGTCGTGCGGCAACAGGCCGACCTTGCCCCCCGCCGTGACCCGCACTTCCCGGTACCAGGCTCCGGTGATCAGCCACTTGATCGGCTTGATCGGCATCTTGTCCGACCAGGAGGGCGCCTCCCGTTCGATGGAGTGAATGCCGTACAGCGTGGGTTGCATGGAGCCCGTGGGGATTTTGAAGGGCTGGAAGAAATAGCAGCGAAAGGCCATGGCGACGCCGAACGCCACCAGCAGCACTTCGAAATTTTCGGCCCAGGCGCCGCGGCGCCGCGGCAGCCAGTCGGATACGGATTCCAGAAGCAATTGTTGATGCGCTTCGGCCTGGTCAACCGAACAGCGGCGGGCATCGCGTTCGGCGGATGCGAGCACGGCAGCCAGTTGGGCGGCCGTTTGCGGCGGCATCAGGTCGCGGCGGTAGTTGTATACCCCGCGCGCATGGGAAATGGTTTCTTGCAGGCGCTTGCGCGCCGCCCGTTGCCGACGGTAGTTCCTCAGCATGGTGGCATGTCTCTTTTCAGGTTGCTAGGTGGAAGATCCCTTGAGCACGGCGATGAAGGCCGACTGGGGCACATTGACGGAGCCGAACTCTTTCATGCGCTTCTTGCCTTCCTTCTGTTTCTTGAGAACTTTCTGCTTGCGCGTCACGTCGCCGCCGTACAACTTGGCCAGCACATCCTTGCGGAAGGCCCGGATGTCCTCGCGCGCCACGATCGTGCGGCCGATCGCCGCCTGCACCGGCACCTTGAACATGTGGGGCGGAATCGTCTGGGCCAGGGCCTTGCACATCTGCCGGCCGCGTGCAATGGCCTTGTCTCGGTGCACCAGGCTGGAAAAGGCGTCGACCACCTCGCCGTTGAGCAGGATGTCGAGCTTGACAATGTCCGTTGCCTGGTACCCGGTGGGTTCGTAGTCCATCGAGGCGTAGCCCCGGCTGACGGATTTGAGCATGTCGTGAAAGTCGATCAGAATTTCGTTTAGGGGCAGCATGCAGGTCAGCATCACGCGGCGGGCATCGACGCTTTCGGTGGCGCGCAGTTCCCCGCGGCGCTCGGTCACCAGGCGGATGATGTCGCCGATGATGTTCGAGTCGCAGATGATCGTGGCGCGAATCACCGGTTCTTCGATGCGAGCGATGCGGGTGACATCCGGCAGATGCACCGGATTGTCGACTTCCTGCGTGGAACCGTTGTTGAGCTGGACGCGGTAGACGACGGAGGGGTGGGTGTTGATGATGTCGAGGTCGAATTCACGCCGCAGCCGTTCCTGCACGATGTCCATGTGCAGCAGCCCCAGGAACCCGCAACGGAAGCCGAATCCCAGGGCCACCGAACTTTCGGGATGGAAGGTGAAGGCGGCGTCGTTCAGGTGCAGCTTCTCGAGGCCTTGACGCACCTTTTCGAAGTCGTCGCTGACCACCGGGTAAATGCCGCTGAAGACCATGGGCCGGACTTCCTTGTAGCCCGGGAGGGGCTCCGTGGCGCCGTCGCGGGCGGTGGTGACGGTGTCGCCGATGCCGACGTCCGTGGGATCCTTGATCGCCCCCACGATGTAGCCCACCTGGCCGGCCTCGAGGCATTCGACCGGTTTCTGGCCGGGACTGAAAATGCCGACCTCTCGCAACAGGGTGGCGATGCCGTTGCTCATGAAACGCACGCTGTCGCCGGAACGAATGGCGCCGTCAACCACGCGCAGGTAGACAATCACGCCGCGGAAGACATCGAAGGTCGAATCGAACACCAGCGCGCGCAACGGTGCCTCGATGCCGCGCGTGGTGGGGGGGGGCACTTCCCGCACAATCGCTTCGAGCACCTGTTCCACGTTGTCGCCGGTCTTGGCGCTGACGTTGAGACGGTTCTGCATCTCGATGCCCAGCAGGTCTTCGATCTGTTTGCCTACGCCCTCGACATCCGCGCCGGGCATGTCGGTCTTGTTCAGAACCGGGATGATGTGCAGGTTGTTTTCCACCGCCAGGTAGGCGTTGGCCACCGTCTGGGCCTCGACTCCCTGTGTGGCGTCCACCACCAGCACGGCGCCCTCGCAGGCCCGCATGCTGCGCGACACCTCGTAGGAGAAGTCGACGTGCCCTGGCGTGTCGATCAGGTTGAAACGGTAGGTTTTTCCGTCCGAGGCACGGTACAGCATCGAAACCGGATGACTTTTGATCGTGATGCCGCGCTCCCGCTCCAGGTCCATGGCGTCCAGCGTCTGTTCACGGATCAGGCGTTGCGCAATCGTCCGTGTCAATTCCAGGATACGATCCGAGAGCGTGGTCTTGCCATGATCGATATGGGCAATGATGCAAAAGTTGCGTGTGTTGGAAATCTGCTGGTCCATGGTGTCGGTCGTGGGGCCGGATCAGGCGCCGGCCGGCGCCCCCTTCATCCAATGTGCCGCGGCCACGCGGCGCATTTCTGCCACCCCGACCTGCATGTCGGGGGCGGTGAACAGCGAATTGCCGGCCACCAGCATGTTTGCGCCTGCCGCGGCGCAAACGGCCGCGGTTTCCGCGTTGACGCCTCCATCCACCATAATGCCGAAATCGCTCCCGCCAACCGCACGGATGTCCGCGACCTTGGGCATCATGTCCGCCATGAAGGCCTGCCCCCCATAGCCGGGCTCGACCGTCATGACCAGCACATACGACACCTGGTCGAGGTAGGGCCGGACGGCTTCCGCCGGTGTCGCGGGTTTGACCGTCACCGCCGCCTCGATGCCATGTGCTCGAATGGCCTCCAGGGTGGCCGACACGTCGCAGTCGGCCTCGACATGAATCGAAATGGCGTCCGCTCCCGCCTCGACGAAACGGTCGACATAATCCTGCGGCCGGGTCAGCATCAGGTGCACGTTGAGTGGAATCTTGACCACGTTGCGCGCCATGCGCACCACGTCGGGGCCAAAACTCAGGTTGGGAACAAAATGGCCGTCCATGATGTCGATATGCAGCGCGTCGCCCCCGGCCTGTTCGGCACGCCGGGCTTCCGCCGCCAGACATCCGTTGTCGGCCGCCAGCAGGGATGGAAGAATTTGTATTCGCATAAATTATAAGTATCGCAAAAAAAACGGCGCATGGCAAATCGTGCCCGTGCGCTTCCCGCTTCACAATGGTGGGGTTGAGGCTTGAGACTGGAGGAGTTCATTCGGGCGCGGAAATGGCGTTGAGCCCTTCCGCGCCGCGCGCGGGTCTCCCGCGCGATCCCGATCCGTCCGATAGGCCGATGGAGTCCGCTTCCGCCGCGATGGAGCCCGCTTCCCTTCTGACTTCGGACATCCTGTCTTTGCGCGTGTCCCGCGGCATCCAGAAACCCTTGCAAACCCGCCGCCGAATTGGGACACTGATGGCATCCTTTTTTTTCAATAGGCAGGAGTTTCGACATGAGTCTGGTCAAGGACCCCCAAAACATTCGCCTGGGGATTATCGGCATGACCGAAGGCAACGGGCATCCCTATTCCTGGAGCGCGATTTTTAATGGCTATGACCGCGAACGCATGACCGCCGAATGCCCTTTCGCTGGCATTCCGGCCTACCTCAACAAGGAACCCCCGGAAAGCCTGCCCATCGACGGCGCCCGGGTAACGCATATTTATTGCGACCGTCGCGAGGATGCCGAGCACGTGGCGGCCTGCTCGCGGATTCCCAACGTGGTGGCGCGCCCCGAGGATTTTATCGGGCAAGTGGACGCGGTCATCGTTGCCACGGATATCGGTGGGCAGCATGTCGAACGCGCCCGTCCCTTTGTCAAAGCCGGCCTGCCGTTGTTTATCGACAAGCCCTTGTGCGACAACCGGGTCGACCTGAACCAGTTCCGTCGCTGGATCGCGGAAGAGGGCCGCCCAATCCTGTCGTCGAGTTGCATGCGCTACTGCAAGGAATACCTGCCGTACCGCATCTCCACAAGGGACCTGGGATCGTTGCGCTTTGTCTCGACCACCATGTCCAAGAAATGGGAGACCTACGGGATTCACGCGCTCGAGGGACTGTATCCGATCCTGGGGCCGGGATTCCGCACCATTCAGAACCTCGGCGCGCCCGAGCGAAATATCGTGCACATGACCCACGACGCCGGGGTGGATGTCGTGATCGCCACGATCAAGGACGTGGTGTATGGCGGGGCCTTGCGCCTGGCCGGCACCGAAGGCCATGCCACCGTTTGCAGTCATGACTCGTTCTACTCCTTTAAAGCCCAGTTGCAGGCCTTTGTCGACTACCTGCGCAGCGGGCGGCCCCCGTTCCCCTTTAGCGAAACCGAGGAATTGATGCGACTGGTGATTGGCGGAATCGAAAGCCGCGAGCGCGGCGGCGAGAAGATGCGCCTGGAAGACATTTGAGCACGGGGAGGAATCGAGTGAAAACAAGCACAATGAATGTCATGGAAAGCTTTTCGTTGAAGGGCAAGACGGCGCTTCTGACCGGCGGTGCAGGCCTCTATGGTCGGCAGATCGCGGCGGCGCTGGCCGAGGCGGGCGCCGAGACCTACATTGCCTCGCGGGGACTGGAAGCGCTGGAACAGGTGGCGGCGGAGGAACGCGCCCGGGGATATCATGTCACGGCCCTGCCGCTGGACCTGTCGGAGGAGGGGTCGATCCGCGAGTTGCACGCCGAGATTGTGCGCCGCAGCGGCGGCGTGCACGTGCTGGTGAACAATGCCGTCACGCGCTGCGCCACCTCCGGCTGGGACCAGCCGCTCGAGGCCTACGACCGCAGTTTGCACGTTAACGCCTCGGCCCTGTTCCTGATCACGGCGCTGTTTGCCGGGGAGATGAGACGGCGTCGCCAGGGTTCGATTATTAACATCGGCTCGATGATGGGGTCGGTGGGGGTGGAACTGCACAATTACGACGGCACGACCATGGGTGACAATCCCTCGCCAATCTATTTTTACGAGAAGGGGGGCATGCTTAACTTCACGCGCTGGGCCGCCAGCGTGCTGGGGCCGCACAACGTGCGGGTGAATTGCGTTTCGCCGGGCGGCCTGCGTTCGCCCGGCCAGCCGGAGGCCTTCGTCCGGCAATACAGCCAACGCACGCAACTGGGGCGCCTAGCGAACGACACCGACCTCAAGGGCGCCATTGTCTTCCTGGCCTCGGAAGCTTCGGTCTACATTACCGGCGCCAACATCCCCGTGGACGGCGGCTATACGGCCAAATGACGCCGCACCGTTCTCAGACGTTGAGGACGGCGAGCATCGCAAAGACCATGGTGAAGATCGCGACGGTTTCCACGATGCCGATTCCGGCGAAGTAGTTCGTGAAGCCCTGTCCCGTTTCGGCCTGCGCATCGGCAGCGGCGGCGGCGCAACGTCCCTGCATCATGGCCGAAGCCCCGATGCCAAGACCCGCGAACAGGCCGATGATGATCAGCGGCAGGCCGGGGGACCCGCCCTGGGCGCGTCCCAGCATCACGAACATCAGGATCATGCCGTAGAGGGTCTGCGTCAGTGGCGCGCCGACAAACGAAAGCAGCAGGAAAGGGGCCTGCTTGCCTTGCGCATAACATTTCTTCCAGGCGCCGATCGCGGCGCCGCCGGCGGCGCCCGTGCCCAGGGCCGAGCCCACCGCGCTGAGGCCCAGTGCCATCACGGCCCCGGCAATACCCATGCCTGTGTTCATTAGTTCTGCGTCCATGTTCTTATCCTCTCGGTTGAATGAAGTGTATAACGTATGGTGGAAGTGCGTCACGATCCGGTTGCCGTCTCGGGCTCGCCGGACAAATTGCGGCGGGGGCGGAAGGGACGATAGGCGAAGCCGGCCCAGGCCACTCCCTTGTGGTTGGAAAACTCCAGCGTGTTAAGCCGCACGGCATGCACCAGGATGCTCAGGGCGCCCATGGCCAGGTTCAGTCCGTGACCCAGCAGCAGGATCGCCAGTACCGCCGGAATCTTGGCCCACAGGGGCAGCGGCAACGCCAGGGACATTTCGTTGAAATTTTCGGCCACCTTGACCGATGCCAGGCCCACGGCAAAAAGGCGCACGTAGGAAATCACGTCCCCCAGGCCCCCGATGATGTTGAGCGGCAGCATGGCCAGGTTGATCCCCTCCGTCTTGAGCTCTTCGCGGTTCAGCATGAACAGGGCGATCAGCAGGGTCGAGCCTCCCGCGACCCAGAGCATGAAGCGGGGGAAGACGAAACCCGGCACGACGACCATCGAGGCCGCGCAGAACATCGTCCAGACGATGCCCACCCAGCCCAGTTGCGCCAGGGCCTTGCGCGAGGGCAGCAGCAGGGCCGCGTTCCAGAGGCGCGCCACCGAGAGATGGACCGCGCCCAGAAGGAAGCAGAGCTGCATGATGTTGGATTGCTCGTTGAACCAGGCGGCCGTGGGGAGTTGCGCCCAGCCCGGAAGCCTGGCGGGCGCGATGCCGAAATAGGTGGCGGTGAGCAGCCCCCACCCGATGGTCGCCAGCGAAAAAACCGTCATCAGAATGAAGGGCGCGGACGGCGCGTGGCGCCATTTGCGGCGCGCCAGCAGCGTGCCGGCCAGCAGCAGGGCGCCATACCCGGCGTCGCTGATCAGCATGGCGAAAAACAGGGTGAAAAAAGCGTAGAACACCACGCTGATGTCGGCTTCGCGATAGCCTGGCACGATGCCCAGCATGTCGAACAACGCCAGTACGGGACGAAAAATGCGGGGCGGACGCAGAAGGGTCGGCGGTTCTTCGTCGGACCGTGGTTCCCGGGCCAACAGTCCCCACCCTTCCTTTCGTGCCGTCTTGCGCAAGGCGTCCAGCCGCTCCTCGGGGCAAAAGCCGGTCAACCACAGGATGTTCTCCTGCGCCTGCATGCCGGCTCGGACGGCGGCCACGTCGCGCTGTTCTTCGCGGCGATGCAGCTCGTCGCGCAGTCGGGGCAGTTCCCTGTCCATGGCCGTCAGCATGCGGTTGATGGCGGCATGACGCACGCAGGCGTCAACACGGGCCCGGCGGGTCGCGGACAGCGGCCGGGGCGGCGCGGGAATGCGTTCGATGCGCTCGTCGAGCTCGATGCCCCCGAAGGCTACGCCGCAGACATGATGGTCTTCACGGTGCAGCACCTTGACAAGCCCCGGGTCCTTTCCCGCGACCGGCAGCAAATCGGTGGGCGCGCGAAAAAGCTGCAGGTTCAAGCCGGCAGTCTCCCTCAACTCATGCGCCAGTGCGGGGTCGAACTCCCCGAAAGGTCGGTAGGTCTCGATCTCGGTGTCGATGGAGTCGATGGAGGCCTCCAGCGCCGCCTGCTCCTGGCCGAGTTTGAGAATGCGGTCGACCGTGGGTTCCGACGTCGGGAGCGGTTGGTCCGCTTCGCGCCGCACCTGCTCTTCGCAGGCGGGGCAGGAGGCGTAGAGGTCGGCATCGGGCTCTCCGGCGGCGTTAGTGACGAGCTGCAGGGCTTCCTGGGCGTCGTCGACGGCGCGCTGGGCTTCCTTGAGGAAAGGTTCTTCGGGGATGGTCGCGTCGATATGCAGCACCCCCAGTTCCCGCAGCCGATCGAGCGTGCTATCGCGGCTGGATGCTGTGCAGAGGACCGTCACACGTTGCATCGGAACGATCATGCCGCGTCCTCCCTGCGATTGCGATCGTCGGCGCCGGTGTCGCGTCGCTTGGCGATCTTGCCGCGGGAAACCGCGGCGGTCTGTTCGTCGCCCAGGTGAATGCGGATCACGCGAATGTTTTCCTTGCATTCGGGAATCTTAATCTTTTCGAACAGGTTAACGCGTTGCGAGGTAGTCAGCAGTTCCGCCTGGATCAGGCGGCGCTGGTCTTCCAGCACCGCGCGCTCGGCACGCAACGCCAGCAGTGCCTCGATGGCCTCCTGGGCTTCATCGTGCCAGGCCGGAGACTCGAACGGGTCCGGTGTCGTTTTGTGGGTTTCGATGCCCTTGAAAATCGGGATCGCGACCCCGGCGATGTTGCCCGATTCGGTGACGATCCGGTCCAGCGTCACCAGGTTTTCCGGCAGTCCCGCGTCGCTGAACAGCGCGACCCAGGGGTGGATGGCGGCGAGACGCTGCTTTGCGCGGTGATCGACCTCGTCGATGTGACTGTCGATCATGGCGATTTCGGCCTGCAGTTGCTGCTTCTTGAGTTGCAACATCGGCAAAAAACGCTCGTAGCGCTTGAGCGCATCGCTCTGCGCCTTCAATTCGGTCTTGGTGTGTTTGATGCGCATGGTTGACGTGGGTCACGAATCCTTCTTGGGCCAGAATTCCTCGGTCAATTTGCTGGCAATGCCGACTTCCACCGGTTCGAAACATTCCGCCAGGATGCCCCATCCGCGGTCCAGGGCCTGCTCCAGCGGGATGTTGACCGACAGGGCCATCAATTCGCGTTCGAACATTTCTCCGTATTTCAGCAGTTTGTTGTCCCAGGCCGACATGCGGAAGCCCATGGCACGTTTCTCGATCGTTTCGCGATAGGCGGCATAAAGACGGATCATGGCGTCCATGATGGCGCGATGGTCCTTGCGCGTCTTGCCGTTGACCAACTGCTTGAGGCGGCTGAGCGACCCGAAGGGCTCGATGCGTCCGTTTTGCAGGTAAAATTGTCCCTCGGTGATGTAGCCGGTGTTGTCCGGCACGGGGTGGGTGACGTCGTCGCCCGGCATGGTGGTGGCGGCCAGAATGGTGATCGAACCGGCGCCCTCGAAGTCGACCGCCTTCTCGTATCTAGCCGCGAGCTGGCTGTAAAGATCGCCGGGATAGCCGCGGTTGGAGGGGATTTGCTCCATGGTAATGGCGATTTCCTTGAGCGCGTCGGCAAAGCTGGTCATGTCGGTCAGCAGGGCCAGGACGCGCTTGCCCTGCAGGGCAAACTGCTCGGCCACCGCCAGGGCGATGTCCGGCACCAGCAGGCATTCCACCACGGGGTCCGCGGCGGTGTGCACGAACATGACGGTGTGCGCCAGGGCGCCGCTGTCGTCCAGGGTGTCGCGGAAGAAGAGATAATCGTCGTATTTCAGTCCCATGCCGCCGAGTACGATGATATCGACCTCGGCCTGGAGCGCGATGCGCGCCAGCAATGGATTGTAGGGCTCGCCGGCGCGGGCGAAGATCGGCAGCTTCTGCGACTCGACCAGGGTATTGAAGACATCGATCATGGGGATGCCCGTGCGCACCATGCGCGAAGGGATCACGCGGCGTGAGGGATTGACCGAGGGGCCGGCAATATCCACCGGATTGTCCTCCAGCGCGGGTCCGTTGTCGCGCGGCAGGCCGCTGCCGGTGAACACGCGCCCCATCAGGGCGTCGGAAAAGGGCGCCTGCATGGCGTGGCCCAGAAAACGTACGCGCGCATCCGTCGCCACGCCGCGCGCGCCGGCAAACACCTGCAACGCGACGTTCGGACCGTCGAGCTTGATGACCTGCCCCAGCGAGGTGCCCTGCCGCGAACGGATTTCGGCCAGTTCGCGGTAGCGCACGCCCTCGGCGCGCAGCGTCACCACGCTGCCGGCAATGTGATCGATGCGATGGTAAAACTTATGCATTCGTGACGGCCTCCTCGATCCGCGCCTGCCCGGCCTTGAATTCTTCAGACTCCCAGGCGCTCTGGTGCCAGTCCTTGAAGTTTTGCGTGAGGTTCAGAAAGAAGTGCCGGGCGGCATCCTTGTCCTCGAAGGAAAACTCCTGTTCAACAGCCTTTTCAAGCACGGCGAACACCGCCTGCTGGCGTTCCGGCGGCGAGGCGGCGTCGTGTTCGTGAAAGGCGTCCTGCTGCAGGTAGACGGCGTCGATCAGTTCGGACTTCAGGTAGACCAGGAAATCTTCCATGGCGGTGCCTTCCTCGCCCACGACCTTCATCATCTGCGAGACCTCGCTGCCGCGTCGCAGAATGTCGCGCAGCTTTTCGAGCGGTTGGGAAGGCACGACGCCGGGATACTTGCTCCAACTGTCGAGGGGATCGATGGCCGGATAGCGCCGGGCGTCGGAGCGGGCGCGCGACAGGCCGTGAAAGGCCCCCACAACCTTGAGCGTGGCCTGGGTTACGGGTTCGTCGAAATTGCCACCCGCGGGCGAGACCGTGCCGCCGATGGTGACGGAGCCCACGGAACCGTCCTTGAGCCGCACGCGACCGGCGCGCTCGTAAAAACCCGCCACAACGCTTTCGAGGTAGGCCGGAAAGGCTTCTTCGCCGGGAATTTCCTCCAGGCGGCCCGACATTTCGCGCAGTGCCTGGGCCCAGCGCGAGGTGGAGTCGGCCAGCAGAAGGACCCTCAGTCCCATCATGCGGTAGTATCCGGCGATGGTCACGGCCGTGTACACCGAAGCCTCGCGCGCCGCCACCGGCATGGAACTGGTGTTGCAGATGATCACGGTACGGTCCATCAGGGTGCGCCCGGTGCGGGGATCGGTCATCTTGGGAAATTCGCGCAGGGTCTCGACCACTTCGCCGGCGCGCTCGCCGCAGGCCGCGAAAATCACGATATCCACGTCGGCGTGCCGGCTGGTGAGCTGCTGAAGCACCGTCTTACCGGCTCCGAAGGGCCCTGGAATGCAGTAGGTGCCGCCCTGCGCCACGGGGAAGAAGGTGTCGATCAAGCGCTGTTGCGTGACCATGGTTTCGCTCGGGGCCAGGCGTTCGGCATAGCAATCGATGGGCAGCTTGACCGGCCAGCGCTGCATCGGATGCGCCTCGTGCGTGGCGCCGGACTCGTCTTCGAGCCGCGCGATGCAATCGTCTACCTTGTACTCGCCGGCGGGAGCGATCTCGCGCACCGTGAGAAGACCGCGCAGGGCGAAGGGTACCATGATCCGGTGCTTGAAGATGCCTTCCGGAACCGTACCCAGCGTGTCGCCGGCCGTTACGTGGCTGCCGACCTCGACCGCCGGGGTGAATTCCCAGGTTCGGTCACGTTCCAGCGCATCCAGATAGGTGCCGCGTTGCAGGAAAAAACCGCATTGTTCCGCCAGCCGAGGCAGCGGATTCTGCAAGCCATCGAAAACCTGGGACAGCAAGCCGGGCCCGAGTTCCGCCGACAACAACTGTCCGGTGAAGTTGACCGGATCGCCGACCCGCAGATCGCGGGTGTCCTCAAAGACCTGCATGTCGGCCTTGCGTCCGCGGATGCGCACCACTTCGCACATCAGGCCACTGTCCGAATCTTCGCGTCCCTCTACCGAAAGCTGGGCATAGCCCACTTCGTTCTGGGCCACCGCCCCTTCGAAGGCCACGGTGATCAGGTTGCCGTTCACCGCCGTGATTGTTCCATTCGATTCCATGATCGCCTCGATATCTCCGCGGGCATTAATCCGCTTTTTCGCCGGATTCCCCTTCCGGCAACGTCGTCAATTGTTCCAGTTCCCGCTCCCCGGCCGTTTCGTCCCAGGCTTTCGCCATGCTCAGCATCCGCAGCTTGACGGCATAGGCCAGCACGACGGAGGGGTGGAAGGGCTGAACGCCCTGCAATTCTTCCGCTACGTGCCAGCGCAGGCGGTTGAGTGCCAGTTCCCGTTGCAGCGGGTCCGGTTGCTCGAAGGCCGCCGCCACGCCATGCTCGATGCGCAGGTCGCTGCCATGCGTCGGTCTGGGATCGGGGGGCGTTTGCTTGTCCTTGCGGGCGGCTCGTCGACGCGCGACGGCATTGCGCAGAATGGTTTCCCGGTTTCGCCAGGCGCGCGCAAAAGGATGCTCCGACTCGGTTCCTTCCAGCAGGGCCCGGGCCGCCCGGGCCAGCGCAGGGGTCAACTGCTCCAGGCAGGCGGCGCGAAAATCCTCCGGGGAGATGCCGGGCGCATGTCCCGGTTGCAGCAGCGGCAGGGAAGCAATGAAATATTCCAGGTTCATGCTCGGTCTTGCGACGGCTTCCCTTCCTCTTCCTCCGGGTTGAACAGTGCCGCCAGTTGCGGACGCAGCAGGAGCGACAGCGCCTCCGTAATCGATTCGGACGTGAAGGTGTGCTCAATGCGCCCCTCGGCCAGCTTGAGCGAAAACCCGTTGGGAAACAACTTGTCGCCCCTTATTTCCAGGCCCTTGCCTTTCGCGGCTTCCTGGCTCAGGCGGGCGCGCAACGCCTCGGCATGGGCGGCGGCCTTGCCGCCCAGCATCACCTCGATCGATTTCTCGTCGTCCTTGAGGTAGGTCGTGATGGCTTCGGAAATCCATCGCGACAGCAGCGCTTTGTCCGATACGACCTGGTCAACCTCGGATCGCAACAGTTGCTCGCAGCGTTTGATCAACGATTTCTCGACCTGCAGCAACAGGTCGCGCGCCGCCTGACGCAGGCTCTGTTCGGCGCGTTGTTCGAACGCCTGGGCATCGCGCTCGGCCTCGCGGCGCAGCTTGTCCGC
>CAZIUM010000018.1:0-24051 GCA_964542285.1 uncultured Lentisphaerales bacterium
GCGGAGATGGGGGTATGGGATTGTGGCGACAGGATCGGGGTCGGGGTCGTGGGTTCCCCGCGCGAATCAGCTCTTGAAAATCACAAACCGCCGCATGGCGTAGTTGATCAGAAGCGAAGCCACCAGGTTGGCGCCAAAGGCCAGGGTGGTTTGCAGCCCCCATCCGGCGATCAGGTAGCTCTGCACCACCGTGCCGATTAGAATGCTGAGGCCTGAAACCGCGAAGAACAACAGCGATTCCACCACGACGTGATGGCGGCCGGGCACGAAGACAAAACGCCGATTCAAGAGGTAACAGACCGTGTTGGAAATCACGAACCCCGCCGCATTGCAATAGCCGGCGTTCCAGACGCGAGTCGCGTCCGACATGGCCGGCACCGTCATCCCCAGCAAGCGCACCACGATATCGTCCGGCGTCAGGCAGGGAAAGACCAGCCATCCGCACAGGTAAAAAATGGAAACGTGCGTCGCGGTGGCAACGCCGCCCACCAAGGCGTATTTTATGAACTGCTCCAGGGGGCTCGCATCATGTCCGATGAATTTCTTCCAGTCAAAAGTGCGTCCCATAGACCCTGGCCCCGACGCTGTACCGCAACGATTATCGAGTGAGAAATGGCGCGCCTACGGGGAGTCGAACCCCGCTTCCAAGGATGAAAACCTTGTGTCCTAGCCGATAGACGATAGGCGCGCGAAAAAAGGAAGTGGCTTTATAGCATTTCCCGCCGCCGAAGGCAACCCCGACTTTTCGACCTTTTCGATTGCCATGCGCCCCCGTTCAATGTTCAATGGAAGCCTTTGGAAGTTCGATGACCATGAAGTTCATGCGAAACGATGCTTTTCGAACCTGAAACGCCACCCACAAGGAATTTGACCGATGACCCCAGCAAATCTCGACTCCGCCTATCTGCAGAACCCGCGGATCATCACAACCCCCGGCAAGGATTATCAAGCCGCGGGTCGGGCTTTCCAGGGCATTCCCAGTCTGGCGTGCGGAACGGAGGGCCGCCGATATTCCGTGTGGTACGGCGGCCGGACACCCGGAGAAGACCAGAACAACTATGTGGTCCTGGTTGCCAGCACGGATTCCGGACAACACTGGTCGAAGGAACTTCTGGCCGTCGACCCGGACGGCCCGGGGCCCGTGCGCGCCTTCGACCCTGAAATCTGGCGGGCGCCAAACGGGCAACTCTGGCTTTTCTGGGCCCAGGGTGTGGGGCATGTGAACCCCAACATGCGCAATGGGGTCTGGACCATGACGGCGGATGAATCCCAGGGGGTGAATGCCAGGTGGTCAGTCCCCCGACGCTTGTGCGACGGGGTCATGATGTGCAAACCGCTGGCGCTTTCTTCCGGCGCATGGGCTCTGCCGGTCTCCCTCTGGCATCGCCGGGAAGGGGCCAGCGCCGCCATGTTTGTTTCGGAGGATGCGGGCGCGACCTGGACGGAGCGGGGCGCCTGCGACATTCCCCCGGAGGTTCGCAGTCATGACGAGCACATGCTGGTGGAAAAACACAACGGCGATATCTGGCTCCTGGTGCGCACCCGCTACGGCATCGGGGAGAGTTTCTCCCGGGATGGCGGGAAAACCTGGAGTCCGCTGCAACCGTCCGGCATCCCGCATGCGGTCACCCGGTTCTTCATCCGCCGCCTGATCTCCGGTCGCCTGCTGCTGGTGCGCCACGATCCCGGTGAAGGCTATTTTGCCGGGCAGGAGCATCCGGGGGGCATCCGCTCGCATCTGGCGGCCTTCCTTTCGGATGACGACGGACGGAGCTGGTCACACCGCCTGCTTCTGGATGAACGCCCCGGCGTTTCCTACCCCGACGGAGACCAGGACGAAACCGGAAAGATTTACATCGCCTACGACTTCGAGCGCACCAAGGCACGCGAAATCCTGATGGCCGAGTTCACCGAAGACCAGATGACCAGGCCCGCGGCGTCCAAACCGCCGGTTGTCATCAACAAGGCCGGTCTCTCCATGGTACCGAAGCCGTAGGGCACATAATCGACCGCGGCAATAGGTCCAGGATTGCCGGCGGCCTTCTCCTTTTTTTCTCCGCCCGTCGCCTCTGGCCGGCAAACCTTGATGCAGGGTTCGATGATGGAAACAAAGTGGTCCTGCAAGGGATCGCGCTTCTCCATGGCGGCCGCGATGTCCGACATGGAAATCGTCTTTGGTGGAAGAACGTCCGTGGTTGAACCCATAAGCGCAAGACCTTCCTTGCCCACCAGACCAAAACCCTTGGCCTATTCGCAGCGAAGTGAATCCAATTTCGCAAGGCGAATTAACCTGCCGCCGACCTCGAAATCTCTCTGCTGCTCCGCGTCAAGCGCCCCAGAGGGACAGGCGGAGAGACCCTTGCGGCAGTCGGGACAGCCCGGGTCAAAATCGGACATGTCATCGGCCGGCAAGTCCATATCCGTGAGAACGCAGAGGAATCGTTGCCGAGCGCCAAACTCCGGGGTCAGGGCAATGCCGTTATAGCCGAAGGTTGCAAGGCCGGCCGCTGTGGCGGCGAAGGCATTACAGCGATTGTCTGGAAAGAAGGCAAAGGGCAGCAGGCCGATCAAGCCGCGGTCCATGGCCGCGTCCGGCGTAGGCGTTCCACGCACATTGAGGACTTTCAAGCCCTCCCCGCACAAATCCAGCGTCGGAAGAGCAATGTGACCCGCATCGGCCAAGTGCCTGCAGAGGGAGAGGGCGGCCCAGCCAAGTTCCCGGTGCGTCTGATATTGCGCGAAGGAATAGGTTCCCAAGGCGCCGCCGGTGAGGTAACCGTCCGGCTAGTGTATGCCGACGACAATGACATTCCTGGCGTCCGGTAAAAACGATTGCGGCCGATACACCTTGGGGGCGTGCTTGCATCGGTCAACCGGAGCAACGCCAATCATCTTTGCCCGATTTCAAAGGCCATTTTCGACACCTATTGCATCAAACCATCCGTCATCGTTTTTCGACTCCATCTTTAGAAGGCGGTCCGCGGCGACCTGCCCATTCGGTCAGCGCTGTCGACGAACATGTCCATTCCGCGTTAAATTCTGGAAACATGTAGCCTATTTGTGTGGAATGCAGAAGTTAGCCCTTCAGTCTCTGGCAATGCAACGTCTTGGACGGCAAGCGAGCGGACGATCGGGACGATAGGTCTACTTCGTGCTTTTGTCTGACGCGGTCTTGACCGACGGCGCGGTGGCCTCATGGCTTCGACTCCTTCGGACGCAGCAACAAGGCGTCGGCCACATCCAGGTTTACACGGAACCGGGTCCGGCCAGGCTGGGTGGGATCGTCCGGCAGGCGCAGGACCGCGCCGCCCCCGGCCAGCGTAGCGCGACGCCCTTGCGCGTCGGTAGATTTCACGGAAACGACCAGATTCGTTTGCGGGCCATCCGCCCAGTTGACCAGGGGAATCGCCACGCCCCGCGGCGAATCGATGAGGCTGGCCTGAACCCGGGATTCGGAAGAGGTCACCGCGCGTGCAACGCCCTGGCCGGGAAGCCCCACCAGAAAATCCGCGCCGGGGTCGAAATTTGTCGGAATAAAATGTGTCATTCCCTCCTTCGTAATGGACCGATCGGTCGGTCGCCGCGGGATGGCCGGCTGGAAATAGCTCAACCCTACCGGGAATCCCGCGTAGATGGCCTGTCCGGCGCCTACACGGCGACGGATCACCGCCGGGGTCTTGTCCGCGTACACCCCCAAAACCTCGACGTTGTCGCCGACAGGGTCGAACGAAGCGCGAGCGCCGATTACGGGTGACGCGGGAAGGGAGTCCTCGATTCCCGGCCAGGTGACCCGATCCAGCACCCGCGCGAAGGGCAAATCCTGCTTCGCATAGCGCACCTGCGAATCTTCCGGGGCGTCCAGTTCGCCGGGAGTCATGCCATAGAGTGTTCGCAGGGTCGTATTCGGGGCATTGAACTGATTGAAAAGTCCCGCCCCGGCGGTTGCCAGCAGTCGGCCCCCAGCGGCCACCCAATCGGCGATGGCCTGCGATGCGACATCGCTAACGTGGCTGTCGCACAGATACAGCACCTTGTAGCCGTCCAATGTGCCCCGCAGGGCGTCTTCTTCGTCGACCACGTCGAGGGCCAGTTGCTGATGCCGAATCGCCACGTAAAGCAGACGCTTGTTGGCTCCAAAGGGCGGCCGATGCGCGTCCCATACGTCGCCGGTATCGCTGTACCACAAGCCGGCATTCCCCCAGCGCACCCGTCCTTCGAGGACGATATCCTCGAAGCCGGCGGTTTCGTAGATCGCGCGGCGCACCTCCGCGTACATGGGCAGATGATTGACATAGTTTTCGGTGTAGGATGCCTGGACCGGACGGAATTCGAACAGGTTGGCAATCTGCATGCCGCTACCCAGGTTGCCATACCAGAGCCTGCGCCAATGGTCCGGGCGATTGCCGGGCCAATGCGGCATGACATACATCTGGATTTGCGCCCCGGGGCGATAGCGAACGCCGGCGCGGAACAGGTCCACCAGCAGAAAATTGATTTGCGGCGAACCGACCGGCAACTGCCAGATGTAATCTTCGCTCCAGGGCATGGTCAGCCCGCCCTTGCGAAACAGCGTGATCCACTTGTGTGCCGATCCCGTATAGGCCTGTCCCGCGCCGCCATGGTGCGGCGAAAAATTGGCGCCGCTGTCGGCATGGGGGCAGAGCGCCTTGACTCGATCGGTTAAATCCTTTAAGCGCGCGATGCCATAGTCCTGGACATACCGGCGTGAGTAATAATACGCGGCGGGCTGGACGTCGGCCCGGTCCGCGGCCGGTTGATAGACGACGTCCTCCCAGACCTTTGCGCCCAGGGATTCCAGAGTCAACCCCTGGGCGCGCGCCCACTCGCGAAATCCCGGATGGTCATCCCCCGACGGCCGGGACAGGCTGATTTCATCGCCGAAGTTGACGGTTCGAATTTGTTCGGCTACTCCCTCTTCACGCCATTTTTCGAGCCATTCGTCCAGTTTTCCAAGGTTAGGACGGACATAGCCCGACGGAACCTCCAGGTGGGGATGGGTCAGGCGATCGATCCGCGCCAATCCAATCGACGTAACCAGGCGTTCGATCTGCCGGTTAAAGTCATCCAGCCCGTCGATCGGATCGAACGTGTATCCGTAGACGATCATGCGTCGTGGAGGTCGTCCCGAAACCGGAGTGGACTCCAGATGACCCAGCACATCGTCCAGAACGGACTCGTAGGACCGGATTCGGCGGGTATAACGCAGGTTGGCATCGTAGGTCAGGCGCAATGTCGGTTGGTCACAATCGAATGTCGCGATCGGCTCGCGAAGACCGGACGCGTCGTCGACCGCGAACTCGGTCTTGAAACGCACATCCGCATCGCGAGGGTCGGCGGCGGCGGTCAAAAACCATTGGCCGTCGTTAAGGGTATCGAGCAGCCCGCCGACTTCGATCCAATCGCTTTGCGCCCCCGCATCCAACGACACGTCCCGGGGCTTCCATGACCGCAGATGCACCCAGTAGGGAGAATGTTCGCGTCCCGGCGGGATCCGAATCGTGATGGGCGTCTTACCCTCGTTTCCGAACCGGACATGGACATCGCCGGCCTGGGTCAGCATTCCATCCAGCGGCAGGTAATTTTCGCGCTCGACCCGCATGGCCACCTGCTCGTGGTCCAGGGTGAGCATGACCAGATCGACATTTCGTGGGGCCGCGGGCTCGGGCTGCGCATCGGCGCTCAGCGTCAGGGCGGCCACTCCCGGTTCGAGCGCCACGAAGACATCGTGCCCTTCCCAGACCATGTTTTCGCAGGCACCCCATCCCCAGGCCAGCTCGGTTTGGATTCCTTTTCGAAAGGCCCAAATTTTGTCGTTTGCGCGGGCGCCGTACAGCCGTTGCAGTTTCACTTCGTCATTCTGTTCGATGCGCAGCGTGAATTGGGTTTCAAACCGGTAGGCGGCTTCGTATCGAACCAGCGCCAGGTACCGCCCGGCGCGCGGCACGAGCACCGTCACCGCGGCCTCGGTCCGTGGCCCCTGTGTCCCGGCTCCCAGAAACGCCTTGCGGCTTAAGAACGTGTTGGCAAAACTGGAGAAATAAAGATTCTCCCCCCAGTCCTTCGCCCGCCATCCGGGGGAAAGGACCTGAAATTCCTCCGCTTCCGCGTACAGGGTCCCGTCCGGAGCCGGTCGAACCGGAACCTTGCCGCGAAACGAAGCGGTCAACGGGGCCACCCGCGGCGAAAGCGCCCTTTGCGAATCGTCAGCCGTGAAAGCCGTCAACGCTCCCATGCCCACCAGCCCGGTCGCCGTGACGATTCGCAATCCGTTGATGCTCCGAGTCCGCCGTATGACCATCTGTCCCTGCTCCTTCATCCGTCGATTCCCGGACCAGCGCAACCCGCACCTTCCAGGAACTCCGGACGCACCCATTGAACATCGTGCCGAACATCAAGGCAATCCGAAAAAAAAATGGGCGCGGAAGAGGTGGGGGTGTGGGGGCCGATATCGAAATCTCTATCGGGATCGGGACCCCCGCGCTCAAGTTCCAATATCCAACCGCCCAACACCCAATGTCCAATGTCCAAGCTTCGATCGAGGGACCCGCGCGCGGCGGCGAAGGGCCTCGCCGCCCTACCGTTTCGGCGCAATGCGCCCGGAACAATCAATCCCAGCACGAACCCTCAAGCCTCCAGTCTCAACCCTCCGTATCGATTACGAAATCCTTGCAAGTACCGCCCGTTCGGTTCACTATGTTCCCTCAATCGTCACGATTCCGAGAGCGGACCGGTCGGGTAACCCGATCCGGTCGCCGCGCCGGAATGCGGCGACCAGGAGAAAACGATGGCCAGAACCCCATGGAACATCCTGTTGATCACCTCCGAGGACAACGGTCCCGATTTGAGCTGCTATGGCGATCCCGTCGTCCGAACGCCCAACCTCGACCGGTTGGCGGCGGAAGGGACGGCCTTCCGGGAAGGGTACGTTACCCAGGCGGTTTGCAGTCCGTCGCGTTCCAGCATTCTGACGGGCTTGTATCCGCATCAAAACGGACAGATCGGTCTGTCCACGCACCGCTTTGGCATGCCGCGAGCGTTTCCGACCCTGCCGGGACTGCTCAAGTCCGCGGGCTATCGCACCGGTCTGATCGGGAAACTGCATGTTCTGCCCGAGGAAGCCTTTCCCTTCGATCTCTGGTGGAACGATCCGGAACGAATCAGCTTCCAGCACCGGGACGTCAAGACCACCGCCGACGTGGCGGGGCGTTTCATGCGCGAGGGCGAAGCGCCCTTTTTCCTGATGGTCAATTATTCCGATGCCCACCTGCCCTGGCTGCGACAGGAATTCGGAGTGCCGGAACACCCCTTCAATGCCGACGACGTCCGGGTGCCGCCGGCCGTGGGCATCGACACGCCGCGGCTCCGGGAACAGGCGGCCAACTACTACAATTGCCTCAGCCGGCTGGATACGGGCATCGGGATGCTGATGGACGCCCTGGAGCCATCGGGCCATTCGAAAAATACGCTCGTGATCTACCTGGGCGATCACGGTCCGCAGTTCTCGCGCGGCAAGGCGGCGGTCTACGAGCTGGCCGTCAAGGTGCCGTTCATGGTCCGGTGGCCCGGCGCGGCGCCCCGGGGGATGGTGGAGCATCGCCTGGTTTCCTCGATCGACATCCTGCCCACGATTTTGGATGCCGCCAGGCTGCCCCGTCCGGATTCGTTGCCCGGACGCTCCCTGCGCCCACTGGTCTTCGGGGAGGACACGGAGTGGCGGTCGCGCCTGTTCTGCGAATGGAACACGAGCCATCCCCATCCGCGTCCCTCGTTGTTGTATCCGCAGCGTACCGTGCGGGATGCGCGCTACAAGCTGATCCAGACGCTGCTGCCGGACCGGAACAACCCGGTCGAAGAGTACTACACACAGCAGGTGCTGGTGCAAACGGGCGCCAACCAGGCGGAGATCGATGCGGCGGACGAATCCGTCCGGGCCGCCTACAGGGCCTGGCGGCGCCCCAAGGCGTTGGAATTGTACGATCTTGAAAAGGACCCTTACGAATTTCACGACCTGTCGGAAAGTCCGGCTCACGCCCCCATCCGCGAAGCCCTGGAAAAGGCGCTGGCCGAGTGGCAACGCCAGACCGGCGATCCGCTGGTCGATCCCGACAAGCTCGAACGCTTGATCCGGGAGGATCGCGAGGCCCAGTCCCTGGAAGGCGGACACCGGAAGCCGGACTTCCACTGGCGCTACGCGGACTACCTGTACCGCTCCGGCGAAACTTCCTCGAAATGAACGAACCCTCCCCCCTGTCTCCCCATCCTTGAAATTGTCTGTCCCATGAAAAATAACAATCGTCAGGAGCCCGGCATGAAAAACAAATCCGCAATCCACCTCGATACCCGCCGCGAATTGTTTCTCGATCGCAACCTGGTCGAAAGCCAGGCATCCCGCGCGCGGGAAATGCGTAAAGCCCTAGTGGCCCTCATCCGGAAAGAAGGCGCTCCTTGGTATCTCCAGGGCGACGACCTGCGCGCAATTCCCTACGATCCCCGCCATAACTACTACACGGGACAGCGGCTTCCCCTCCCGCAAGGCCGCCAACCGCGGGAGGCCCCATGAGCCCTATCAAGATCCAATTGTCCGACCCCGTCACCATCGCCCTCGCCCCTCCGGATGTCCAGGAATGGGGACCCTACCAGTTCCCCGGTCTGTTTCGAATGGCGGAGGGTTCCATCCTGGCCGGCTACCACGTGGAAATGGATTCGGCCCGGGCCTACGGCCTGCCCAAGGGACGGGCCCTTTCGGAAGACGAAGGCCGGAGCTGGCAAGAACTGCCGCCCGGCGACGGGGTGATCGGGCGAATTTGCCTGCCCAACGGAGACGTGATATCTCCCTGCCGCAAACGGTCCATCGATCCCGCAACCGTTTCGCTGCCGCGCCGCCCCTTCGCCGAATTCACCAACTATGGCGGTTGCGTTCGCCTGTACCGTGAGGAAGACATGCCGCCCGAATGCTCCGGCGGATGGCGCTTGCGCCGGCTGCCCGCCGGCGGTCGGGATTGGCAGGAAGAAACTCCCGTGGTCCGTCTTCCCGGAGCCACCCGCACGGTCGTCAGCGGCGTGCTGACCTTTCCGGGGTTCGACGGGATCGACGTGACCCCCGATGGTGCACTCTGGGGCACGATCTATGCCCGACGGATCGTTAACGCAGCCGCGCGCGCCAAGGTTTCCGCCATTTTTCTGCGCTCCACGGACCAGGGACATCACTGGGATTTCTGGAGCGAAATTCCCTATGCGGGCAACCCTGCCGCCGATCCCAAGGCCGCCGAGCGAGGTGGGTTCACCGAGCCGGCCATCCAATTCATGCCTGACGGTTCTGTTTTCTGCCTGCTGCGCACAACGGATGGCGCCGGCGTCGGGCCGCTTTACCAGGCGCGTTCCACGGACCGGGGCCGGACCTGGAGCCGCCCGACGGTCTTCGAGGACCTCGGAGTCTGGCCACGGTTGCTGACGCTCGGCAACGGCGTGACGTTGGCCGCCTTCGGACGTCCGGGGCTCTTTGTGCGAGCCACCTCCACGCCGGACGGCAGCCGGTGGGACGCGCGGATTCCCATCGTGCCCCCCCGGGTCGATGGCCAAGCCCCGAGAACCTGCGCGTATGCCGCCTTGCTGCCGTTGAACAACGAGGCCGCGTTGATCGCCTATTCGGATTTTCAGACACCTGCCGCCGACGGCGGTTTTCGCAAGGGCATCCGCGTCCGCCGAATCGAAACCACCGTCTGAAACCCATTCTTTCACAAACCAACAAGGACAAGCCACCTCATGAAAGCCGGCGCCGCCACCCTGACTATCAACAACGAACTGGGCACCCAGATTCAAGGTGCCGGCATTCGCGACCAGCGTGTCGAGGCCATTCGCGACGACCTTGAAGCCAATGCGCTCTACCTGAACGATGGCGATACGGACATCCTGTTCATCAGTTGCGACCTGGTGGGACTCGACACCGGGACCGTCCGTCAAGCGACCCAGGCCATTGCCGAAGCCACCGACATCGAGGCCCACCGCGTGCTGATCGGTTGTTCGCACACACACGGGGGACCGGTGATGATGCGCAGCAGTTTTTACAAGCCCGTGGATACGGCCTATCTCGAACGACTGGTGCCCTGGCTGGTCGAAGTTTCCCGTCGCGCCATGAACTCCGCGCAAACCGCCAACCTGGGCTGGGGAATGGGCCGTGCGCGCCTGGGCTACAACCGCCGGGTCTGCTATGCCGACGACACCCACAACATGTACCGCAAGCCAGGACGGGATGCAGACATGACCGGTCTGGAAGGCCCCGACGATCCCGCCTGCCTGGCGATGGGAATCTTTGACGGGAAGGGAACTCCGCAAGCGGTCCTGCATCACGGCACGGGACATCCCGCGTCGTTTTATGGCCAACGGGTCCTGACGGCCGATTTTCCCGGCGTGGCGCGGCGGCTGTTGCGCGAGGTTTATGGCGCGATCCCGGTGTTGTTTTTCAACGGCGCGCAAGGAGACATCGCCATGCGACAACAGGTCCATCCCCAGGCCACGGCGGATCGTCCGGAAATCCAGATCATGCGGTACGGCAGCACGCTGGCCGGCGAGACCCTGCGGCTGCTGCATGAAATGCAGCCGACAAGCGAGGTGCGCCTGCGGCATCTGCATCGTGAACTGGAATTTCCGGTTCGCCTGCCGGACCGACAGACCCTCGACCACGCGCGCAACGTGGTGGAGCGCATGCGCGCGGGAGAGGACATCGCGGGCGCGGAGGCCATCTTTGCCTGGGGGCCGGTGAGCCTGGCGGAGCAATTTGGCGAGCACCCCGTGGACCGTTTGCCATTTCATGCGCTGCGTATCAACGACCTGGCCATCGCGACGCAACCCTTCGAGCTGTTCTGCCAGTACCAGATCGACCTCAAACGCCGCAGTCCGTCCGCCCATACCGCCTGGTTCGGGCTCACGAACGGTTCGGGCGGATATCTGCCTACCCTGTATGGCGCCCTGGGCGGAGGCTATTCCGGCACTCCCTTCGCCTGGGCACGCTTTGCCCCGGAAGTCGGCTGCCGGGTGGTGGACCGTGTAGCGGCCATGCTGCACGAATTGTGGCGCTCATGAAATTGCGATGCGTCCGCTCGAGGAGCGGCGGAAAGCCCTCCCAGGGTTTTTTCGCAGTGTGCCACGGATACGAATGGAGTTTCGACACATGCAAACCTTACAAAAACGTGCGATCCAGGTCGGAGACCTGGCCTGGGAACGGTTTTTCCACCCCCGGACTTCCTTGATGTACGATTACGTAACCACTTACGATCCGGCGCATCGTTTCGACACGCTCCCCACCCTCGAGGAAATCGGGCGCCAGCAGCCCAACACCAACGGGTGGGGCACCGGCATGGAGGACAGCACCATTAACGGCGGCGTCCTGATGGCGACGATGTGCGACCGCTACGACGCGACGGGCGATGCCGCGTTGCATTCAAAGACCGCCGCGCTCCTCGACGGGCTGGAATTGTGCGCCACCTGCAGCGACGCGGAAGGCTTTGTCGCGCGCAGCGTCAGTCCCCGGGACGGCAAATCCTTTTTTATCGAAACTTCCCGCGATCAATTGACCCACTTTGCCCACGGTCTCTGGCGTTACGCCCATTCCCCCCTCAGCACCGCAAACGAGCGCGCGCGAATGCGAAGTTCGATGGCCGCCCTCTGTCGCCGGCTGGATCGGTTCGTCGTTCCCGAAAACGACTTCCATTTCTGCAAGGTCAACGGCGAGCGTGGACTGGTCGACAAGATGTGGAACGTGGCGCCGCACGAGGCGCCACGCCTGCCCATGATCTATGCCGTGGGCTGGGACTTGACGGGCGACGCCCACTGGCACGATCGATACCGACGCACCGTTGGCCAAGCGCTCGAACAGGCACGAACGCTCAAAGTCGCGGACTATGACTGGTGTTATGCCCTGTTCCAGCACCAGGTGTCCATGGAAGTGCTTTGTACGGTGGAGACCGAGGACGGAAACCTCCGCCGGGGATGGCGCGAAGAGATGCGAAGAATCGCGCGGGGAATCGCGCCCTTTCTTTCCAGGGCGCAGGAGTACCGGTCCGCGGATGTGCAGACCGTCAACATGGACTGGCGCGCGCGTCCCGACCGCAACCCGGATTCGTCTTATGGTCATGTTCCCGCCTGGCCGGAAGAGATGCTGCGGGAGTTCCGCCCCATGCGCGAGCTGGGCGAAGCCCTGCTCATCAGGCTGCTGTCTCCGGAAGGTGAATTGGCGCAGGAGGAACAGGACGAATTGGCGCACGGTCTGCATGCCATGAATTGCGAAACGATGTTCACCTACGCCATGCATTACCCCCCCGCGGCCTTCTGGCGACTGGCGGCCAACCGAACGCGGCAAAAGAGGTCCTGAGGCTTTCCCTGTCCACGACCAGCACACCACGTTTTTCCCGATCGACCCCCGGAACCCCAAAAGACATCATGAACGCCTCCCCTTCTCCAAACGTCCCCGTTCAAGCCACCTTCTCGCAGGGGACCCTTGCGTTTCGACCCGCGACCGCGGCGGTTTTTGCGTTCCAGGGACTTTCCGGATCGGTCGGGATCGACGGCCGCAACCGGCCGCTGCGCGAGGCCGTACCGATCGCAACCTCCTCCCCGGAGGAAACGGCCGGATTCCGTTTTGCCGACTCGGTGGAATGGCATTGGCACCTGCGCCGGCAGGATGGCTTTCTCTACCTGCATGCCACGATCCATAACCATAGCGGAAAAGACATCCTCCTCGAAGACTGGAATCTCCTGGAGGCAGCCCCGGACGGAAACGGAAGCCTGTCGCTCGGAGAGGTTCCCGAACAGGTACGATTTTTTCGCTGGCTGCCCTGGAACATGCGTGTCGAACGCCTGGCGGACGCCGACGCGACCTGCGAATCCAACACGCTTTGTCACCTGTACGATCCGCAATCCGGGCTGACGGTGCTGCTGGGGTTCGTCACGCTGGACCGCATGCCGTCGGGACACACCCTGCACCACCGGGGGGAAACCAACCTCGCGGGCTACCGGGCGCATTGTGCCTGCGGCGGTCACCGTCTGGCAAACGGCGACGCGCTGCGTTCCGAAACCCTGCGCATCGGCTATCACCGCAATCCTCGCGCGGCCCTCGAGTCCTGGGCCGAGGAGGTGCACCAGGCATACCGACCATCGTTTAAAGGCGTTTCGGGAGTCTGCATGGGCGGCGCCAACCTGGAGGACTGGCCGGAAGCGATGGAAGCCCGCGCAAAGTCCGCCGGCGAAATCCTGCGCGGTTTCGGCATCTCGCTGCTCACGGGCGGCACCCACCAGATTCTCAAGCACGGGCTACCGGGCAACTGGCTCACGTTCGAACCCTTCGACGGCGATTCGAAAGCCTGCGAGACCCGACTCCGAAGCCTCCAGGACCAAAGTTTTTGTTTCAAGTTCTGGTTCTCGCCCTTCTGGTTCTTTGCCGAAGCCGAAGGGGGACTGGAACCGCACCGCGAATATCTCCTCAAGGATGCCGACGGCAACCCCGTCACCCAGCGTTTCGAGCAGGGCGGCTGGGAGTTCGGGCGGGGACCCTGGTCGGAAAAGCCGTTGACCAAGGTGTATCTCGATGCCACGCATCCGGGCACCCGGAACTTTCTGCGGCGCATCTTCACGGCCTACCGGGCGCTGGGGGGACGCGCCTACATGCTCGATTTCCTGCGGATGCCGACCGGTGCGCGACCCTACGACGACCGCCTGCTGCCGCTCGAACTGGGCCGCAAGATCCTGTCAATCATCCGCGACGCCGCCGGCGAGGATACGCATCTGCAAACCGCCGTGGCTTCGTCCCCGGGGTTCATCGGCTGCATCCAGGCGGCCCGGGTCGTGCGCGACTACGGCGAAGAGCGCCCCCTGCATCCCACGCCGAACTGGCGCAACGCGGAGTACTGCCTGCACGACTGTCATTTTGCCGACGCCCATTCCTTCGTCCAAAATGCCGCGGCCTCCTGGTTCACGCATCGCAAGCTCTATATCAACGACCTCAACCAAATCAAGCTCGACCTCCCCATCCCGCTCGAGATGGCGCGTCTTTCGGCCACGATGTTCGGTCTCAGCGGGGACAGTCCCATGGTGATCGGCGACGATCTGCGCCGCATGGCGCCGGACCGGTTGCGCCTGCTCAAGATGTGCCTGCCCCGCACGACGGGCGTGCCCGTGCCGGTGGACCTTTTCGAGCGGGTCGCCCCGGAAGACTTCTGCCATGTGCTGAAGAAACACATCGCAACCGACTGGGACGACTATACGCTGGTGGCGGTGTTCAACACCTCCCCGGACCATCATGCTCCCGTCACGGACGCCTACCGGACCCGCATCGACTTCGCCGGCCTGGGATTGCCGGCCAACGCAAGCTACCGGGTCTTCGACGTCTGGAACCAGGGCTATCTCGGCACATACCGGGAATCGTTCGGCTGTTGCGTTCCGCCGGACGCCTGCCGGCTTTACCGTGTGACCGCGGCACGCCCGCATCCCTGGCTGCTGGGCAGCGACATGCACATCGAACAGGGACGCGGCGAAATCGAATCGCTCGCGTGGGACAACGAAACGCGGACCTTAAAAGGGCTGGCCCGCCGTCCCGTGGACGAACACGGAAACCTGTTTTTCCTGATGCCGCGTCACCTGAAACTGCGCAAGGACACGGGCACGAACAAGATGAAGGAAGTGCTCGACATGCAGACCGTCGTTCGGCTGCCGATCGACTTCCGGACGGAACGACAGGAGTTCGAACTGCGCTTCGACCCCCTGGACACCCCCTATCTTGCCCGCAAGGGTTGGCTGCCCTATGCCACCGAGGAAGAATGGCGCCGTTACCTCGCGGCGCACCCCTTCCCCGACCCGCACCGCGTGATCGAGTGAACGGATAATCCGAGTCTGGCAAGCCGTCGGGCGCTGTGGTATGGTCTTTCTCGTTTTACTGCTCGGAACCGACGTGGAAACGCACCATGCAAGAAAAATACCCCTTTAAAGAAATCGAACCCAAATGGCAGTCCTGGTGGGACGAGCAGGGCACCTTTGCCTGCGATCTGAACGATTCTCGTAAAAAGTTCTACTGCCTGACGATGTTTCCCTACCCGTCCGGCTCGATGCATGTCGGCCATGGCCGCAACTACATCATGGGCGACGTCCTGGCACGCTACAAGCACATGCAGGGGTATCACGTGCTGGCGCCCATGGGATGGGACGCCTTCGGGCTGCCAGCCGAAAACGCCGCCAAGAAAACCGGCACCCATCCCAAGGAATATACCTACGGCAACATTGCCGGCATGAAGCGCCAGATCCGCTCCTGGGGCGTGGGCTACGACTGGGAACGCGAAATCGCCACCTGCCACCCGGACTACTACCGCTGGACGCAGTGGATTTTTTTGAAGTTCCATGAAATGGGCCTGGCCTACCAGAAGGACGCCCCCGTCAACTGGTGCGATCTTTGCACCACCCTCGCCAACGAGGAGGTCACCCCCGAAGGCACCTGTGACCGTTGCGGCGCGCCCGTGCGCAAGCTCAACCTCAAACAATGGTTTTTCAAGATCACCGAGTATGCGCCGCGGCTACTGGACGACCTCGAACAGCTCCAGGGCTGGCCGGAGAAGGTGCGCCAGATGCAGGCCCACTGGATCGGTCGTTCCGAAGGGGCCCGGGTGGAATTCACGCTCAGCGAAACCGGGGCCTCCTGCCCGATCTTCACCACGCGCCCCGACACCATTTACGGGGTGACCTTCATGGCGGTGGCCCCGGAGCATCCGCTGCTGCGGGAACTGCTGCCGGGCTCGCCCAACGAAAAGGCCGTGCGGGATTTTATCCGGCGTCAGGCCGACGTGCCGGCCTCCGAACGCACGGCCGACAACGGCGAGAAGGAAGGCGTCTTCAGCGGCTTCCATGTCACCAATCCCTACAACGGCGACCGGGTTCCGCTGTGGGTCACCAACTACGTCCTGATGGACTACGGCACCGGCATGGTCATGGCGGTGCCGGCCCATGACCAGCGCGATTTCGAATTCGCCCGCCGCTATGACCTTCCCATCCGGGTGGTCATCCAGAACCCCGAGACGCCCCTCGACGCGGCCTCCATGACGGAAGCCTATGTCGAAGACGGGGTCATGACCGCCAGCGGTCCTTTCGACGGACAACCGAACCGCAAGGCCCTGCGGGGCATCGTGGCGCACGGCAAGGACAGGGGATTCGCCGATTTCACCGTGACCTACCGCATCCGCGACTGGCTGATCAGCCGCCAGCGTTACTGGGGCGCACCGATCCCGATCGTGCATTGCCCGCAATGCGGCGCCGTGCCGGTGCCCGAAGACCAGTTGCCGGTGCTGCTGCCGGACGAGGTCGACTTCCGCCGCGAAAAAGGCAACCCCCTTGCGCACCATGAAGGCTTCATCAAGACCGCCTGCCCACGCTGTGGCGGCGAGGCCCGGCGCGAAACCGACACCCTGGCGCAATGGCTCTGCTCCTGCTGGTATTTCTTGCGCTACGTCAACCCGCGCGACAACCGGCAGCCTTTCGACAAGCAGGACGTGGCCCGCTGGCTGCCGGTGGACCAGTACATTGGCGGCGTGGAGCACGCCGTGCTGCACCTGTTGTACTCGCGTTTTGTCGTCAAGGTGCTGCACGACGCTGGCTGGTGCCCCTTCACCGAACCCTTTGCGGCCCTCTTCACCCAGGGCATGATCTGCAAAAAAGCCGACGACGGCAAACTCTACAAGATGTCCAAGTCCAAGGGCAACGCGGTCAGTCCCGACCGGTTGATCGAGGATTTCGGCGCCGACACCCTGCGTCTCTATACCCTCTTTATCGGCCCCCCCGAGATGGACGCCGAATGGCAGGACAGCGGCATCCAGGGCCCCTATCGATTTCTCGGCCGGCTCTGGCGTCGTGTCTGGGAAGCCCGCGACCGTCTGCGCCAGTCCGGCGATGTCCCGTCCCTTTCGGAACTGCAACGCGACGAACGTGAACTGTACCGCAAGCTGCACCTGACAATTCGAGCCGTAACGGAAGCGATCGAAACCAATTTCAGCTTCAACACCGCCATTGCGCACATCATGGAGCTGATGAACGCCCTCGACGACTTCAAGGCCGGCAACGACCTGTCACGCCCCGCGGCCCAGGCCGTGCTGCGCGCCACGATCGAGAACATGGTACGGCTGTTGTCGCCCTTCACACCGCACATCGCCGAGGAACTCTGGGTGGAACTGGGTCATGCCCCCGGTGTGATGGACGCCGGCTGGCCCGCGAGCGACCCCCAGGCCTGCAAGGCGGATGTCATCGAGATGGCGCTGCAAATCAACGGCAAGGTCAGGGGACGCATCGAGGTTCCCGCCGAAACCGCCCGGGCCGATCTCGAAACCGCCGCCCTGGCCGACCCGCAGGTGCAAAAGCATCTCGGCGGGCAACAGGTCCGCAAGGTCGTGGTCGTCCCCGGTCGACTCGTGAACATCGTGGCGCGATGACGAGGGTCGATCGTGCTTGCCGCCGCTCCGACACCATGCAAGCCCAACAGCGACAACAGGCCTCTTCCGATTCCGCCCTCCCCGACCCGCATGTGGGCATCAACACCCTGTTCCTGATCCCCGGCGCGGTCGGCGGCACCGAAACCTATCTGCTGGAAACGGTGCGCGCCCTGCTCCCGCAATTCCACGGAAAAATCACTTTCTTCACCAACCGGGAGAACGACGCCTTTCTGCGGCGCCAGTTCGGGGAACATCTAGCCGTGGCGTTCGACAACCTGGACTTTGACGCCACCCGCCGCGTGACGCGCATCCTGCGCGAACAATGGCAACTGCCCCGCCATCTGCGCCGCGCCGGGTGCGACGTATTGTGGTCGCCGGGGTACACCGCCTGCCTGATGGCGCCCTGTCCCCAGGCGGTCACGATCCACGATATGCAATACCGTCGTTACCCAAGCGACCTATCGTTCCTGGGCTGGTGGGCCACCCATCTGCTGGTCAGCCTGGCGGCACGGCGCTGCGATCGTCTCCTGGCGGTCTCGCGCTTCACGCGGGATGAAATCGCGCATTTCACCTCCGCGTCTCCTGACCGGATCGTCGTCACTCCCGAGGCCGTGTCCACCCGATTCCTGGAACAGGCCGCCCGGCCCGACCGGAATTCCGCCAGTGTCCAGAACGCCCGGCCTTATTTGTTGTGCGTGGCCTCCAGTTATCCACACAAGAACCTGGAAACGCTGGTGCGGGCCTTCGATCTCCTGGCGCAAACCCTGCCGCACGACCTGGTCCTGGTAGGCGGCCGCGGCCGGGGCGAAAAATCCCTGCAGGCTGCGATCGCTTCCGCCGTTCATCGTGATCGCATTCACCGGCGGCAGGGACTGGAATTGCCGGCGTTAATCGAACTGTATCGCGGGGCGGACCTGTTCGTACTGCCTTCGCTGTACGAAGGCTTCGGCCTTCCCCTGCTCGAAGCCATGGCCGTGGGCGTCCCGGTGCTGACCACCCTCCGGGGTGCCATTCCCGAAGTATGCGGACAGGCCGCCCGTTTCTGCGACCCCCTGACCCCGGAAGGTTTGGCGCAGGCCATGCGTGAAGAGCTGAACATGCCCCCCGAAGCGCGCACCCGTCGCATCGAACAAGGGCGCCACCATGCCGCCGGATTCCGATGGGATCGCACGGCGGCACTGACGCGGAATTGCCTGCGCGCCATTGCCCGGGATGTCTCCGAGTCGCGCTGACGTCCGATTCCCCCGCCGGGTCATTTTTGCTTCGATTGCTTGCCCTTTGCGTGTTTCGTCGTTGATCAACAGCAACACCCGCAACCTTTTTGATTGTCAATTTCCGTTTTTCGATGTTCAATGGTGTCCATGACGTATGGGGTGTTTCCTCCGGCGAGGGAAACCCTTGGTCCCGTATTCTGGTGCCATGGATCGATTGACCGGAAAGGCTGTCTTATGAAACTGTTTGTACAACGCATCTGCATCTGCCTGTTCATCGCGGGAGTTTCCCTGGGCGTTCGGGCCGAAGCGGACAGGCTGGTTCTCAAGGAAATGCCGGCAAACACCCGTTGGTTGTTGCATTTCGACCTGCAACGCTGGCTGTCTTCGCCATGGCTGTCCGCCTTTAGCACGTCGGGCGAGGTCCCCGGGCTGCCGGACGGGATGATGAACCGAATCGAGAAATTTCAGACCGACTCGTCCATCAACATCACCTCCGACCTCCAGAGCGTCACCGTCTTCGGAACCGGAGACGAAAACGCGGTATTTCACCTGCGCGGACGATGGGACCCGGACCGTTTGTCGGCCATTGCCTCCGGTCAACCGGGAGTGATCCGCGAACGTTGGGGCGATTACGAGCTTCTGAGTTGGCCCGGTGGCGGCCCCGGCAAGGGGCCCGAACGTCTTTATGGCTGTTTTGCGCGCCCCGACCTGATGATCATCGGCACCTCCCTGCCGGGCATCGGAGCCGCACTGGAAGCCCAGCAGGCGCAAGACGCCAACCTGGCGGGCAACGGCACCCTGTCCCGCATGAGCGATCGGACCAGCCAGGCCTTTTTGCGCATCCTGGCCCTGGACGGCACGAAGATCGCCACCAACATGCACCAGGCCGCGCTGCTTCACCAGAGCGACCGACTGAGTTTCGCCATTGAGCCCGAAGCCGAAGACCTGGCGATCAAGCTGGACATCGATGCCATCAGCGAACAAGCGGCGGCCGACATGCTGCGCATGATCGGCGGCATTCAGGCCATGCTGACGATGCGCGCCAATGCCGAACCGCAACTGGCGCGCCTGGCGCAATCGCTGCGGGTGCGTTCGCAGGGGCGGCAATTCAACGCCAGCCTCAAACTGGACCAGGAGACGCTGGCCTTTCTGGCCCAACAGGCCGCCAACGTTTCGATGTCCCGAAAACGCTAACATCGAGCGTTTGTCAGGTCTCAGGACCTTTGTTACGGGAGACCGCACGCAGGATTTGCTTCGCCAGTTCGGGGCCGATCCCCGGCAGTGCGGCGATCTCATCACGGCCGGCACGCGCCAGCCGATATACCGAGCCGAAGGTCCGCAAAAGCTGTTGCTTGCGCCGGGGGCCGATGCCGTCGATTTCATCCAGCGCGGATTCCCGGATGCGGCGCTGCCGCAACCGCCGGTGGTAATTGATGGCAAAACGATGGGCTTCGTCCCGCAAGCGCGTCACGAGCAGCAACGCCTCGGAGTCGCGGGGCAATTGCACCGGCGAACGTCCGTCATCGACCACCAGTTCCTCGTAGCGCTTTGCCAGTCCCACGGAGGGCAGGGTTTCCAACCCCAGCGATCGCAACACGGCGCGCGCCGCGCGCAACTGGGTGATTCCGCCATCCACCATCAGCAGGTCCGGCAGGGGTTGTTTTTCCTGCAACAGCCGCGTGTAGCGGCGCCGGACCGCTTCCGCCATCATGCGGGGATCGTCGGGACCTTCAACCTCGCGGATGCGGAAATGGCGGTACCGCCGACGGTCCGGCATGCCGGCGACGGCACAAACCAGGCTGGCCACCGCCAGTTGGCCGGAGGTGTTGGAAATGTCGAAGCAATCGATCGCTTGTGGAGATTGCTTCAAGCGCAGCGCGTCCGCCAGTTGATCCAATCCACGCAGGGCCTTGTCGCGCTGCATTCCGGGGGGAGTGGCGGGACCGCGGCGGCGTTTGCGCGCCATGTCCCGCAATCCCAGCCAGGTGTCGCGCAAATGTGCGGCCAGTTCGTAGTTACGATCCGCGGCCGCGGACTGCATCTCCTCGCGCAGTTCTTCCAGAACCGCGGGCCGCAGGCCGCGCAGGACCTCGCAGGCCTCCATGAAGCGCGCATGATACTCTTCGCGGCGGATGCGGCCCACGCAGGGCGCCGAACAAAAGCGGATGATATCGTCATGACAATGCCGATAGGTATCGGCATCCGGGTGCGCGGGACTGCAGCGACGCAGTCCGTAGCGGCGTTCCAGGTAGTCGAGCACGCGGCGCACCTGGCTTCCGGAGGGAAAGGGACCGAAGTAACAGGCGCCATCGTCCCGGATCAGGCGGCAGCGCGTCAATCGTGGCCACTCCTCGTGGGGATCGCCCCGCAAGGCAATATAGCGCTTGTCGTCGCGCAGCAGGATATTGTAGCGGGGCTGATGTTGCTTGATGAGCTCGTTTTCGGTCAGCAGGGCATGATCCTCGTCACGGGTCAGAATCCACTCGACGTTCTCGACGCTGTTGAGCAGTCCCCGCAACTTGGGATCCGCATGACGCATGGCGGCGGGACGGAAGTAGCTTTGCAGGCGCTTGCGCAGCGAGCGCGCCTTGCCGATGTAGACAATGCGGCCATGCCGGTCGCGCATGATGTAGCATCCCGGCTTGTCGGGTGTCTCACGCAAGCGCGCACGCAGGGCGTCGTTCATGCGCGTCTCCACCAGGCCAGGAACTCGCGATTGCCCGCCGGCCCCAACAGGGGCGAGGGAACCATCCCGAGCCAATGCATTCCGGCTTGCTGCTCGCCGAACGCCCGGATGGTCTCCACCACGGCGGTATGCACCGCCGGATCGCGGACCACCCCGCCGGGGGCCTGCTTGCGCCCCGCCTCGAACTGGGGCTTGATCAGTGTCACGCACTGGCCCGCGGACGGCAAAACCTCCGCCAGCGGCGGCAGAATCAATCGCAGGGAAATAAAGGAAACGTCCACGGTGGCAAACCGCGGTTCAAACGGAAGGTCTTCGCATCGCAAATGCCGCGCGTTGTAGCGCTCGATGACGCTCACGCGCGCATCGTTCCGCAACCTGTCGTGCAACTGGCCGCGTCCGACATCGAGCGCGATCACCCGGGCGGCACCCCGCTGCAGCAGGCAGTCGGTGAATCCCCCCGTGGAAGCGCCGACATCGAGACAGAGGCACCCCGTCACATCGAGCGCAAAGGCTTCAAAGGCCGCGGCGAGTTTCTCGCCGCCCCGGCTGACAAACGGCGGTTTGGCGTTCAGCTCCACCTCCGCATCGTCGGGAAATTCGTGGCCGGCCTTGGTGGCGGGCTGGCCATGGACGCGCACGTCCCCGGCCAGAATCAGGCGGCGTGCCTGTTCGCGACTTTCCGCCAGGCCGCGCTCCACCACGAGCCGATCGAGCCTGGTCTTCACGACGATCTCGCCTCCGGTTCGAGGGCCTGCTGGAGAACCGAGGCGATCGCCTCGGGCGTGAGTCCATGTTCGTTCCGCAGGGAGTCGGTCGTGCCCTGTCCGACGATCTCGTCCGGCCAGCCGAAGATTCGCACCGGCACCGACACCCTTTCCGCCGCCAGGCATTCCTGCAAGGCCGAACCGAAACCGCCCGCGGCGACCCCATTTTCGAGCGTGGCGAACAAAAGGGCCTGGGGAGCCTGCGCGAGAAGCCGTTCCCGGTCGAGCGGCTTGATGAAGCGCGCATCCACCACGCCGACGTCGTGCCCGGAGCGGCGCAGGCGATCGGCGGTATCGAGGGCCACCGGCAGCATGTCGCCCAGTGTCCAGATCCAGACGGTTTCCTTGCCGGTTTCCGGGGAAAGCACGATCTCGGCCCGGCCGGACTCGAGCGGCTCGGGATTTTCCGGCAATTCCCCTCCGGGCGAGGGATCGCGCGGGTAACGAATGACGCTGGGACCTTCCAGGCGCAGGGCCGTGACCAGCATCCGCGCCAGCATGGCCTCGTCGCGCGGTTGCATGATGGTCAGCCCCGGGAAACCGCGCATCAGGGCGATGTCATACAATCCGTGATGCGTGGCGCCGTCGGCCCCGACCACCCCCGCGCGGTCAAGACAGAAGACCACCGGCAGATTCTGCAGACAGACGTCATGGAGAACACAATCCACGGCGCGCTGTATAAAGGTCGAATAGATGGCCACCACGGGACGCAACCCCGCCGCCGCGAGACCGGCCGCAAAAACCACGGCATGCGCCTCGCAGATGCCCACATCGTACAGGCGCTCCGCATGCTCGACGGCAAAGCGGTCCAGCCCCGTACCGGAACGCATCGCGGCGGTGATCGCGACGATCCGGACATCCTTCTCCGCCTGGGCCGCCAGGGCCCGTCCGAAGGCCTCGGAATAGCCCTCGGACTTCGACGGCAACTCCCCGCTGACCGCATCGAAACAGCCGACGCCATGCCAGTGCTGCGGCTCCCGTTCGGCGCGGGGATACCCGCGCCCCTTGACCGTGGCGACATGCAGCACAATGGGGCGGTCGTAGGCTTTGGCCACCGCCAATGCCTCCAGCAGCGCGGTCAGGTCATGCCCGTCGATGGGCCCGACGTAGCGCATGCCGAGGTCTTCGAACAGCACGTTGCGCAGGAACAGGCTCTTGATGGCCGCTTCGATGCGATGATAAATGCGCCGCAGCGGAGACATGCGCAGGTGCAGCGCAATGCGTTCGAGGTTGCTCTTCCAGTAGTTGTAGCGCCGACTGACCAGCAAGCGGCCGAAATAGCGCGACAGGGCGCCGACGTTGCCCGAAATCGACATTTCGTTGTCGTTCAGGATCAGGATCATCCGCTGGGTGGTGGACGTCACGTTGTTGAGCGCCTCGAGCGAAATTCCGTTGCACAGCGACGCATCGCCGACCACCGCCACCACGTGTTCTTTGCCCCCCCGGCGATCCCGCGCGGCGGCAAAGCCCAGCGCCGCGGAAAGCGCCGTGCCGGCGTGTCCGGCGCCAAAGGCGTCGCAAGGGCTTTCTTCGCGTTTCAGGAAGCCCGACAGCCCGCCGGGGCAGCGCAACTTGTCAAAGCGCTCGCGGCGGCCGGTCAGCAACTTCCAGGCATAGGTCTGGTGCCCGACATCCCAGACGATGCGATCCTTGGCGGGATCGAACGTTTGCAGCAACGCCAGGGTCAGTTCCACCACCCCCAGGTTGGAGGCCAGATGTCCGCCGGTGCGACTGACGGTTTGAACGATAAATTCGCGCAGCTCTTCCGCCAGCGGCGGCAGCAATTCCCTCGGCAATGCCTTGACGTCTTCCGGTTGATTTATCTGTTCCAGCAGTGAACTCATATTGCCAATTATGATAGCTTTTTTCACCGATTCGATCGACCACAAAAAATATTTTCGCGCCCCCTC
>CAZIUM010000019.1:0-23612 GCA_964542285.1 uncultured Lentisphaerales bacterium
GCCTCCTCGATTATCTGAAACGCAAGAACGAAAAGCGTTATCAGAGTCTGATCAAGGAACTCGGCGTTCGCCGTTAGATCGGTTTTCCCGTGCCGCATGCGCGCCGAGGCCCCTGCCACGGCGTGGTCACGGAGTGACCGGTGCGGCGGGGGTATTCGGTTCCGGCATGGACTTGGAGTCCATGCCGGGAGCGTCGAATCCCGGTCAAGTCCGAGGCCTTATCTCATCGTGCTTTGTCCGCAACAAGGACAAACATGAACGAATGCACATCCGTGGCCGTCCAGGTGGGCGGTGAAACCATCACGATTTCAACCGGTTTGCTGGCACAACAAGCCGCCGGCTCGGTCACCGTCAGGCTGGGGGAATCCCTGCTGTTCTCCGCGGTGACGAACTCGGACAAGCCGCGGGAAGGGATCGATTATTTCCCTCTGCAGGTGGAATATCGCGAACGTTTTTATGCCGCCGGCCGTTTTCCGGGCGGCTTTTTCAAACGCGAGGCACGTCCCAGCGAACGCGAAACCTTGATCGCGCGCCTGACCGACCGTCCCATCCGCCCCCTTTTCCCGGAGGGCTATCACAACGACGTGCAGATCAACAATCTGCTGTTGTCCGTCGATGGCCAAAACGATCCCGACGTCTTGAGCGTGATTGCCGCCAGCACGGCGCTGCAACTTTCTGAAATTCCGTTTAACGGACCGATCGCGGCGGTTCGCATGGGACGCGTCGAAGGGGACTGGGTGATCAACCCCACGCGGGCGCAACGCGAAAAAAGCGACCTGGACCTCATGTACGCGGGCACCCGCGATCGCTTCCTGATGATGGAAGGCAGCGCGGATGAAATTTCCGACGACGACTTCCTGGCCGCGATGAAACTGGCGCAAACCGAAGTTGCCAAGCTGGTCGACGCCCAAATCGAACTGCGTCGCAAGCTCGGCAAGCCCGACAAGGAAATCACCGCCACCCCGCCCGATGACGAGAAGATGTCGTTCATGCGCCAAACAGCGGGCGAGGAACTCAGCACGGCGCTGCAAATCGCGGGCAAGCTCGAACGCCAGGAAAAAGTTGCCGCCATCAAGGATCAACTGATGGCCACCCTTTCCGAAAAATGGCCGGAAATCAGCGCCGACGAATGCGCCCGGCTGTTCGACGCCCTGGAGATCGAAACCGTACGCCGCAACGTGCTGGAGCATGGCCGCCGCATCGACGGCCGCGACCTGCGCGAAATGCGTCCCTTGTCCGCACAGGTGGGGTTGGTGCCGCGCGTTCACGGTTCTGCCCTCTTCAACCGCGGCGAAACTCAATCCCTGGGCATCATCACCCTGGGCGCCAAGCAGGATTCGCAGGATCTCGACGCCATTGCGGGCGGGGAACGGTCCAAGAACTTCATGCTGCACTACAACTTCCCCCCCTACTCGGTCGGTGAGGTACGGCGTCTCGGAGGTGTCAGCCGCCGCGAAGTGGGTCACGGCGCCCTGGCGGAACGCTCGCTGCGTCCCGTGATCCCCGCGGATTACCCCTACACGATTCGCGTGGTGTCCGAAATCATGGGGTCCAACGGTTCCTCCTCGATGGCCAGCGTCTGCGTGGGCACCCTGGCCCTGATGGATGCCGGCGTACCGATCCGCGCCCCGGTGGCCGGCATCTCGGCCGGACTCTTCACCAGTCCTGACGAATCGCGCAAGGTCGTGGTCACCGATATTCTTGGTGCCGAGGACCATTGCGGCGACATGGACTTCAAGGTTTGCGGCACCCGCAAGGGCATCACCGGCTTCCAAGTGGATCTCAAGGTGCGGGGCCTGACCTGGGACGTGGTGGAAGAGGCGCTGGAACAAACCCGCGTGGCCCGCCTGGCGATCCTGGATTTCATGGAAAGCATCCTCGCGGAACCGCGTACCGAACTGTCTCCCCATGCGCCGCGCATCACCACCATCAAGATCCCGGTCGACAAGATCGGCGAGCTGATCGGCCCAGGCGGCAAGAACATTCGACGCATCACCGAAATGTCCGGCGCTCAGATCGACATCGCCGAAGACGGCACCGTGTCGGTCTTTGCCGCCAACGGCGAATCGATGGAGATTGCCAAGCGCGAAGTGGAAATGGTCACCGCCGAGGCCGAGGAAGGACGTCTCTACGAAGGCACCGTCACCGGCATCAAGGAATTCGGCGCCTTTGTCGAAATCCTGCCCGGGCAGGATGGGCTTTGCCATATCAGCGAACTGGCCGACACGCGCATCCGCGCCGTCGAGGATGTCTGCAAGGTGGGCGACCGCATGTGGGTCAAGGTGCTGGCGGTCGACGACCGCGGACGCATCAAGCTCAGCCGCCGCGAGGCCATGCGCGATCGCGACGCCCAGGCCGGCGACGAACAGCCATCCGAAGACTGACGGCCGCAAACGCGCCCGGCGACAAACCCTGTGCGCCGGGCGCGCCCCCCAACGGTTGTTTTGGAATGCGCATCTATGTCGATTTCGACGACGTGCTGTGCGAAACGGCACGCGCCATAAGCCATCTGGCCCGAAACCTTTTCGGGCGCCGGGTCGCGTACGATCAAATCTCGGAATTCGACCTCGCGGCCGCTTTCAACCTCGATGACCTCCAATATGCAGAACTGATGAGCGCGGCGCATGCAACGGACTTTCTGGCGTCGCTCGAGCCCACGCCGGGCGCCGTGGACACCTTGCGCGGTTGGATGGAGCGCGGCTGGCGGGTGGAAATCGTCACTGGCCGCCCGTTCGCCACGCATCCGGTCTCACGGAAATGGTTGTCCGGTTACAACCTGGCCGACCTCCCCCTGCGCCATCTCGACAAGTACGGTCGCGAACATCCGCCCGAGTGTCATGCGCGGGCCCGTTCCCTGACCCCGCGTGAGTTTCTTGCGCTGCGCTACGACCTGGCGGTGGAAGATTCCCCCGTGGCCCTGCCGCTACTGGCCGCCCTGCCCTCCTGCAACATCGTCCTCTTCGACCGGCCCTGGAACCGTACCGGGATCCCGGAGACCGGCACCGTCCAACGTTGCCTCGACTGGCCCGCGATCGACAGGCTCGCGCGAACGATGACGTAAACGACCCCGATCCAGCGATCCGGGCACGTGATCCGTGCTCTCTCCGTGAACATGCCGCGCAATCATGTTATCATCGCAACCAGATCGCGACCCAAACAATCATTAACCTCAACAGGAGACGAAACGATGGCGGAATTGAAAGTGGGCAACCGGGCGCCGAACTTCGAACTGCGCGACCAGAACGCAAAAACCGTCAAGCTGGCCGACTACAAGGGACGCAAGCTCCTGGTGTATTTCTATCCCAAGGCCGATACGCCCGGGTGCACGGCACAAGCCTGCGCCGTCAGCGAGGCCCTTGGGGCGCTGAAAGCAGTCGGTGCCGCCGCAATTGGAATCAGTCCCGACGGCCCCGAGGCACAGCACAGGTTCGACCAAAAGTATACCCTCGGCTTCCCCCTGCTGTGCGACACCGACCATGTCGTGGCCGATGCGTATGGGGTTTGGGGTCAGAAGAGCATGTATGGGAAGACCTCCATGGGCATGATCCGTTCGGCCTTCCTGATCGACGAAGAGGGCATCCTGCTCGGCGTCTGGTACAAGGTGCGCCCCCAAGACACCGTTCCCGCCGTGCAGGCCGTGCTGGACGAAAAAGCATGACCGATGTCGAATCAATGGATGTATGTCGAACGGGAGCACTGGTATTCAGGCTGCCCGGCTGGCTTCGGCAGCGCTTACCGGAGTTGTTCGGAGCCGCCCTCCCGGACACGCCGAAAGGTCGCATGCGTCTGGCCATTGCGCTGGCGCATGAAAACATCCGTTACGGTGGCGGCCCCTTTGGCGCGCTGGTCAGCGATGCGCAAGGCGTTTTGCTGGGAGTGGGGGTCAACCTGGTAACGCGCGGCGGATGCGCGCTGCTGCACGCGGAGATGGTGGCCCTGGCCATGGCGCAGCGCCGTCTGAAGCATCATGACCTATCCACGGTGGCCCGCCAACCCTGCCTGACCACCAGCGTGGACCCCTGCGCGATGTGCTTGGGAGCCTTGGTATGGAGCGGCATACGACGTCTCGAATGCGGCGCCACAACCGCCGATGCGGAATCCATCGGCTTCGACGAAGGGCCCAAGCCCGGCACCTGGCGCCGGGCGCTGCTGCGGCGCGGCCTCTCCGTGCAGCGCCATATCCTGCGGGCGGAAGCGGCCGCGGTGTTGCGGGCTTATGCCGAAGCGGGAGGCCCCAGGTACTGATGAACGAAACCCTGTCCGTGACGCTTTCGGAGACGATGCCGGAACCGATGCCGTTGCACCAACAGGCGGAACAAGACCCGGTGCTGCACCAATTCCTGCGCTATCTGCGCAGCGAACGCCAGGTCTCGCCGCACACCCTGGCGGCCTACCGGCAGGATCTGGCGCAATTTACACACCATGCGTTCGGCCAGGACGCGACGCCGCCGTTCGAGTGGCGGCAACCGGATCGGTTTTCCGTACGTGGCTTTCTGGTGGAATGCGGCAAGGGAGGCGCCAGCGCCGCCACGGTGCGCAGAAAACTGGCCGCGATCCGGACCTTCTACAACTACCTGATACGCGAAGAATTGGTGCGCCGCAACCCCTGCGCCGGCTTGCGCGGTCCCCGGTTGCCCCCGCGGCTGCCCATGGTGCTCAATCGAGACCAGGTGGAAAACCTGTTGCAGGCACCCTTGCAGGCGCTTGAGCAAATGCAAAACACCAGCGATCGCCCCCCCCCTCCCGCGAAAGTCTATGCCGCCTGGCGTGACAAGGCCGTCCTCGAGCTGCTGTACAGCACCGGTGCACGCGTGTCCGAAGCCGCCGCGTTGCGGCGCCGGCATACGGACCTGCTCAGCGGGGTAGTGAAGTTGATGGGCAAGGGACGCAAGGAACGACTGGGGGCACTGGGGCAGCCGGCGCTCCAGGCATTGCGCAGGACGCTCGACCTGGGCGCCGGGCTCTTCCCAACGTCGTGCCACCAGGATGCGCCGCTGTTCCTGAACCAGCGCGGAGGGGCCCTGACCACACGCTCGATGGAGCGCCAGATGCAGCAATGGCTGGCCTGGTGCGGATTGCCGGCCAGTCTCAGTCCGCATAAACTGCGGCACTCTTTCGCCACGCATCTACTCGAAGCCGGCGCGGACCTGCGCAGCGTGCAGGAATTGCTGGGCCACTCGAGCCTCTCGACCACCCAGATCTACACCCACGTCACGGTTGAGCGCTTGCGGGAGATTTATCGCCAGCATCATCCGAGGGCTTGAACGGTTCCGTACGCATCTCGCCATCCGGCGGCTTCACCAGCAGCTCGATGCGCCGTTCGACTTCGTTCAGTTTCCCGGTGCAGTGCTGGATCAACCGCTGCCCCTGCTCGAAAGCCCCGACCATTTCCTCCAGCCCCATGTCGCCGCTCTCCATGCGCTTCACCAGGGCTTCCAGTTTTTCCAATGCATCTTCAAACCGAAGGGTTTCGAACGTATCGGCCCGGGCGGCGTGTGGATTTTCTTTTTTATCAGCCATTCGTTTCTCCTTGGCAGAAGTTATCAGCTCAGCACCACCTCGTGTCCGGTGCGGGCCGACGCGTAAATGGCATCCAGAATTCGCATGATGGCGACGCCATCGGCCGCCGGCGCCAGACAGGGGTGGTCCCGTAGAACACAGTCGACGAAATGGTTGATTTCGTTGTCGAAAAGTCCGTGGAAGCTCAGGGCCGTATCGTCTGAAAAGTTGACGTTGACCATGTAATCGTTGATCTCGGTAAAGATTTCAAGCTGCGGGTTCAACTTGGCTCCGGCCTGGGTTCCGAAGAGTTCGATTTCGCCACGCGGCGCCTTGATGTTGAGACTGAAACTCGTCTCGACGGTCAGCAGCGCACCATTGTCGAACCGGATCATGGCCGTGGCCAGGTCCTCGACGTCGCACACGTCGTTCTGCCCCGCGTCGGCGGCGGTGTAGGACTTGGCCGACTTCACATTGGGACGGTTCAGCAGCTTCTGAAACGTTGCGCCATAGACCGACACCGGCTTCGGATTGCCCAGCAGGTAGCGCACGAGATCGATGACGTGCACGCCCAGATCGATCAGGGGCCCGCCGCCGGAACGCGATTTGTCGCCGAACCAGCCTCCGGGGTTGCCGTTGCGCCGCAGATACGCGGCCTTGGCATAGTAGATGTCACCGAAAAACCCGCTGTCGATATAGTCCTTGACAACCCGGGCATCGTTGCCATGACGCCGCACAAACCCGATCATCAGCAATTTGCCGGCCTTTTCGGCGGCTTTCTGCATAGCCAGGGCCTCGTCGGCGTTCATGGCCATGGGTTTTTCGCACAGGACATGCTTGCCGGCTTCCAGCGCGGCGAGGGTGCAGGAAGCATGCGCATTGTTCCAGGTGCACACACTGACGGCGTCGATTTCCGGCAGGGTTTGCAACATGGCCTTGACGTCGGTGAACCGTCGTTCCGGCGGCACCTGGTATTTCTCCCCCTGCTCGGCGACCCGCCCAGCATGGATGTCGCACATGGCGTACACCTCGACGTCGGAGCGCTTCGTGTACGCCTGCAGGTGAGCTTGGCTGATGTTCCCGGTTCCGACGATCGCAATCTTCAGTTTTCCCATGATTTCCTCTTCCGATGGTGTATTAATCGCATGTTGTCAAATCATTCCCGCGGCAGTCGCCGGAGCATGGCGCCCCCCCCGGGGTGGCCTTGGCGCGCGGCCCGCATGGCCCATTCGCGGGCGGCATTGAGGTCGCGGTCCAGACCTTGGCCCTGCGCGAGGCAGGCGGCCAGCCAGATCTGCCCCACGGCCTCCCCCTGCTCCGCGGCGCGCCGGAAAAGGTCCGCGGCCCGGGTCTTGTCCTCGGGGACTCCGCGTCCGCCATAATAGGCCAATCCCAACAGGACCTCGGCCAGAGCAACCTCTTGCTCCACCGCCTTGCGATACCATTTCACGGCCAGATTTTCGTCGCGCTCGACGCCAATGCCGGCGCCGGCCATGATCCCGGCCAACAGTTGCCCGTATGGCGAACCGTCCTCGGCCGCCTGCATGACCAGTTGCCGGGCGGCCTGTCGATCGCGCGCGACGCCTTCGCCCTCAAGCAGCATCAACCCGGCCCAGACCCGCGCCTTGGGCAAGCCCTGTTCTGCGGCGCGAGACAACCATTTAAACGCCTGTTTTTTGTTCGTCCTCCCCCCCGTACCGACACGCAAGGCCTGTCCCAATTCGAGTTGCGCTTCGGGATCGTCGGCTTCGGCCGCTTGTTTCAACCATGTGAGGGCCTCGGCAACCTCGTCCGGTGAAGACGCATCCTGTTCCAGCAGACGCCGTCCCAACAGGGTGGCGGCCCGTGGTTCACCCTGGCGGGCGGCACAGCGCAACCAATCCGCGCCTTCTTCATGCTGCTGCTGAAGCAGCTGACGTCCCAGGGCCAGTTGAGCGGTCGAACCGCCCCGCGCCGCGGCCCGGCGCAGCATGGCGCGACCGGCGTCGGGTTGAGGCTCGACCCCGATCCCGCGTTCCAGACAGGTGGCATAAAAAGCCATGGCTTCCGGATATCCCTGGAGCGCGGCATTCCCGTACCAGACCGCCATTTGGGTCCGGTCGGCCTGGACACCGGTCCCCCGTTGATAGCAACGACCCAGCCAGAAGGCCGAGGGCGCATACCCCTGTTCCGCGGAAACATGAAAGAGTTTCACGGCCTCGACATGATTGGCGGGCAGCCCCTGTCCCTTGTAGACCAGACATCCCAGTCGATGACGCGCCGGAGCAAAATGGCCCTCCGCCGCATGCCGGAACGCCGCCAGGGCAAAATCGATGTCCTCCCTCAGCCAGGCGACCCACCCGGCCAGGTGCATGAGCGTCGTATCTTCACTGAGCCGGATGCGCTTCAGCAGGTCCTCGCCCTTGGCCGGATCGGACCAGCGCCGCTCCCGCGGAAGCCACCCGTGAGGTGTGGCGCGCATCTCGAACAGGGTCTCGCGGTCCACCTTCAACAGACGCCAATCCGCCAGCCAGGGCGAGTCCCGACCGGCTCGCACCAGATGCCACCAACGGTCCCAGGCTCCCTGGTCCCAGCCGGCCAGCGAAGTCAGCACACCCTCGCGCTCCAGCCAGAAGATACCGCCAAAACAGGACTCGCTGCCCCGGATGACCTCGCGCGCCCAATCGCCGATCTCGGTCTTCCCGCCTTCGGAGTTGCGCCGTGCCACCCGCCAGACATGCTCTCTTGCCATCGGCAGGCGCACCCGGACGGGAACGGTTCGGTCCATGATTTCACGAAGTGTTTCCACAAGATTCACCCTGACGCCATCGGAACCCAGGAGCCACAACCCCTCGTCAACATCTTCCAGCCGAAAGGATGGCGCCTCGCGTTCCATGCGTTCCAAAAGCCAGGAGACGCGACGAGGCTCGATTTCGAGTTCGAAAGACACCGTCACCGGGTCCACCTGGTCCGCGGACAGACGAATCTCGGACGGCTCGCTCTGCCGCGCCTGTCCGATGACACGACGTCCCAAGGTGACCGGCACGGAGAGGTTGACGATGTCAACGGAAGCGCGGTTAGGATTTTCGAAACGAACCGCGAACTCCAGCAGGGCGCCGCGTCGTTCGATGTCCTCGTGCATGCTCAGACGGCGCGCTTTGATTTGCTGGACGGGTTCCCACGGCACATGGCCACTCCCAAAGAGTCCCAGTTCAAGCGCCGCGTTGCGCCCGGGCCGCGGCGGGTCTTCCGGCCCCACCGTTCGAGCCGCCCCAAGACAGGAACCGACGCCGGCTGCGCCCAGTTCGTCGCGACGGAAGAGAACAAGCGACGAGGCCTCCTTCCAGGCGCTCCCCGGATTGTCGCGTTCCCGACGATCGTCAGGCAGCACCCAGTGAAAGGTCAGGCCTTCCACGGACCACAACACGGGGAAATCGGCAATGCCGGGCAAGGCATCCCGATCGTCGGGCAGTCCGTCGCCGTCCCGGTCCGATTCCGCGGCAACCAGCCCCGCGGAACAGGTCAGGAAACCCGTCATGCCAATCGACAACCACTTGAGGATTTTAGCTTTCATCGGAAACAACCTTCCATCCATCGGCCGGATTCGGTGCCGGATGCGGTTCGGACAGCCATTAGTCTGGCGCCGGCGCCCCACGACTACTTCAGCACGGCGGGAGACACGGGCTTGATCCTGAAGGACAGCTTGCCTTTGGCGGCGCCAACCAACACCTCGGACGAAGCGCCCAAATCCTGCTTGAGCAGGGTATCCGCCAGGGGGTCCTCCAGGTGCTGTTCGATGGCCCGCCGCAAGGGACGCGCCCCCATCACGGGATCGAAGCCCTTGTCCAACAGGAATTCCATCGCCGGCTTACGCAGCTTGACCCTGATCCCGCGCGTCGTCAGGCGCGCGGTCACACGGCGGAGTTCGATCCCGAGAATCTTTTCGACATCACGGCGTTCGAGCTGTCTGAAAACGATCACATCGTCAAAACGGTTCAACAACTCGGGCTTGAAGACCTGGCGCGCCTCGTTCACCAGTTGTGATTTCAGCCGTTCATAGCCATGATCCGCCGATTCCGCGGAAAAGCCCAGACCCCGGCCCTTGCGGGCGAAGTCGAAGCCCAGGTTGGAGGTCAGAATGACGACGGTGTTGCGAAAATCCACATGACGCCCCAGCGAATCGGTCAGCCGGCCTTCCTCCAGGATTTGAAGCAGCATGTGCATGACGTCGGGATGCGCTTTTTCGACCTCGTCGAAAAGCACCACGCTGTAAGGGCGCCGCCGCACCCGCTCGGTAAGCTGTCCGCCTTCCTCGTGGCCGATATAGCCGGGCGGCGAACCCACCAGGCGCGAAACGGTGAATTTCTCCATGTATTCCGACATGTCGATCTGTATCAGCGCCTTTTCGTCGCCGAACATTCTTGCGCCCAGCACCTTGGCCAGAAGAGTCTTCCCGACGCCGGTGGGGCCGAGAAACAGGAACGAGCCGATGGGACGACGGGGGTCCTTGAGATCGGCGCGCGACCGACGCAACGCCCTGGCAACGGCGCCGATGGCTTCGTCCTGCCCCACCACTTCGGAGGACAAATCACTCTCGAGCTGCAGCAACCGCTGCATTTCGTCGCGACTCATGCGTTCGATGGGCACTCCGGAGATATGGGCTACCGTGGCGGCGATATCGTCGGCATCGATAACCAGGTGCCGGGCGGCATTTTCCTGCTCCCAGGACTTGACGACCTTTTCAAGTTCCTCCTTGCCCTTACGTTCCTCGTCGCGCAGGGTGGCCGCGGTTTCGAACTGCTGTTCCCGGATGGCGTCCTCTTTGCGCTTGGAGACTTCACGCAACCGTGTTTCGCGTTCGCGCAAATCCGGGGGGCGCACGCTGCCGCGAATCCTGGCGCGGGCGCCGGCTTCGTCGATGGCGTCGATGGCCTTGTCGGGCAGGTAGCGTCCCGGCAAATACCGCGCCGTTAGCCGGACCGCGGCGTCGAGGGCCGAAGGCTCGTAATGCACGCCATGATGCTGTTCGTAGCGTTCGCTGATGCCTTGCAGGATGGACACGGTCTCTTCCGCCGAGGGTTCTTCGATCCGGACCGTTTGGAATCGACGCTCCAGGGCGGCGTCCTTCTCGATATATTTCCGATATTCGGCCATGGTTGTAGCCCCGACACACTGCAATTCGCCTCGTGCCAACGCGGGCTTGATGATGTTGGAGGCATCCATGGTGCCTTCGGCGCTGCCGGCTCCGACAATGGTATGCAACTCGTCGAGGAAGAGAATCACGTTTCCCGACCGGCGTACTTCCTCCATAACGGACTTGATGCGCTCCTCGAACTGTCCCCGGTACTTGGTGCCAGCCACCAACAGGGCCATATCCAGCGCAATCACGCGCCGGTCGCGCAAGCGCTCGGGAACGTCGCCGGCGGCAATGGCCTGCGCCAGTCCCTCCACAACGGCGGTCTTGCCCACTCCGGCTTCCCCAAGCAGGGCGGCATTGTTCTTGGTGCGCCGACAGAGAATCTGGATCACCCGGTCGAGTTCCGAACGGCGCCCGATAACGGGGTCTAGCTCGTTCCGACGCGCCAATTCCAGCAGATCGCGTCCGAAGGCATTCAATGCCGGAGTTTTGCCGCTCGCCTTGCCGCCTTCCCTGGGGGGCTTGTCCCCAGGGTCGAAGGACTTGGGACCCTCGAACGGCGCGCCGGCGTCAAGGCCGTCGGGCGGCATGCCCTCCTCCTCGCTTCCGTCGAAATTGTCTTCCAGGAACTTCTGAACGGCATCGCGAACGTCCTCAAGACCGATGTTGAATCCCACCAGGACTTGAGCCGCCACCCCCTCAGCCTCGCGCAACAGCGCCAGCAACAGATGTTCCGTTCCCACTTGGTCGTGCTGCATGCCGTGGGCTTCGGCCAGGGCCAGTTGGAAAACCTTCTTGGTGCGGGGGGTGAAGGCGCGCGGTCCGGCGACCTGGGTTTCCCCGTTGCCATGCCCGACAACTTTTTCGACCGCCAGGCGAATGTCTTCCAATGAAACCCCCATGCTTTCCAGCACTTCGACCGCCACACCTTCGCCCAGGGCCACCAACCCCAGCAACACATGCTCGGTGCCGATGTAAGGATGATTAAAACGTTCGGCTTCGCGTGAAGCCAGTCGAATGGCCTCTTGAGCCCGGGGGGTGAATTTTCGCATGTTACTCATAGATAAAAAATCGGTCCGTCACCAAGCTTATTAGTATAACATAAAGGTCTTCAGGCCAACAGGCAGACATCCGCCAACTGTCCGCGCAGCCAATCGGCCCGATACACATCGCGCAGTTCCGGAGCAGCTTCCCTGCCCATCAAACGCTGCAGGAATCCCGGCTGAATTCCCAGCATCATATCTTCGATGCGTTCAATGGTCAGTCCGCTCAAGAGCCCCAGCTCGACGCCCAACAACAGACCGGACAGATAATCCAGGGCCTCGTCCGCCGGAATCACGCGCGCGTTTTGCAGCAGCGCCAGGGCCCGGGCAACACAGTCTTCGACAATTCTGGCGTCGTCCCGCATCAGGCGTAGGCGTGCCAGACGCTCCTGGCGCACCACCTCGAGAACGAAACGTTGCAGGGTGTCGATGACTTCCCGTTCGGTTTGCCCCAGGGTGCCCTGGTTGGAAATCTGAAACATGTGGCCGGCGGCATCCGACCCCTCGCCGCCGACGCCACGAACATTCAGGTGCAGTTGATCAAGCGCCCGCATGACGGGATCGATGTCGTCCGTCAGCCGCAACCCCAGCAGATGCAGCATCACGCTGGCGCGCAGGCCGGTGCCCACGTTGCTGGGACAAGCCGTCAGGTATCCCAATTGAGTCGAAAACGCATACTCCAGGCGCGGCTCAATGCGGCTGTCGATGGCGTCGGCACTCTCCCAGGCGCCGGACAGATCCAGCCCTCGGCGGATCACCTGGATGCGAAGATGGTCCTCCTCGTTGATCATCACGGAGGCTTCGCCATCCGAATCCATAACCAACCCGCCCCCGGCGCCGCGTTCCAGCAGATCGCTGCTGATCAACCGCCGTTCGTGAATCTGGCAGAGCGACAGATTGTCGTGCGCCTCGAGATCCACCAATCCCGGATCGCGTAAGGAGCCGGAATCGAGAACTGCCATCGCAACTTTCTTGAACACCCGCTTGCGTCCAGCGGGATCGTTCCAGTCGGGGAAACGTTCCCCGTTGAGGTTGCGGGCCAGCCGCACACGACTGCTGACAACCACCCGTCCACCGGGCGTTTGCGAATCGACCGCCAAGGCCACCGGCTCAGGATTCCTGCACTTCATCTTGACTCCCGCTTCGCGAATCCGATGTCGTGCCCTTGATGGCCTGCAACCGATCGCGCAGCCTGGCGGCCTCTTCAAACCGCTGAGATGCTACGGCTTCGGTGAGGGCCTGGTCCAGGCGTTCCTTCTCCACGACCGCACGGGCACCCTCCGGAACCTTGCCCACATGACGCACGCCGGGGTGCATATCACGCAATACCGGCGCCAGCTCACGCGCAAAGGTTTGATAGCATTGAGCGCATCCCAGGCGCGAAGACTCGCGGTAATTCTTGAACGCCAGACCGCATCCGGGGCAACGGTTCGCCGTGTTGTCTTCCCGCTGCGTCTGGAATACCGCGCCGAACAGCAGTTCCATCAGCAGGTTGGCGGAGGCCGGTTCCCCCACACGCCGGGCACAGTCGCGGCAGACAAACAGCTCGCGTGACTTGCCGCCCACCACCTGGCGGATCGCCATCTCCGCATCAGCAATATGGCACAGTTCACATTTCATGACGGTCGTGTTCCCGGAGCGGTTTCAACGAATGGCCACGCCGGATTCCGGTTGTAGGGTAAAATCGCGCAAAAGATCGATCAGACGCCGGGTGCCCGCGCCAGGCCTGCCGTCCCCGATCACACGTCGATCGATTTCCACCACCGGTACGATCTCGGCGGCGGTGCCGGTCAGGAACACCTCGTCCGCCGTGTAAAAATCATAGCGTGTCATCACCGATTCGCGCACCTCGAACCCGTTTTCGGAGGCCAGTTTCATGACTGTGTCGCGCGTAATCCCGGGCAGGCATCCGCTGGAAGGCGGAGGGGTGGTCAGCAAGTGCCCCTTGATCGCGAAGACATTGTCTCCGGTAGCCTCGGCAACATACCCGGTGTGGTTGAGCATCAGGGCCTCCTGGAACCCGGCGTTGATGGCCTCGATCTTGGCCATGATGTTGTTGAGGTAGTTCAGGCTCTTGATGTTGGGATTGACCGCTTCGGGATGATTCCGCACGGTGGCAACGGTGGCGATTTTCAGCCCGTTCTGGTAAAGCTCGGGGGGATAAAGCTGGATACTGTCCGCGATAACGATCACCTGCGGTTTCTGGCAGTTGTAGGGGTTCAACCCCAGGTTGCCGACCCCGCGCGTCACCACCAGGCGAATGTAGCCGTCGGTGCATTGATTTGCACGGCAGGTGGCCACGACCGCCGCGGTCATTTCTTCCATCGAGATCGGGATTTCCAACGCGATGGCCTTGGCGGAACTGTACAGGCGCGCGACATGCTCCTTGAGCAAAAAAACGCGCCCATGATAACTGCGAATGCCTTCGAAAACGCCGTCACCGTATAGAAGACCGTGATCGAAAACCGAAATCACGGCTTCGTCTTTCGAAACCAGTTTGCCGTTCAAATAAATGACCATGTTGACTCCTGCCGATGAAAGGATGCAATGGATAGAATATATCATATTATGTCGGCATTGCCAGCCGCGATTTTGGAGCGGACGCCGGACGCCGGGAGCCGAACGCCGGACGGGAGGCGCGGCGGTGAGAGTCGGCAAGATCAAATTGTCGACTCTCTGTGTGGGGGTGTGGGAGAAGGGGGTTGGGATCGCGCGGGGGACCCGCGCGCGGCGGCGAAGGGCCTCGCCGCCCTACCTTTCCGCGCATACGCGGAAACAATAAAACCCGCGCACGGCCCCCCTCCAGCCTCACGTCTTATGTCTTACAGCAAACCCTGCGCGGTCAGCCAGGTTTTCACGGGCGACCGCGGCAGGCCCATGATGTTGGTGTAGGAACCGCTGTATGCGGCGATCAACTGATCGCCGTTGACATCGATATCATAGGCCCCCGCGCGGTCCAGCGGCGAGGCGCGCCGCAAATAGTCGGCAATCGTATCCTCGCTCAGGAGCTTGAACCGCACGGAGGACACCTCGACGATCCGTTCCGGATCGACCGGGGGCAGCCCCATGACCACGGCGGTAAATACGAACTGGTCGCGCCCGGAGAAGCTCCGCAGAAACTCGGCGGCTTCCCGCGGATCGGCGGGTTTGCCGATCAGACGGCCATCGAACCACACCAGCGTGTCGGCCGCGATCAGGGCCGCCTCCGGTCGTTGCCGACGGCAGGCGCGATACTTCTTCATGGCATTGAACGATACGGTGCGCACGGGATCGATTGCATCGTGAATTTCTTCGGTATCCAACGCCAGCACCTCGAAACGGCACCCCATGCGCCGCAGGATTTCGGCACGTCTCGGAGAACCCGATCCCAGCACCAAGGGCAACAACCTTGCGGAGGACGATTTCACGCCTCGGCCGCTTGCGCCAGTTGCCGAATCTGGTCCAGATCGCCCCAGGCCAGCAGTCCGGGGATCATGGCGGCCATCGATCCTTCGGTGGCGCGGAAATAGTCAACGGCGCTGGCGGGAAGATCGCCCGAAATCATCTCGCATCCGCGGGCAACCGGGTCCAGCGCCGCCGCCAGCAGAGCCGCCAGCGCCGCCTCGCGATCCGCCACCAGCCGGAGGGCCCGCCCCGGAAAGCGTTCCGCGGCCCAGCGCACCTGGGCGGCGATGCATTCGGCCCACTCGCCGGCCAGGGTGTACCCCAGCCACAGGCAGGCGCGGGCGGTGTCGTGGAGACTGGCGCCTCCGACCACCGGTTCGGGCGCCTCCCAGGCCAGTTCTCCCAGTCCCGGCAGATCGGTGGTCACGGCCGCCGCCGCGGCTTCGAAACGTTGCCCGGCGAACGTGCCCGCCTTGCCGTCGGCGCCGAAGATCAGTTCCACCGGTGCGTTCGGATCGGATCCCTCGCGCATCGTCAGCGGCAGAGGAATGCCGCGCGGCGACATCATGACGGCGGAACGGCACCGGCCCGGTCCGGGGGTGTCGCATTCCTCGACTTCGGCCGCGCGCTCCACGGCAACATACCCGGCGCATCGCGCCAGCGTATGCCGCCGGCGGTCGGGGTCCGGAGCCGCCGTCCGCCCTTTGAGAAACGCCTTCCTCAGGGTTTCCTTGTTGGCGAAATAGGATTGCGTGCGCTCCGGCCAGGCATCGGGAGTAAACACGCGCAGCCTGGCTTCCTCCACCGGTTCCACCGGCGGCAAGGTCAGGGCAAAGCCCGGGCCTTCCCCACGCAGCCAGTATTTCATCCATCCCAGCATCGCCGAAAGCATTTCGGGCCAATATCCATGCGGAGCATTGAAAATCCGGGCGTCGAAACGCTCACCGGCCTCAAACAACGCATAGAGTTCGCGCAGGAGTTGCGCGGTACGCGTGACGGGCTCCGGTCCGAAGGCCGGGGAAGAGTCCTTGTACGCATTCATCAGCAGTACGGGTTTGGGCGCCATCAGGCCCAACAGTTCCCATTCCTCCATGAAGGTCAGTCCGCCCGGCAAGGTTTCGCAGATGCAGTTACGGCGGGTCACGTAGGCTTCGAAGGAACCGGCCGACACCACCGGCACACAGACCCTGACGCGCTCGTCGCAAGCGGAAATCCACATCGTCTGGTTGCCGCCGCCGGAGGCGCCCGTGACACCGATGCGGTCGGCATCGACAAAGGGCAGGTCGCTCAACACATCAATGCTGCGGCGATTGTCGCGAACCTGCCAGCCCACCAGCGAATCTCCCAGCAAGTAGAGACCGGCGCCGGTCATGCCGCCGTGGTAGCGAAAATCTTCCGCCCCCACGCTGCGTTCACCGGAGCCGGGGGCGTCGGGGGAAAGCACCACGAAACCGTTCTGTGCCAGCACATGGCCGCGCTCCTGGATCCTGGCGGCCAGCTTGCCCTGGGGCCAATGGCCATGCAGGTTCAAGACGCCGGGAAAGGGGCCGTCCCCTTCCGGCACGTACAAGACCGCGGTCACACGGATGTCGGGCGAGCCCGAAGCGTAGGAAACCAGGTCCATGCGATACCCTTCGCGTGCCACGGTGCGGTGCACCTTGAAATCCGCGGGAGTTGGGTCGGGGGCCAGATGAAGTTTCCGCTTCAGCAGATCGCTCAACACCTCGCGGCGTCGCTCCCAGGCAGCGTTCGACATAGGCAGCGGCCGTCCAGCGGCCAGAGCACCCGCTTCGCGTTGCAGGCGCTCGCGGTGCCGCCACCCCATATTGCTTTTCCAGACTCCCGGCATCATGTTTCTGCGAAATGGTGGAGGTAGTCGGGATCGAACCGGCGACCTCTTGAATGCCATTCAAGCGCTCTACCAACTGAGCTATACCCCCATATCGAGCCGCCAAGAGAACCATGGCGTTACAAAACGCGCCATGTTTATCATTTTGCCTCCTGGGATGTCAACCCCTCGGCGGAAAAGATTTTGGATTGCTTTACATCATGGTTCCATGTTCAATGGGGAGCGTTCAGCCACGTTGCACCGCGGGGGCCGTGCTGGATGGATGCTTACTCCCTGATGCCCTGGCGCAGGGGAATGCATCCGATACCGATCTTGAACTCACGCCGGAACAACCATGAACACTGACCTTTTCGATCCTCTGACCAACATCGGGCCCCTTGACGGGCGCTATGCCGGGCGCATGCGCAAGCTGCGTCCCGTATTTTCCGAATTCGGGCTCATTCGCCGACGATTCCAGGTGGAAATCGCCTGGTTGACGGCCTTGTGCGCCGAACCCGGCCTTCCCGAAGCGCCCCCCCTGACCCCGGAAGAGAGCGCCTGGCTCAAGGGGCTGGGCGAAAGCTTCACGCTCCAGGACGCCCAAAGAGTCAAGGAGATCGAAGCCACCACAAACCATGATGTCAAGGCGGTGGAATATGCCCTCAAGGAAAAACTGGCCGGCACTTCGCTGGCAAACCGGTCCGAATTCGTTCACTTTGCCTGCACCTCGGAAGACATCAACAACGTGGCCCATGCCTTGATGCTGCGCGACGGCCGCGCCGAGCTGCGGGAGACGCAGCAGGAATTGATTTCCGTCGTCGCCGACTTTGCCCGGCGGCATGCGGCCGTACCCATGCTGGCACGCACCCACGGCCAGCCTGCCACGCCCACCACGCTGGGCAAGGAGTTCGCCGTCTTCGCCTATCGTCTGCAACGCGCCTCCGAACGCCTGTCGTCCGTGCCCCTGCCCGCCAAGCTGAACGGCGCCGTGGGCAATTACAACGCCCATATCGCGGCCTACCCGCGGGTGAACTGGCCCGCCCTGGCGCGGCGTGTCATCGAGGACGAGTTCGACCTGCAATTCAATCCGCTGACCACGCAGATCGAGTCGCACGACGGCATGGCCGAATTGTGCGATGCCCTCTGCCGATTCAACGACATTCTGCTGTCGTTCGACCGCGATGTCTGGAGCTACATTTCCTGGGGCTACCTGGGACAGAAGACCGTCAAGGGAGAAGTCGGTTCCTCCACGATGCCTCACAAGGTCAACCCCATCGATTTCGAGAACAGCGAGGGGAACCTGGGAGTGGCCAACGCACTGCTGGCGCACCTGGCCCGCAAGCTGCCGGTGTCGCGGCTGCAACGGGACCTGACCGATTCGACGGCCATCCGCAATTTCGGCGCCGCCTTCGGGCACAGTCTGCTGGCCTGCACTTCGACACGGAAGGGCATGGGCAAAATCTGTGTCAATGACGCGCGCCTGCGGGAAGATCTCGCCGACGCCTGGGAGGTGCTGGCGGAACCCGTGCAGACCATCATGCGTAAAGCCGGCCTGGAAAATCCCTACGAACAACTCAAGGAACTGACGCGCGGACGGGGCATCACCGCCGAACGACTGAAAGAATTTATCCAGGGACTCGAGCTGCCCCCCGAGGACCGGCAGCGCCTGCTGGAGCTGACGCCTGCGAGCTACATCGGCCTGGCAAAGGAACTGGCCGCATTGGATCACGTGGGAGACCCCCCGCGCGGGGAATAAAGGGGGAAATAAAGGATAAAGAAAGATCGCTTGTCCCGGACTGTGACTTCCCCTATACTGCCTTCATGAAATCATCGAGTATAGGTTTGCGCATCGGCCTTGTCCTGCTGCTTGCACCGATGTCCAGGGTCCATGCGGAAGAGCCTGCCGCGCCAACGGACCCTGAAGGCCGAAGCCACGACACCATGCTGGTCATCAGTCCGCTTTACGGCTGGAACCGCAACGAGACCATCGCGCGGGGCGGCCCCGCGGCGGGATCGTCCCGGAAGGAGACCGCCCCGGAATATGGCTTGTTCACCATGCTGGGTTGGAAGAACCTGGTGCTGACCGATTTCGTCTTCTTCACCGACGTCAACGACACCGATGTTTTCGGAAACCTTTTTTTCGCCAACTGGTACGGCAGTCATCGCCGGCGTCTTTCGTGGAATCTCGGCGCGGGCCATCTCTACCACAAGATCGAGCCGCCGAATCATGACATCACCGTCACCGTTCCCATGCTCAAAGCCGGCCCGCTGATCAACATTCCCGAACTACATTTGAGCATCAACCCCTACGTGGGCTATGCCTGGGAAGAAATGGAGATGCCTCAGGGGGATGTCGACAACCATTCCTGGATGTACGGAGTAACCGTCGGATGGCGCTGGCGCATGCTGGCCGCGACGGTTAAATATTATTTTCAGGACGGTCGGGAAGGCCAGGAATACCATACCGTGCGCGCTCGCGCACATTGCATGTTTACCCGGTCCGTCGGCGCGGTGGCGCGTTTCGACTACATGGAGCATGTGACGTCCGACGACACGTCCTTGCTGTTGGGCCCGGTATTTATTTTCTAGCCGGATTTTTCCGTGGGCGGTCCTTCACTTGAAAAGGTGTGGGCGGTCATGAAAAAAAGAAAAAGCTCAAAATACCTGCTGGTCTGTGTCGGCCTGCTGGCGGTGGCGCTCGGGACGCTGGGGATCGTGTTGCCCCTGCTGCCGACCACACCCTTTCTGCTGCTGGCGGCGGCCTGCTTCATGCGCGGGTCCGACCGTCTCTACCGCTGGTTGATGGGCCACAAATGGTTTGGTCCCTACATCCGTAACTACCGGGAACATCGCGCCGTCACGCTGCGCGCCAAGGTGGTTGCCCTGGCGCTGCTCTGGCTGACGATCGGCTACTCCACCCTGGCGGTGCTGTCTTCCTGGTGGTTGCGTTCCCTGCTTTTGGCCGTGGCTGTCGGTGTCAGCGCGCATCTGCTGTGCCTCAAAACCCTGTCTGCCGAAAAGGCATGCATACCAAGGAGAAGATCATGAAGAAACCAGAGACCCTGACGACGGCGGCCGGAATTCCGGTTCCGGACAACCAGACCTCGCTGACCGCGGGAGAACGCGGCCCCACCCTGCTGCAGGACCATTACCTGCTGGAGAAGTTGGCCCACTTCAACCGCGAACGCATCCCCGAACGGGTGGTGCATGCCAAGGCCACCGGCGCCCACGGAACCTTCACCGTGACACAGGACATCGCAGGCTACACCAAGGCGCGCATTTTCTCGGAAATCGGCAAGCAGACCCCGGTCTTCGGGCGCTTCTCGACGGTGGCCGGCGAAAAGGGGTCGGCCGACACGGTGCGGGACGTGCGCGGATTCGCGCTCAAGTTCTACACCGAAGAAGGCAACTGGGACATGGTGGGAAACAACACGCCCGTGTTTTTCATCCGGGACGCCATCAAGTTCCCGGACTTTATTCACACGCAAAAGCGCAACCCGCAAACCAACGCCAAGCGCGACTTCGCCCAATGGGATTTCTGGTCCCAGGTGCCCGAGTCGCTGCACCAGGTCACGATCCTGTTTTCCGACCGCGGAATCCCGGAGGGAATTCCCTACATGAACGGCTACGGCAGCCACACCTACAGTTTTATCAATGCCGCCAACGAACGCTTCTGGGTGAAATTTCATTTCAAGACCTGTCAGGGCATTCGTTGCATGCCGCCGGAGGAAGCCGACAAATGGGCGGCGAAAAATCCGGACTTTCACACCGTTCAACTGTTCGATGCGATCGAAAAAGGCGAGTTCCCGCAATGGACGTTTTCTGTTCAGATCATGCCGGAGGAAGAGGCGGCCGGCTATCGCTGGAATCCCTTCGACCTGACCAAGGTCTGGCCGCACGAGGACTATCCGCTGATCGAAGTCGGCACGCTGGAACTGAATCGCAACCCGGCCAATTACTTCGCCGAGGTGGAACAGGCCGCTTTCTCGCCGGGCAACGTGGTGCCGGGCATTTCGTTTTCGCCCTGCAAGATGCTGCAGGCCCGCATCGTTTCTTATGCGGACGCCCACCGGTATCGCCTGGGAACCAACTTTGAGCGCCTGCCGATCAACAGCCCGCGCGGCACCCGGGTGTGCAACCCCTACCAACGCGACGGGGCCATGCGTTTCGATGACAATGGCGGGGGCGATCCCAACTACGAGCCCAACTCCACCGGCAGCGCGGTCGCGAACCCCGCCTATGCCGAACCGCCACTGAAAATCTCGGGCGATGCCGACCGTTACGAACAGAAACGCGGGGTCGACGACGACTATATCCAGCCCGGCAACCTTTTCCGGCTCATGTCGCCCGCGCAACAGGAGGACCTGGCGCGGAACATCGCCGGCAGCCTGGGCAAGGTGCCGCGGGAACTACAGAAAAAGATGGTGGCGCACTTTGCCAAGGCCGATCCCGACTACGGCGCCAAGGTGGAACGAGCCCTGGGGCTGAGCTGACTCCCCCCCGACCGTGTAGCCACTGCCATGGAAGGCCGCTACGCCCGAGGGGGGGCGGCCTCCGCCAGGATGATGTCGGCGAAGGCCGCGAGGTCCCGCGCGCGCCAGGTGGCATAGCCATCCAGGGGCGTCGGCTGGGCATTGACAATCGCCAGGCGTCCTCCGCCCCGCAGGGTCAGCATGGGCAACGACGCTGCCGGCTGCACCGTGAGCGACGAGCCCAACACCAACAACACGGCCGCCGAGCGCGCTAGGCGGACGGCGCCCTCGAAAGCCGCTTCCGGCAACGGCTCGCCGAAGAAGGTGATGTCCGGTTTGTAAAGGCCGCCGCAGCGATCGCAGCGGGGCACATCCGTCCGCTCCAGCAAGCGGCACACCGCCTCGTACCCCAATTCATGTCCGCATTGAAGACAGCGATGCCGAATGGGGGAACCGTGGATTTCGAATACCTTGAGCGATCCGGCCCGCTGGTGCAACATGTCGATGTTTTGCGTAATCACGCCGGCGACGATGCCGTCCTGTTCCAGCTTGGCCACCGCCCGATGCACGGGTCCTGGCTCGTATGCGCCCAGCCCGTAGATCAAATCGCGGCAGCCGCGATAATAAATGGAGGGATCGCGGTGAAACCAGTCGATGTCAAATAGGCGCTCGGCGTCCGGCCGCCGATAAAGTCCCCGGGGACCGCGAAAGTCGGGAATCCCGCACAAGGTCGACACCCCCGCACCGCTCAAGATCGCTACGGAACCTGCCGTACGCAACGCTTCGACCAATGACTGCATGACGGAATGCTAGCAAATTTGTATGCTGCATGCCATGCAAACGGATTTTGGACTTTATGTCATCATCACCAACCCCAGCCTGCCGCCTCGCGAGATTGCGTCGCTCTGCGTAAAATGCGGCGTGCGCTACCTGCAGTTGCGCGAGAAGCAAGCCGATGCGCGCCGGATTCTGCAAATGGCGGAGGAGATTCTGGCGGTGACTCGCGGCAGCGACACGCTGTTTTTCATCAACGACCGGGTGGACCTGGCCCTGGCCGCGGGCGCCGACGGGGTTCATCTTGGACAGGAGGATTTGTCCATTTCCGAGGCTCGACGCATCGCCGCCGGCACGCCCCTGCGCATCGGACTTTCCACCCACTCGCTGGAACAGGCCCGCGCCGCCCTTCAAACCCGACCCGATTATATTGGGTTCGGCCCCATTTACCCCACCCCCACCAAGGAACGCCCCGATCCCGTGGTCGGCACCGGCAGACTGCGAAAAGTGCTGCAATTCGCCGACCGGCCGGTGGTGGCCATCGGCGGAATCGACGAAAGCAACCTGGACGAAGTCCTCGCGGCCGGCGCCCGCAATCTCTGCATGGTGCGCTTCCTGATGGAAACTCCGGACCTGGAAAATCGCATCCGCATAACGCAACGCCGCCTCGCCAAACCGCATTCGTTGGGCAGCCAATAAGATAAGCGAAAGCTAGTGTTGTCATGCCCCGGCTTTGCCGTTACATTCTTGCCGGTTGGATGTCTGCACAAGGAGCCATAAAACTATGACCATCCGCAATTTTTTTGAAGAGGCCGTTGCCCGTACTCCCAAGCGAACGGCGTTTCAATACCGGGTCGAAGGACAGTTGCGCTCGGAGAGCTATGCCGAAGCGGCCACCCGGGTCCGGCAGATCGCGGAACTGACAGAAGACCTCGACCTGGTTCCCCGCGCCCAGCCCGCCGCCATTCTTTTGGACAATAGTCCGCGATGGATGGAAATTTACCTGGGGGTGACGGGGTGCGGCATTCCGATGGTCCCCATCGATCCGAAGCTGCGGTCCAGCGAAATCGGCTACATGCTCAAGGATGCAGGCGCCGTCGCCGTGTTTACCGACCGCCGACATCTGCCGGTCGTCGAAGAGATCGCCCCCGATCTCCCCCACCTGAAGCACCTGGTACTGGTGGACGACACCTCGGAACGTCCTCCTGAATGCCATCGGCTCACCTGCTGGAATTTTGAGCAGGCCCTGGCGGAACGTGCCGTCAAGTCCGCCGCCAAAGGCGCCCGATTCGACCGCGAAGCCGCCTTGCCGGACGACGTCGCGTCGGTCATTTACACCTCAGGCACCACGGGGTTGCCTAAGGGGGCCATGCTGACCCATGCCAATTTCTGCGCCGACACCGACGGCGCGTTGCAAGTCATTACCGGCATCGGCCATCACGACCGTTTCCTGATCGTGTTGCCGCTGTTTCACTCCTTCTCCTTCACGGCCAATT
>CAZIUM010000020.1:0-14400 GCA_964542285.1 uncultured Lentisphaerales bacterium
AATCGACAACACCACCCCCGCCGTCACCCCGAGGAGAGCATACACCGACAAGGGAAGCAAGGGCAGCGATCCCAGGACCATGGCGCCCCCATAGCTGAAGCTATAGGCCACCGTGGCGAAGACGGCTCCGAACAAGGCTCCGAGCAGCCCCCCAACCAGTCCCACGATAGAGGCTTCCAGCACGAACATGCGGGTCACGAATCCCGAAAGGGCGCCCAGGCATTTCATGGTACCGATTTCGCGAAAGCGTTCGGTTACGGACATCAACATGGCGTTGGCGATGCCGATGACGGTCACCAGCAGTGAAATCGACACGATCCAGGCATTGCGGAAGCGTTCCTTGCGGGCCGCGGACTCCTTCTCGGCGCGTTCCTCGGAGGTCAGGGCCCGTGCCAGGACCACGCTGCGTCCCGCGGCCTCGGGTCCCAGCGCGGCCGGGTCCGGCCGCGTCAGGGCGGCCATGGCGTTCAGGGACCGTCCAAAAAAGCCCGGCCAGTCAAACCCCGGCGGCGAAGCGTCGCCCATGACCAGGATCACGTCCGCCTCGGCGACGATTCGCGCCGGGGCCGCGGTTCGGGCCAACGGCAACGCGCGCGGCAGGCGGGGTGATTGTGCCTCGGCCAGCATGAGGGCCGCGACCCCGCGCTGGTTGAGTCCTTCCAGCAGACGCATTTCCACCTCGTCGAGTCGCCCCACGCCCACCAGTCCGACGGTTTTGCCGTTCAGGTCCGGCAGGTCCGCGCGCAGGAAGCTTTGCATGCGCGCCACCTCTTCGCGTCGCGCATCCTCCTCGGCGACCCCACGCTTGATCAACTGGCCGGTAAGGATCGAAATCAAAAAGGCAATTCCGCAAACGACGCCGGTGATCGTGACCATGGAGCGTCCCAGGCGGATGCGGAGACCCTGCACCACGACCTCGAAGGCGATCCGCAGCGGCAATTTGACTTGATTCGGTATGGGAGTGGTATTCATGGAGGTCGTCAGAAGGGGGCGCTGGAGACGGCATTTTTAATCAAATTCATGGCGATGGTCGCCATGCCGATCAATCCGACCCCGGTAAAGTATCCAGCCATCAAGGTTGGAGCCATGCGCAAAAAGGTGGTCGATCCGAACTTCTTCTGCAAATAATAGCGGCCCAGCAGCGCGCCCATGATTTCGATGATCATGGTATGCGGCAGGGCTCCAAAGCCGCGAATCATGCCGTAAATAAACAAGGTTGGGAGTCCCAACAGGCTGAAGAGTCCAAACAGCAAAACGGTCAGGGAGCCGCCCGCCAGGATCACCCTGGGATGCAGCGCGCGCGCGAACTCGGTGTCGGCAAACCGGCTGGCCGTATCGACGGCCGCCGCGGCGTCGCCGGTGATCTCCGGATGGAAGGTGGCGGAAAACAACAGGGTTTGGGAACGGGCAAACAATTCCCAGTTGATCCGTGCCGCCGGATAGATATCCGAGGGGATGGCATTAGACTTCCAGATAAACCCCCAGAAAAGGAAGGACATCAGGAACACGGCCGGCAAGGCCACCAGGTCGGCCTTCATGAGGGAGCGGAAGCGCACGCCCGTCAACTCGTTGACACGGAAGGACTGCGACATGCCGCCATAGTTTTCGATCGGGATGGGCGCCAGCCAGATATCGAGCGAATTGCTGCCGGAAAGGATAAAGGCGCCCTCGCGGACAAAGGGAATCTGCACCATCTGCCCGGTCAGTCCCAGAAGACGCGCGTTGACATACGAGATGAAAGGATTGTACAGGAAAGTAAAAACGATCAGGAAGTGTACGATGCCCGGCACCAGGCGGTTGCAGACAACCACCATGCTGCCGGCGCTGAAGGTGTAGACGATCAGCGCCAGCCACAGGGGATAATCTCCCCGCCCGATCCGGGGCGTTTTCCACAAGCGGCCGACCGCCGCCTGTCGTTCATCCATATCCGGCATGGACGACTCGCGCTGACGTTTGGCCTGGCGGCCGCGGCGGATCACGTCCCGCACCGTGGCAAAGACGCTGATCAAGGCGATGGCGGCCGAGGTTCCAAACCCAAAACTCATCCAAAAATCGATGGAATTGACGAACTGGGTATTGACCGTATTCATGCCGGGTTGCCACTGCACCAGCACCTCGGAGGCATGGAGGATGGGATTCAACACGAGCGTCACCACGATGGCGCTGAAGGTTCCGACCACGGCCCAGAAGGGCAGCACCATTCCGGTGATGACGATGCCGGGGTCGATAACCATACCGGTGGGGGTGGCCGGCAGCAGGACTTCCGTCATGGTGGTGGTATCGACAAACGGTTGCGGAATCAGAAAGACCGGCTTGTCCAGGAACATTCCGGTAACGGCGGGCACACCGACCTGGATGAGGCCGAACGAGATTCCGATCGCCGATCCCAGAGAGAAAATGCGCCACTTGGAATAGACGCGATGCCCGGTTTCGTCCATCTGCACATCATCGAGGTCCAGCTCCGAGCTTTTCTTGGTCGATTCGGCCAGGGCCAGCGCCCCCTGGGCGCTGATGGGGGCAAGCGGAAACGGGAGCTGCTCGACATCGCTGCACAGCCGGAAAAAGAAATATCCCAGGGTATACTTATTGATGACGCCCACCACGGACACATACGCGAGGAGGAGGATGGGCTTGATCCAGTCGCGATGGAACAGGATGCGTTCGGTGATGGCCGGACTGTCGGGTTTCGGGACCCACCATGCGGGGAAAAAGTCACGCATGCCCATATCGCGGGCGATATCGGATGTCACCAGGTAGGCGCGGTAGACCAATTGTCCAAAGGGACCGCCGGGAAAGAGCAGGTTGCCGGCCATCATCACGCCGGCGGCATGCAGCAGGACAATCAAGTTGCCCTTGCTCATGGTCTTCATGGCGCGGCGCGTGACCTCGCTGAACAGGATCACGGTCACCCAGGTCGCGGCGCTGCCCATGTTGCCGCCGGTCATAAGCCCCAGGTAGATGGCGCCGGGCATCATGATCAAGCCGCAGAAGAGGACGCCGATGATGGTTGTCCATCCGAATCCCTCTTCATACACGCCGGAGGGCGTCAGCAGGTTGCGATACTGTTCCAGTTCCCGGTCGACTTTAGCCATGAACCTCACCCCCTGCTTCAGCCACGGATTCCAGCATGCGACGGGCCTCGGCGTGCAAATCCCGTTTATGGTTTTCGGTGACGGCCCGCCAATGCAGAAAATGTCGCCGGATCAGGGCCACGAGCGGCTTATTGAGGCGCATCCAGGCCTCCCGCGTTCCAGTGATGCGCCGCAGGCTCATACGCGAGATATATTCACCCGTGGCGGCGTCGGTATCCAGATCGATTTCGACCCACTGGGAAACGCCAAGGTCGAAGGGTTTGAGCCAGATTTGCACCTCGATAGCCGGAACCGGAATCCCCTTTCCGGACGGGGAGGATTTTTCGCGCACCAACAAGCGGGGGGGGCCGGCGAAGAAGGGACCCGCGCTGCCCTCGCCCAGGTTCATGAAATACTGGTGAAAGAATCCAAGCACGGCAATGCGGTCGAAATGGTTGAACGTAAAGGGAAGTTCGAACGACAGTTCGTCGTTTTCGGACTCGGGCAGGGACCAGCCGGCATTGTCCGCCGGCTTGGCGATCTCCATGGCCGAGCGCGCGGGAAACCAGGTTGAAAGCAGCGTAGCCGCGGCAATCGCCAGCGAGGCATAGACCGTGGACAGGGACGTGAAATTCATATTCATGCCGCCGGTCCAGTTCAAGGTCGTCAACACGCGCCCGATTCCCTGGCTGAGAATATAGCCCAGCAGGGATCCGACCACGGCATACACCAGGGCCTCGGCCACGAACATGAAAAAGATGTAGCGTGGCGCAATGCCCACGGCATTGTAGACGAAGATTTCGTCGCGCCGTTCGTACACGGATCCCTTCATGGTATTCAGTACGGTCAGAGCCGCGATCACCAGCGGGATCAGGAGATCGATCAATCCGCCCAGGGACTGTTCCCGCGTCCGCCGTCCGATATAGGCCATGCCGTCCAGACCGTAGCTGGTTTCCCGTCCCGTCTGTTCCAGGTAAGACGTAATCTCCTGCCGCGCCCTGGCAAACACGGTCATTCCCATGTCGATGGCCGCCGAGAGGGTGCGGGCGGCGCCCCTTGACGGCACGGCCAGGCTGTCGGGCAGGGTGATCAGCGTCAAGGCCGCCGGAACGCGCGGATCGTCGCGGTCCGCCAGCAGGCTGCCGCCGCTGATCTGCGGACTGACCAGGGCTTCGGCATCATAGGGAAGCAGGTTGTCGCCATCGAGATCGGTCGCCTGTTCGAGAGAGATGGCGTCGAAAATGTTATGCACATCGTAGAGGATGCCGTTCACGCGCACCTGCACGGCGCCGGCATCGACCTGGTCGGCGGTGATTCCAAGGGCCTCGGCCATGGTATCGGACAGCATCACCGGAGCGGTCGTTCCCGCCGGTCTCAGGGCCTGTCGCGTGGTGAACCAACCATTGGTGGAATGCAGACGGATCGAGTGGCGCAAGGGTTCGGTATGGCGCAGCAGCAGAGCCGTCCGGGCAATCTGACGGGTCTGGCGGCCGTCATCGTCCGCGACGACCTCCAGATCCGGAGTGACGCCACGGCCCAGACTGCCGTTGTAGACCCCGGCGATGGCGACGCGTTCATTAACGGTGAACATTTCGCCATAGCGGCTATTAAGGGCCGATATCTCGCTGCTGCCGATGGGCATGAACCGGGGCTCGCGCACCAGCAACCCCTGGTAGGGAGCCTTGCCCACGGCGCGCGTGCGGTCGACGATGTTGCTTTGAACCGAGGTGAAGCTGATCATCACGAACGTCATCAACACCAGGGTTGCGCAGGTCAGCCCGGTGCGCACCTTGCGCTTATGCATATTGTTCAGTCCCAGCATGAACGCCGTGACCATCACGCCGGCCTTATTGATCTCGGCTCCCTTCACCGCGCCCTGGGCGGTGCGCAAAGCGTCCAGGTTTTCGCGAAACTTCGTGGATAGCACAATCGTAATGCCGCCGGCAATCAGGATGATCACGAAGCCCAGCAGGATCATCAAAGACGAACGGATCATCTGAAAGGCGGGATGCAACCACCGCAGCAACGCAAACACCACCAGGAAGATCACGCTCTGGGCAGCCAATTGCTTGCGAATATCCGGGAATCCAAACACCAGCTTTTCGAAGAAGAAAATGAACGGCACCAGCAGTCCCATGTACCACAAGATGCCCCAGACCGCCTCGGAAATCGACCCGCGAATTACGGGATGGTTGAGAATCAGGTATGACATCGCCTGCCGGTAATCGCGCAGCCGCGCGAGCAGCGCGCGGGTTGCGACCCCGGCCTCCGCCAGCGCCTCCATGGCACGAGAGTGAAACGTGGCCGTCATTTCGTCGACCATTCCGTAGCGTTCCTGCAAAGCCAGACGCTTGCCCGAAATGAAGGCCATGGACGCGGAGGCTTCGGCCGCAAGGTTGCGCAGCACGGGCCAATCCTGGGCCAGAAATCCCGGCCCGTCGATCTCGACTTCCGGATCGGGCACAAAATCCGGATCGGGCGAGCCGAGACAAAAGGCGCGGATGATCGACACCTGCTCGTTTTCGGGCGAACCGGCCTTGAGGGTCACGTAAAAGCGTTCGTCCGGCGGGACGAAGTCCAGCAATCCGTCCTCGCTGACGAATTTCGACGTGCTGACAAAGGGCACCAATCCGCTGCTGTTGAGGAATTCCGCATCGGTAAAGGCGCGCATGGACTGCGGGTTGACCCGGTTCAGGATGGCCACGGGCGTGCCGCGATACAGCACCAGGTGCACGGGGGTACCGTCATACACCATGGTCCGCGACTTGTACATGTTCTGGGCGTTGCGTCCCTCGTCCTTGAAGTAGCGGATCAGGCCCTGTTCGTCGTACCAGGCGGCGGCCAGAGGGGTCTGATCGCTCCATCCGAAAAAGGTTCCGACGGACAACAACGGCTGGAAATACTGACCGTAGGGATCGGTAAAGAACAACGGCTTGCGTTGAAATCCCGCCGAGATTCTACCATAGCGGGATTCGGTCTCCTGGCTGCAGATCAAGGCCCCGGCCATGGGATAATTCGGCACAACGGAGTTGCCGACGCCGGAAGCATACACCATGCCCCGCAACTGGTAGGGAGAACAGCGGGGCAACCGTTGAAAGCGACCATAGCCCCTGGCGGAGGCCAGGGCCGCTTCGCCCAGGACCTGCATGGATCCGGCAATGGCGGAGAGATTCGTGGCGGCGGAAAGCGGCAGGGGGTTGAAAAAGTCGCCGTAATCTCCCCGAGGGGAGATGACACTGAAAGCCGGATAGGAAAGTTGCGACCAGGGCTGGGCATGGATCGGCATTCCGGCCAGCACGGAAGCCATGGCCGTCCCATGCTGCAGACCGCGGAAATCGAGCTCGATATGTTCCTGCAGGTCCAGGGCAAGGGCGGCATCCTGCAACAAGCGCCGGAAGGTGTCCGCGGCCTCGGCATGCACGATGCCGCTGCCGCCGGTGAAGCCCAGCATTTCGCGCCCCTCCCCCGTTACGGACGGAGTCAAGGCGGGGGCCATGACGATCATTTCCTCATAGCCGCGAAACAGATCGTACAGGGCGGTTTCCTGTTCAAGGCGACGCTCCAGGCTCTGGTGATGGCGCTCCAGGGCTTCGAGCCTGACGCGAATGGCGGCGCGCGGATCCAACGTGTCGCGTTCTTCTTTTCGTTCCAGGTAGCGGGGCAGCGTCAGAGAAGACAGGGTGTTGAGGCGGTCGTAGCGATCCTTGGCGGCGCGAAAGGCCTTGTACGCCTCGCTTTCGAGGTCTTCGGGGTGGCGTTCAAAGCGAATGCGCGCCTGCAACAGGGGTTCGGCGGCATCGAAGACCCTGCGCCGCATCATATAGCGAAACTGCTCATCGAAAAACGTTTTGTCATCGGGCGGCAGTTGCCGCAGCATTTCAGTGCTCCGGTCGCGGTCGCGCCCGAACCGTTCATCCTCCAGGCATTGGAGCAGACGGGCGATGGTTGCCAGCCGAAGATCGTTGTCGTGCCGTTCCTTCGCCAGGCGTTCGCCGACGGCCTCGCGGGCGTCGTAGGCGCCCACGGTGGCAAGTAGGCGGTTGATGCTGTTCTGCGCGGTGTAGTCACCGCTGGTGGCCACCATGACGACATCGCGCGACAAGGCCTCCCGATGCGGAAGCATCCCTTCCAGCATGCGTTGCTGCAGTGCCATCTGCAGCGCCTGCAAGGTGGAATAGTTGCAATCCGGCAACAGAGTGAACCCGTCGTAGGAAACGGGCACGACCAGGGCGCCCCGGCTCTTCGCGCCCGGCGCCCGCATCACGGCCACCAGGTTGGTGGTGGCGATGTTTCGATAGGCGCTCTCGACATGCAGGCGGACGCGTTGCCCGACCTGCGCGAGAATTTCGTGCCCGGCCACCAGGCGCACGTAATTAAGCGGCAGATTCATGCGCAGGTCGGTCAGGCGTTTCCAAGGAATCCGTTCCACTCCGTTGGAATGGGTCACGATCAGCGCCTGGAAGCCGAGTTCATAAAAACGCCCCGGCGACAAGCCAAGTTCGCGGAAGAGGGGGCGCGACAAATCGACGAGGGCGATTTTATCGCTGAAATCGAGCGTATTCCGAACCTGCTTCTCGGTGATCAGCATCAACTCGCCCTGGAGTCCCTCCGGGGGCGTCACCATGGGCTGCACATGGTTGGGGGGTGCGGGCCAGGCCTTCAGGGGCAGCGGGCGGTCGTCCGCCAGGATTTCGACCCGCGACGCGAGGGGGTGGACCGAATCGATTTCCTGTTCAAACACATCCAGTCCGGCATTGCGGTAGCGGCTTTGCAACCATCGCATGGCCTCGGCGTGCCCCGGTTGTCCCGGAGAGCGCGAACCCATGGCTTCGATGTCATCCAGGGCGTTCCGCACGGACTCCGGGGTCATGGCGGCCTGCATGGCGCTCCGGTCGTAGGCGCGATCGAACGGTTTAAGCGGCACGTGCTCCGTGGGGGAGAAGATCCGCAGGAAGGCGATCATGGCCCCCCAGGTCAGCAACGCATATCCCAGCGCATAGACGCCCGACCGCCACCTGCCGTTTTTCGAAAAAGACTTCATGGGTTCAAGGAATGTACCGGTAGAATTTTCCGCTGCCCTGTGTAATGCTGTAGCCGTTGATCAGGGTAAAAACGAGCAGCACCGTCAAGGCCCCGACAAAGGCCCCGACGAAAAAGGGGTGCAACTTGTGGCGCACGGCATTGGCGCCGCCGATTTTCAGCACCAGGGCCCGAATGGCCCAGGCCACCAGCAGGCTTCCCCAGTTGGCGCCGTCATTAAGATTGGATCCCCCCAGAATGAACCCGATGGGATGGAACCAGAACTTCGAAAAGAACTGCCGCAGCAAGGTCAGCACCATGGTAATGCCGCCCCAGACGACCATGGTACGCGCGCCCCAGTTGGGTGCGTCGGGCGCGACGGACTCCCCCATGCGCGCCATTTCGGCCGTGGCTCGTCCCAGGTCCATGCGGAAACGGCGCAGATAGAATTCGAGCCCGTTAAAGGCCCATTGGAAGCGGATGTTGTCGCCCCCGATGGCATAGGCATTGGACAGGAAAACCCATCCGCCGATAAACAGTCCGCCCAGAATTCCCAGCAAGGCGGTATACAGAATATGACGCGGACGCACCCCCATGCGATGGCCGATCTGGATCAACTCGAACTGGGTTCCGGGAACGAGGAAAAACACCGTCACGGTCAGGAAGCCCGACAACAGCAACGAGATCAGCAGACCCTCGGCGCCAAAAACCGCCAGGCCGCCGCATAGCGAAACGAACAGCATGGCATTGTAGGGCGTAAAGTAGCCGAACGGCAGGCCGCATTCGGCCCGGAACTTGGCGCTGACAAACCCAAGAATGGCCAGAAACCCGAAAAAGACGCTCATGCTGAGCATGGAGGCCCCGACCACGCGGGCCCAGACCAGCACCCCGAGATTGCACCCCAGCAGCAGCAACACCGCCGCGCGGCTGGACAGGGGTTCGCCGGGCTCGCGCGGGTCGCCGCGTGCGGCCGCCTTGAGAACGCCCCAGAGGTACTTGCGCGACAGGATCATGACGATGAAGAAATAGCCCAGGTATCCCCCGATGTTCTGTTCGTAGCGCCAGGGAAACCCGATGTTGATCTTGAGGTTGGACCAGTGCCCGATCCAGAACAGCGAGCGGTAGATCCAATACCCGACCACCAGGCTCATCAGCACGTTGAGTTCAAAGAAAACCGCGATGCTGACCACGAAAATGCTGACGATGAAGTTCACGTTGAACATGCCGCCCAGGGAAGGATTGGTAAAATAAGGGCCCAGCGGAACGCGAATCGACAAATCCGGGATACGGGGATTGAAATGGTGCCATCCCTGCAGCATGCCCCAGGTAAAGGCGAAGAGGAATCCGACCCACATGAAGCGGTTGTGCCAAACGGACGGAAAGGCCAGGGCGTTGGGTTCCTCGACCCCGCTCATTGCCAGGGGAATGCGCGTATTGGGCAGCGGATAGCGTTCGCTCTCGGCCCATTTCTTGCGCATGATCACGTTGGCGGCGAAAAACGCGGCACAGAGCATCAAAATGTACGAACTCCACACCAGGGCCGGACGAATCCACTCCCGCAAGGGGATGTAGCCGCTGAGGATAAATCCGATTCCGGCCGCGCTCCACATATTGTCGGGTTTGATGGCCGCGCCCACCGGACGTTCCGAAGGCGGCAGCCGTTCGTATTCCGAACGCGCGATGATCTTGCGTCCCCGAAAAGCGCCTTCCAGCGCGGCCACGCTCATCAGCTTGGGATCGGCAAACACCACCTCGCCACGTCCCCGCAAGCCAAACTCGACCAGCAGATGGGACCGGCAGTCCGTTGCCAGGGGTTGTCCATAGGCCCCGATGCGCACGAACCCCGTCGGATGCAGATAGGTGCGTTTTTCCGCCTTACGTTCCGAAAACATGGCGTTGCCGCCCTCGTCGTCATCGCAATACACCCGACAGAAAATCTCGCTTTCGGACTCCATGCCGGAAGAGCGCGCCAGGATGCTGATCAAATGCGGATTGGCGGCCTCGAACCGGCGCCGTCCGTCCACCTCCAACGGCAGCCGGAAGCGGATGGCGCTGAGGTCATCCTCGCTGCGGTTGCTCAGCAGCGGCAGGGGCGCGGAACGGCCCGAATCGAATTCCAGCGTGTCCCACCGAGGCGGGGTGCCCCGGGTTTCGAGTGTTTCCGGCGACATTCGATCCGCCAGCAAATTGGGACCGTGCGGCCAGAGCTGGTCGCTGTAGGCATCCATGTAATCGAAGCTGGCCGTGCGCATGGGGACGGAAATCAACCCCAGGAAACGATGCCAGAACCCCTGGGTCATCAGGGGCACCGCCAGGATCATGGTGAACATCACGCAGAGCAACTCGGCCCGGGACAGGATGCGGGTTTTAAAGAGCGAGAAAAGCCCCCCGCCCACCAATACCAGCAGCAAAAGGACCGCCATCGCCGGCACGGGCAGCGCCTGTTCCGGCGACTGATTGCCCTCGGCGAGGTAGACCATCGAATACTGGGTATAGATTCCGGCCAGCAACATGCACAGCACACTGGCCATAACGGATCGCGGCGTCATGCCCGGCATGCAGCGCCGTTTGGCGGATGCTCGATCGCTCTCCTTGTCCGATGCCATGCCTCTCCACTGGTTCCTTGCGAAACACACACCTGTTTTGTTCTTCAGGCACACCCGTGCCCTGTCACCCAAACAGGTCGGCTTGGTAAGCAATTCTCGTGCCGGATTATGGATTTCGTGCAGGAAACCCGCGCGACGGATGACAGGGGGGGGGTTAGAATCTGGTTGCTTTATTTCACGGTTCGCTGTTCAATAAGCGCTGTTTGGCGTGCAACGCCCCGCAACATTGGGGGTTTCCCCTGGACCCTGGGAGCGTCGATTGTAATTCCAACCCGTGATTTTTATGGCGACATCTCCCGACTCTCCGTTATTCGAACAAGCGGCCGCGTCCCTGCCCTCCGTTTTTTGGGAGGCGCCCCTGTGCCAGGGAATGATCCTGGGATCCGGATGGAGCCGGGTCCTGTCCGGAAGCGAGGTAGTGGCCCGTATTTCTTACGATGATATTTTTGGATTGGGGCTTGGCGCCGTGGAAGGGCACGCCGGGGAACTGCTGCTTTTGGAACGCAATCGAAGACGCACGGCCGTATTCTGCGGTCGTCGGCACTGGTACGAGGGCGTCGGATGGTCCCCGGTGGTGCTGCCGGTGGAGTTGTTGCGCCGCATGGGGGCCGGACGGCTGCTGTTGACCAATGCCGCGGGCGGAGTAAACCCCTCGTTGCGCCCCGGCGACCTCATGCTGCTGGCAGACCACATCAACCTGGCGCGCATCAGTCCGCTGGAAGGCGCGCTACGCCCCGGTTGGGGTCCTCGGTTCCCGGATCAGTCCGCGGTCTATGCGCCACGGGAGCGACAGAGCCTGCAGACGTTGGCGAGCGAACGACAGTTGTCCATGGCCACCGGGCTGTACGCGTTCACGCCCGGCCCGGCCTACGAAACCCCGGCGGAAATTCGGGCCTATGGCCTTTGGGGCATCGACGCCGTGGGCATGTCGACGGTTCCGGAGGCCATGGTCGCCAACGCCATGGGCATGCGCGTAACCGCCGTAAGCTGCATCACCAACATGGCTGCGGGCATTTCCGATCTGCGCCTGACCCACGAAGAAGTTCTGCAAGTTTCCTCGCGGGCGGAACCGCGGATGCGCCTGCTGCTGGAACTGGCGCTGGAGGACTGGCCCTAGCCAGGTCCTCAATCCCTGAACAGGGCTGACAAGGGATCCTTCGGGGCGGTCTCCTCCACCGGATCGGGGTCACGAGGTTCGGGCAACGGCTCGAAATGGTCACACAGATCCGTAGCCTCCGTCTCCCGATTGGTCCGTCCGCAACGTTGCCCGAAGGGATTAACCACAAAATGCCGGCACCAACCGCAGGAACGACGACGTTCCCGATCGTCGAAAATTCGTGGTTTAACCGGACGATCCTCCGCGGCGAAAAGGGTCGGCGTCTTTTCGCGCTCCACAAAGGGGGTTTCCTCGCGCGAGGGGTAACGCCGCCCGCAAGCGGTGCAGACAAATCGTTCACCGATTCGACGAAACCCGTCGTAGACGACTTCCGCACGCGCCAAAGTCACTTTGCCGCAGGCAACACAAAGAATTTCCCGGTTGTTCATGGCATCTTTCAGGGTCCAGGCCGCGTGCAAACCTCTCGGCAGGGTCAAGATTCCGGCGGCAAGATCCGTCTCCTTCCACGGGGTTCCTCCCGCAGACGCCGCATGCGTCCGAGAATGGCGTCGGCCTTGTCGCTCTCGCCCTGTTCGGCAAACCGGGCCGCCAGTCTGGCGCCGACATCGTGTACTTGCTGACGCATCATGGAACGGTGCCCCCGCATCCATGCCGGGGCACGCATTCCCGCCGGAGGCATCCGGTCCACCCGATCCCAGAAGGCTTCATGTTCGGCCAGCAAGCGTTCAAGATCGGGTTGTTCCTCCGGTCGCAACCCGCCATAGCCGACCACCTCCGGCAAGGTCCGCAAGCCGGTGGCGGCCCAGAACGTGTCCGGCGTGAGGACAAACAATTTGCGCGGTGCGTCCCGGTCCAAAGCCACCCAGGTTTCCAAAAACACATGGGCGTTGGTGGCCAGCGCCGACTGCAGCCTGGTCTTATCCAGACCGTCAAAGGCGGGGTCGTCGAAAATCACGCGCCGGGCATGTTCCAGCATGGCGGGGGTGACATTCTCGATGGAATCGTCGATCGTTTTGATCGCATGGCGGCTTTCGTAGGCGTACAACTTGACCAGCGTGTTCAGCCGGGGGGTCCCCGAAACCAGCCAATGGCGATCCGGGCTCATGCGGGCCACGACCTTGCGCGCAAGCAGCCGCGACAAGGGTTCCCGGTTGCTACGCACTTCGTCAAAATTGATGAAGGCCATGGTCAGGCAAAGCAGCACCGTAAACCAGACGGCCAGGCGTCCCACCGCACTGTCGGCGACATCTCCGGAATCGTGTTCCTCGCGATCGAACATGCGACGTCCCCGTTTCTTGAATTCGGGCCAACAGCGCCCGCGGGCGAGCAGGCACCCCTGCCCCGCCAGATACCCCGCGACCAGAGCCACCAGCAGATACACGGTACAGGGAAGATCCCGGTAGGGAAGGCCCTGCTCGCCGATGACCCGGTAGGCGCCCCAGGGAGAAATCGTGACGCCCACCAGGGCAATGAGAGTCGTGCCGGCCAGCGCCAGCATCAGCAATCCCCCCGAAGACGAGGCCCTGTCGTCGGTGCGCCAGATCGCCAGGGCAACGGTTGCCAACCAAGGCATCACCACGAAACTGATCACCGACAACATGCGCGGATCGTTTCGCCACCCGCCCCGCAAGGTCAGACCGTACAATTGTTTCAAATTAACGACCAGGCTGCGCAGAGGCGACACGAAACTGCCCCGCACGAGGTCCCCCGACCCCAGGAGTCTCCCCGCCGTCCAGTCGAGCAGCAGGTACAGAAGCAACCCCAGGGCAATGCCGCCAAAAAGGGCCACAAACCCCCTGGCATCGCCAAGCAACCCCATTCCCATGGCCCGCCAGGCAAAGAAACACAGCGGCAAGGCCAGAATCAGGCCGGTCTGCCATTCGAGCATCGACAACCCGATCAACCCACCGGCCAGCGCCAGGGGCATTTCATGGCAGGACACCGCCGTGCGCACCAGCAGCCAGCAACAGACCAGAATCAGGAAGATTTCGAACGTATGCGGCAGACTGCGGGTCGCGGCCAACCAGAACGGGACCGACGCACCCAGGGCCAGAGCCGACACCAACCCCGCAACCACCCCGGCATGTTTTCGACGAACGGAGGCCAGAATGCTGGCACGAAAGGCCACGATCAACAGCAAAGCCCGCACCAGGGCAAACAACAGCGCCACACTGGCCGCGCCAAAAACCGCCGACATGAGATTAAGTCGAACCGACAGGGAGCCATACGGCAGCAGCGACACCATCCGCCCGACCAGGCGCCACAGCAGCCATTGGTGGTCCGGCGCCGGCTGAAGGCCGAGAACGATGGCCGACATGCTGGCCGGGGCCCCGGGCGCGAACCCCGGATGCAGCGTGGTACGGTAAAGCATGAAGGCGCCGACGGCCAAGACGGCGGCGCACCAGCGAGCCATCCAAATGCTGTTTGCGAATCGCTTAAAAAACATGCTTGTGTTCTTTCCATCCCTCATGGCACGGGAATGATGAACCCTTCCCCCGGCCCGGAGTGCTTTGAATTATGCAATCCGCATGGGCCGACGTCAAGGATAGTGGGTGCGGGGCGGCGGCGCTGAGGCACGGGGGCGAGA
>CAZIUM010000020.1:14500-23345 GCA_964542285.1 uncultured Lentisphaerales bacterium
ATATCCGACAACCAGCACTCAATGCCCGGTTCAGCGCGCTTCCTCCGGTTCGGGAAGGCCCAGGTCCAGTTGTCCTGCCACGGTGATTTTGCGGCCGTTCTCCAACGCCGGATCGGAGGTGTCGTACAGGCAGAAGGTGACGCCGGGGAAGCGACGCGACAGTTCCTCCCGGATATAATTTTCGACGGCCTGCACATTGGCCGGATCGTCATCCGAAAAACCGACGCTGATCGGGCGCCACCGTTCGCCCGGCTCGGTGCGTTCCAGAACGCGGGCGATATGCTCCATGAAGTCGCGGATTGCCAGTTGCTTACGCTCTTCGGAGCTTGCGGCCTGGGAGTCCGCACGATCGAGCCACTGCTTGAAATCTGGCGAAGTCACGGCATGATAGCGGTTCAGCGAAAGGTAATAGTCCAGTTCTTCCCGGTCCGACCCAAACCGCTCGACGTGGTCGAAACAGGCCCGGTACCCCCGCAGGTTCGCCAACATGGTCGCGCGTTCGTCGGGGGTCAGGACCGTCTCGATAAAGATTTCCACGCCGCGCCGCAAGGTGGCACTGGCGTGTCCGCGCGCGGTAACGATCGCGAAAAGGCGTCCTTCGACCAGGGTTTTGCGAAACGTTTCAAAGCTGGGTCCGGGCTCCTCCTGTCCCGTCACCACGCGATGAATGGCCTTACGCGCGTCCCGCAGGAAGATGTTGTCGTCGCCCGTCGTGTCGAGATCGTCCTGAAACTCGGCAAACGCCTTGGCCCAGTCGCCCGCGGGGGGGCGGTAATTGCATGGATCGTTGCGAACGACGCTGAACACGGATGTCGAAACGGCATGCGGACGCCAGTGGCCATCCTGGCCTCGTTTTTCCAGGTGGATGCGTGTCGGCATGTGCAGGATGTTGTCGTCCCAGTCAAAGATGTAATACTTGTAGTCGCGTTGCGCCACACGATAATTGACGAAGCGCGCAGTGTTTGTTTCGTTCGCGTTCATGGCATTGCCTAAGGTTCGTCACCAATGCGCGGCACGGCATCCACCAGGGCCCGGGTATAGGGATGTTCCGGCGCCTCCAACACCTTGTCCGTCGCGCCTTCCTCCACAATGCGTCCACGCCGCATCACAACCACCCGATCCGCCAGATGCCGCACCACGGCCATGTCGTGCGTGATGAAAAGATACGCCAAACCGTGTCTTCGGCGCAAATCGGTCAACAGGTTGAGAATCTGCGCCTGGACCGAAAGGTCCAAGGCGCTGACGGCCTCGTCACAGATCAGCAGACGCGGACTCAGGGACAACGCCCGTGCAATCGCGATGCGTTGCCGTTGACCGCCCGAAAACGCATGCGGATACCGATCCAGCGCGTCCTCGGCCAGGCCGACATCCCGCAGCAACCGCCGCGCGTCGTCACGCCGCCGGGCGGAAGTTGTCAACCCATGGGCCAACATGCCTTCTGTAAGCAGGGCCAGGACCGTATGCCGCGGATTGAGAGAGGCGAAAGGGTCCTGAAAGACCACCTGGAGAGTGCGGCGGTAGGCTTTCAATCCGGCGGAATCGAGCGCAAAGATATCGCGGCCATCGAGAAGCACCTGGCCGGCGCGGGGTTTTTCCAAGCGCAGGATGGTTCGAGCCAGGGTGGATTTCCCGCAGCCGGACTCCCCCACAAGGCCCAGGGTCTCCCCTGGATGCACCACCAGGTCCACCCCATCCACCGCCCGCACATGACCCTGGGTCCGCGCGAAGACACCCCGTCGGATCGGGTACCAGGTTCGCAATCCCCTGATCGCCAACAAGGGGATGGCGGCGGGAGCCTGATGTTGGCCGGGGTCCAGGTTCCGGGCCTTCATGACGCGCCTCCCGGCCTGCACAGGAAACAGCGGCAGGCGTGGTTTTCGTCCACGCGATACAAGTCCGGACGGGAGGTACATTCTCCGTAGGCGCGCGGGCAGCGTTCCCGGAAACGGCAACCGCCGGGCCAGGCCCGCGGCGAGGGAACCTGTCCCGGAATCGCCGGCAGGGGTTGACCCCGCGTGGTCTTCGAGGGCATGGCAGCCAACAAAGCCTGGGTATAGGGATGCCTTGGTTGGCGGAACAATATTGCGGCCGGGGCATCCTCCACAATTTCGCCGGCATACATGACCACAACGCGTGTCGCCATGCGCCACACCACTCCCATGTCGTGGGTGATCAGCAACATTCCAGAGCGATCGCGTCGCAAGCGGCGCATCAGGTCCAGAACCTGTGTTTGCAGGGTGACGTCCAATGCCGTGGTCGGTTCATCCGCAATCACCAGGTCGGGATCGTGCACCAGCGCCATGGCGATCATCACGCGTTGCTGCATGCCGCCGGAAAGCTCATGCGGCCAAACCCGGGCGGTACGTTCCGGCTCGGGCAGGCCCACTTTCCCGAGCCATTCGAGCATCAGGGCCCGGCGTCTTGCCCGCGGTTCGCGCCGATGCAGGCAAATGGCCTCCTCGATTTGCGCCCCTACCCGGTGCAAGGGCGACAGCGCCGTCATGGGTTCCTGGAAGATCACGCCGATGCGTCGACCCCGGATGCGCCACAAATCGGGCTCGGACAGCGCCGTCAGGTCCTGACCGTCAAAACGAATCCTGCCCGAAAGGGTTGTCGGCGGCATCGGAAGCAAACGCGGAATGCTCATGGCCAGGGCCGACTTTCCGCAACCGGACTCCCCCACCAGCCCCAGCACCTCGCCACGCGCCAAGGTCAGGTTGACTCCATCCACGGCTTGCACGAGGCCCTCGTCGGTGGCGAAGTGCACATGCAGGTCATTAATTGTCAGCAAATGGGCCATGATGGATCATTATAACAGGAAACTCCTGTCAGCGAGTGGACTCCCGCTGAAAAAACTCCAGCAATTCCTTGAGATTGACCTTGGCGTAGGGTTCATCGCAAGCGGGAGTGTAGCGCCCGGGAGAAGACATCGGGATCGCGGGTAAAAATCCGGCGTCCCAGTTCACCGCCACGCTCCCCGTAATACGGCTGCTTGAAAAAAAGCGCCACCACACCCGCGGAGGCCAAACGCGCGCACACGGTACGGCTGAGGGCAAAGTCACCATTGAGGATATGCAAACAGACCACGGCGGGAAGCCCCGTAACGCCACGGATCCCGGCCGGAAGGTACAATTCTGCCGGAACCACGTTGTTGGCCGGATGCGGAGACTCGACCGGCGACGGATAGCGCAGATCGTGAATGGAATAGGCTCCCGTGTCTTCGTGCAAGACGATTTGCACCGTGAACTCGCGCGCGTTGAAACTTTGGCTGGACGACACCTTCAAGGTCTTGGTCGTGCCGGCGCCGGCAGAACCGACAAGAACAAACAGAACCAGCGCCCGCACACCAACGCCATCGGGAAACCATCCGCGAAACACACCTTGGACCATGGCAGCTATCCTTACTCAAAGCCGAAACATGCACTCCATTGAACATCGAACGTTGCTTCATGACAATCAAAAAGACGATGGGGCAGCGCCCAGCCGATGTTTTTGCATCGAAACCGATAATGCGGTACGATGTCCCATGGCATTGAAACACTGATTTACGCGGGGACGACATGTTAAAAAAACTTCTTCTGGTCTTGTTGACTCTTGCCGGGTGGCGTCAGGCCGTGGCGCAAACCAATGTTTTCGCCATGCCGCGTCTGCACCCGCGGCATCAACAACTGGTGCAGGTGTTCAAGCATCACCTGCAACGTGGCGATTATGCCTCCATGGAAGCGGTCTGCCGGGCCGGAACCGAACTGCTGCCCGACGATCCCACCTGGTCCTACAACCTGGCCTGCGCCCTGGCGCGCCAGGATCGCTTCGACGACGCCCTTGAGGCTCTCGAACAGGCCACGAACAATGGGTTCAACAACGCCCGGGGCATGGAACGCGATCCGGACCTGGCCGGTCTCCGGGAAACCCCGCGTTTCGATTCACTGCTTCAAAAGGCCACCGCCAACCAGGCTCGTCCCCCGGAAAAACGCGTCAAGAAACCGAGTCTTGTGGGCGAGCAGGCCTTGATTTCCGAAAGCAACACGATCTGGAATCTCGATCTAGGCTGCTTCCAAAGCCATTTTACATTTCCGGAAGCCGATCCCGACGCCCCGTCTCCGGTTGTGACCCTCCCCGGATCCGCGGCCGAGGCCGTCCGCGCCTGGCAGGAAGCCGGCACGGCCGCCGGCAATCGCGGCGACCTCTACAACAACCGGGACGAAGGGCACTCCGCGCTGGCGCTGGGACATTTTCCGGAAATGAAAGCGATCGAATACGATGCCGCGGCCCGGCGGGAAAAGGCGCATTACGGCCTGGCGCGCTGGCTCATCGACGGCGCCGTCGTGCTCGGCAATTCGTCGACCGCACAGACACAGGGTCCCTTCTGGCGCAGCAATGCCCGGCAGGCCTATGTCGACGGCCGCACCGTCGCGGTGCTGGCAATGCAATACTTGCGCAACCAGATGTATGTCTACCCGCAACACCACGATTACCGCGCGGACATCGAAGGAGACGTCTTTCCGGCCGCGACGCCCTACCTGGTGATTTCGCATGGCTCGTCGCGCTCCGACCAACCCCTGTTGCAGGCCCTGTCCCTGTCCCTGGCGGCATTCCGTCCGGAGACCAAGGACCGGTTGCGCCGCCAGGGGCTCTTGATGCCCGCGCTGCAAATGCTGATGCGCTCCAGCCTCAAAACGGTGACGCAGCGCGAAGACTATCTCACCCGCAAGGCGCATCCCGTGGTGTTCGACGGCCAGGACCTCGACCTGGCGCGGATGGTGACGATGGCGCAGGAGATGCAAACCAACGCCCTGCCGCCCCTGGCCGTGATGCGCGTAACCGCGGAAGATTCAGCCCGCGCGGGCATCGACTACTGCGACGTGGCCGCCAGCGAAGGCTTGTTCGATTCTCCGGCAGCCATCGCGCGAGTGGTCCGCGGCATGTCCTACCGCCGCAGCATCACGATCGACGCCGGGGCATCGCGCGCCCCGGGGGGTAGGTCTCTCACCTTTCATTGGTTCGTCCTGCAAGGCGAATCGCGGAAGATCGCCATCACCCCCCTCAAGCCGGATCAATCGCAGGTCAAAATCGAGGTGGAGTACCATGGCGGCTCGTTCCCGACAACCCCGCCCGAGGGCATGCGTTCCTCGCGGGTGGAAATCGCTCTCTGCGTCGATAACGGCCGATATTTCTCTCCACCCGCATTCGTGACCTTCTACTATCTCAACAACGAAGTCCGCACCTACGCGGCGGACGAACGCGTTCTGTCGGTAGATTATGCCGCGGCGGCCGACCGCTACACGGACCCCAGGCTGTCTCTGCCGCGCCGTTGGCGCGACCTGTATCTGTACGACACGCAAAACCGGCTCACCGGCTGGACCCGGATACGCGGGGATCGGATCGAAGCCTTTACCGCCGATGGCGCCAGGGTCCTGACGCGCGACGCCCGCAACCGTCCCCTGACGGCCAGGGTCGTGCGTTACGTACCGCGCGAATCCGGCGACCAGGCGCTCCCGGAAGCGGTTCCGGTCGACGACCTGCTGGTCCGCACTTATGCCTACGCCTCCGACGAGGACATGGTCGGCAAAGTGGTTTCGGAAAAACCGATACGTCCGGCGACGGATCCACACTGAAAAAACGCAACGAACGCCTCAAAGAACCCAGCCATCGAGACGGGCTTCCAACTGCCCCAACTCACCCCGCAGCGCCCGCACGTCGGGATCGTTTTCAAAGTCGGACCGAGGATCGTCCGCGCGGGCTTGCTTCCAGGCCTGGTACTCTTCGTTCAGCCGTTTCAATCGCTGTTGCAACCGGGGGGCTTCGGCCTGCAGTTTTCGCAATTCGTTCGCCATGTCGGTGCGGGCCTGTCCCGTGGCTTCGTCGCGTTGGGCGGTAAGTTCCTGCGAGCGCTTGCGGGCGGTTTCGTACTCCGCATAGGCCCGACGCAACTCCTGAGAGCGCGGGAAGGAATCCAGCAGCCGTTTCCGCCACCGGGCCTTGCGGGACTCGATTTGCCCCTGGATGAAAAAATAACGGCAAAGATTGTGCATGTCCGTGGCGGAAACATTGTCACGCGTTCCCGGCACCCGCCACAAATCGGCGGTCGGCAACAGGCAGGGGCCGTCCCAGCGACCATCCACCCAAACCTTGCATAAGGCCATTTCCCCCTTGGATGTCGTGACGGTATCCGTCTGTTCCACCAGGGTGCCTCCCGGCACTTGATTGGCCAGGCGCCTGCCATCCTGGCGATAGGCGGCAGCGTCGACAACCACAATTCCCCAGTGAGAAATCGGCGCTCCGGAGGGGGGAATCGTATCGGTGGAGGGAGTGAATCCGGTCACGGTTTCCACCACCACGGGCGCCTCCGACAGGGTTTCCCGATCCACGTCGAGACGCGCGGGAACACTTGATGTTCCTGGAGAATTGGTGGCGCCACCGAAAGCATCGGGAGGCTTGCGCCAGGATGCCGCGTCGGCGTCGAGCGACCGAGGCGTGCGGTTCATGCGCTCATTGGCGCGGGGCGGAGATTCAGGCGCCTCCTCGAAGGACCGCAAGCGCGGGACGCCGTAATAAATCGCGGCGCTTCCAAGGGCGGCCACCAAGAGATAACGCATCAGAAATCCCGCCATCACCGCGATGGTCCTACTTGCCGCTCTTGGCTTTTTGCGGACGCGGAGACAGCATGCATCCAAGCAGACGCCCCATCAGCCGCGGCGGCTGCTCGCAAACCGCCTCGGCATCCAGGTCGGCAATCACCTGTTTAACGACCTCGAAGCCCAGCTCCTTATGGGCATTTTCGCGTCCGCGATAGGCCAACGTCAGTTTGACCTTGTGCCCCTGACCAAGAAATTCGCGGATTCGTCGCATCTTGGTGGCCAGGTCGTGCGGATCGACATTCGCATGAAACTTGACTTCCTTGATAACCTGACGCGTCTGGCTTTTGCGGGCCTGTTTGCGTCGCATGCCCTCTTCATAGCGAAACTTGCCGAAATCCATGATTTTACAGACAGGTGGCTCGGCATTCGGCGAGACCTCGACCAGGTCAAGGCCCTGGTCCTGGGCCAGGCGCTGGGCATCGCGCGTCGCCATGATGCCCAGCATGTTGCCGTCCGAACCGACAACCCTAACGCTGGGGACTCGAATTTTGAAGTTTGTGCGAACAAAGGAGCCGATGGCTCACCTCCCGATTCGGCGCAAGGTTACGCCCTGGTTTCCGTGCAAATACGTTCCACAAAGGCCTCCAGGGGCACGGCACCCTGGTCGCCTTCTTCGCGGCTGCGCACCGCCACGACACCGGCTTCGGCCTCACGACCGCCGACAATCAACATGTACGGAACTTTCTCAAGTTGCGCGCGACGGATCTTGGCGCCCAACTTGTCGGCATTCTCGTCCAATCCGGCGCGCAAGTCGCGGGCGCGCAACTGCCCGACGATCTCCCGCGCATACTCCAATTGCTTGTCGCTCAAGGGCAGCACCCGCACCTGTTCGGGTGCCAGCCACACCGGAAACGCCCCGGCATAATGCTCGATCAGGATGCCGAAGAAGCGTTCCAGGCTCCCCAGCAGGGCTCGGTGCACCATGTAGGGACGATGCTCGCCGCCGTCTTCGCCGGTGTAGCTCATCCCGAATCGCTCCGGTTCGTTAAAATCGAATTGGATCGTGCTCAACTGCCAGGGGCGCCCCAGGGCATCGCGGATTTTGAGATCGATCTTGGGCCCGTAAAAGGCGCCCCCCCCCTCGTCGCGCACGTAGTCGACCTTCTCCGATCGGAGGGCTTTTTCGAGCGCCGCGGTGGCCTGTTCCCAGCGTTCGTCGCTGCCGACATATTTTTCCGCCGGGCGGGTCGCCAGATGCGCGGTGATTTCGTCAAAACCGAAGCGTCGCAAAATGCGCAGGCTGAAGGCCAGAGTGCGCTCGATTTCGGCGCCGATCTGCTCCGGGGTGCAGAAGATATGGGCGTCATCCTGGGTAAAGCCACGCACGCGCAGCAGGCCGTGGCGCACGCCTTCCTTTTCGAAGCGGTACACCGTGCCCAGTTCCGCCCAACGCAGCGGCAGGTCGCGGTAGGACCACTTTCGCTGGCGATAAATCTGGATATGGAAGGGGCAGTTCATCGGCTTGACATAATACTGCTCGGGCCGACGCGCCTCCCGATGTCCTTCTTCCATCAAACTCATGGGGGGAAACATGCTGTCGTTATAGAACCCCAGGTGACCGGAGGTCTCCCACAACTGGGCGCGTCCCACATGCGGGGTAAAAACCATCTCGTAGCCGGCGCGAAAATGTTCGCAACGCCAGTAATCCTCGATCGCGACACGGATACGCCCGCCCTTGGGGTGCCAGTGCGCCAGGCCGGGCCCCACTTCTTCGCTGATACTGAAGAGGTCCAGCTCGCGTCCCAGGCGGCGATGGTCCCTGCGCTTGGCTTCTTCCAGACGCGCCACTTCCCGATCGAGCTCCTCCCGGGTGGCGGCGGTCATGCCGTAGAGGCGTTGCAACATGGGATTCTTTTCATCGCCGCGATAATAGGAGCCGGCCACCGAAGTGATTTTAAACGCCCCCAGTTCCCCGGTGTGTTCCATGTGCGGTCCGCGGCAGAGATCGACAAAATCGCCGCAACGGTACATCGAAATCGTCTCGTCCGCGGGAATATCCGCCAGGCGTTCCAGCTTGTAGCGTTGGCCGGTCAGCAGCTTCGTGGCTTCCTCGCGGGTAACTTCCAGCCGTTCGAAGGGATGTTTTTCCTTCTTCACGCGGCGCATCTCGTTCTCGATACGCTTAAAATCCTCGGGGACAAGACGGTGGGGCAAATCGAAGTCGTAATAAAAATACTGTCCGTCTTCGGTATCTCTACCGATATCCA
>CAZIUM010000021.1:0-10839 GCA_964542285.1 uncultured Lentisphaerales bacterium
CTCTTGAGCACGAAGCTGAAACTGCGATCGGCATAGATGGTGATCACCACCGGGATGATCAAACCGGCCTTTTCCTGGGTGCGGGCGTTGAATTCCTTGCAGAATCCCATGATATTGACGCCCTGGGCACCCAAAGCAGGCCCTACCGGCGGCGCCGGATTGGCCTGCCCCGCCGGTATCTGCAACTTAACGATACCTGTTACTTTCTTTGCCATGTTTTCCTCGTCGTTCGCGGCCCTCCCGGGTCCCATCCGGTGTCAGCGGGCCGGCTGTTGTCAGCCGTGAGTCCTAAACCTGTCGCTCGACCTGCCAGTACTCCAGCTCGACCGGGGCATTGCGGCCGAAGATCGCTACCGAAACCTTCAGCTTCCCGCGGTCAGGATCGACTTCGTCAATAGCGCCGCTGAAATTCATGAACGGCCCATCGATAATTTTCACCATTTCGCCCGGCTCGAACGAAACCTTCGGGCGCACCTTCTCCTGCTTGGCGACCACCTGGTCCAGGATGGCATGAATCTCGTCGTCGGTCAGGGGGACCGGCTTCTCGCCTCCCAGGAATCCGATCACCCCTGGCGTCTCCCGCAGGAACCGCCAGGACGGCTCGATAATACGATGATCGTCGTCGTACAGCGCCAGGTTGATCAGCACATACCCCGGAAAAAATTTGCGTGTCAGCGTTGTCTTGACGCCTTTCTTGGTCTCGGAAACCTTCTCGGTGGGGATTACGACCTCGCCGATGTAGGCTTCCATCTCCTGCAGGCGGGACTGCGCTTCAATATAGCGCTTGGCCTTGTTCTCCTGCCCCGTCAATGTGTGCAAAACAAACCATTGCTTGGTCATCGGACCACCCTGTTGCCGGCCGGAGGGACGCTTGTCCCCGCCGGGCGGACCCTGAAATCATGCATGAATCAACCGCAGCAGATATTGGATTACCCGGTCGAAAATCATTACCACCGCCGACAGGATCACGATGAACACCATCACAACCACGGTCGACTCGACCAGCTCACGCCGGTCTGGCCAGGTCGTCTTGCGAAACTCGCTGCCTACCTCGGCGGCGAATTTCCGCACCGACCTGATTCGCTGCTGCACCTTTTCGTTCATCCCTGCGGCTCCACGGTTCCTGCGCCGTTATCAAAAAACATGCCCACCACGGCACAACCTGTTTGGCAGGCCAGGAGGGAATCGAACCCCCAACCCGCGGTTTTGGAGACCGCTACTCTGCCAATTGAGCTACTGGCCTGTATCCGGCAAGTCTGTTACTTGACTTCTCGATGCAACGTGCGCTTGCGATCGGCCGGGCAATACTTCTTGATCTCCAGCCGATTCGTTGTCGTGCGCTTGTTGCGCGTCGTTGTGTAGTTGCGGCGCTTGCATTCCGCGCAAGCTAAAATTGCTAAATCTCGCGGCATAGTGTCACGGCTCCCAAAAGCAAAGCCGGAGATACTAACACTCCGGCCTTGCGTTGTCCAGTGCCTAAATCAAATTGTTCAGGCAATGATCTTCGTAACCGTGCCGGCGCCGACCGTACGACCGCCCTCGCGGATGGCGAAGCGCATCTTCTCCTCCATGGCCACCGGCTGGATCAGCTTGACCTTGACCGACACGTTGTCACCCGGCATTACCATCTCGACGCCGTCCGGCAGCGTGATGTCACCGGTCACATCGGTGGTGCGGATGTAAAATTGAGGACGATAGCCCTTGAAGAACGGCGTGTGACGCCCGCCTTCTTCCTTGCTCAGGACGTAAACTTCGCCATCGAACTCGGTGTGCGGCGTGATCGACTTGGGCTTGGCCAGCACCTGCCCGCGCTCGACATCCTCTTTCTTGATCGAACGCAGCAGGCAGCCGATGTTGTCGCCAGCCTGGCCGCTGTCGAGCAGCTTGCGGAACATTTCGACTCCCGTAACCACCGTGGTCTGCGTGGGACGGATGCCGACGATTTCCACCTGCTCGTTGACCTTGATCATGCCGCGCTCCACGCGACCCGTGACCACCGTGCCGCGACCCTCGATCGAAAACACGTCTTCGATCGGCATCAGGAAAGCCTGGTCCAGCAATCGCACCGGCTCGGGGATGTAGCTGTCAAGAGCTTCCATCAACTGGGTGATGCACTCGCAGGCCGGATCGTCGCCGCTCTCCACCTTGGTGGCCGGCAGCGCGCTGCCGCGAATTACCGGAATGTCGTCGCCGGGGAAATCGTAGTTGCTGAGCAGCTCGCGGATTTCCATTTCCACCAGGTCCAGCAGCTCGGGATCGTCGACCAAGTCCACCTTGTTCAGGAAGACCACGATCGCGGGAACGCCGACCTGGCGCGCCAGCAGGATGTGCTCGCGCGTCTGGGGCATGGGACCGTCGGCCGCGCTCACCACCACGATCGCTCCGTCCATCTGCGCCGCGCCGGTGATCATGTTCTTTACGTAGTCGGCATGCCCAGGGCAGTCCACGTGCGCGTAATGACGGTTGGGCGTACCGTACTCGACGTGCGAGGTGGCAATCGTCAGAATCTTGGTCTGGTCGCGACGACCGGCCGATTCCGACGCCTTGGCTACCTGGTCGTATGAAATAAAATCGCAAAAACCCTTCAACGACTGCACGCGAGTGATGGCCGCCGTGAGAGTGGTTTTGCCGTGGTCGACGTGACCGATCGTACCGACATTCACGTGCGGCTTCGAGCGGACAAATGTATCTTTCGCCATTTTCTTATTCTCCTAGAGGTATCCCTGCCCCATTTCTGGAGCCCATGAGCGGGATCGAACCGCTGACCTCGTCCTTACCAAGGACGCGCTCTACCGACTGAGCTACATGGGCCTTGTTGCATCTTCGTCCCCACTCAGCCGTGAAGCAAATCAGACCACCGTGCGTCGGCGCTTCAGCGCGTCCGCCCGGTGGACAATTAGCCCCCAATGCCTTGTTCGTGGTTGGTTTCAGCCTACGCAGGCCAAATTCAAAACTGAGTAAGCATACACCCCCTCTCCGTCTTCGTCAACCCCGCCCCAAAAGTTTTTAATTTTCCGTCAACCCAAAGCAAATTCTCGTTTTGACGGGGTTGGCGTCTGTAAAGGTAAAATGCAGACGCAAAATCAACTCGCCCTGGCGTCCATCGCGGTTTCGGGCGATGTAGCAGTCGTTGATGTTAATGCCGTGCATGGTTTGCGGCATGCGCAGGAAGACCGATCCCTCCTCCGCGGCTGGACGGACAGCCTCGACTTCTATCCGCCGCTCCCCGGCATCCCACAGGCAACTGGCGATCTCGCATTCGCCCATGAGAATGTGCATATCGGTGCCGATGATTTGCGGCATGTCCCGTTCGGGGGTGATGCGGAAGACCCGCACGCTTTCCGGAGGGATCGATGCCGACATTGTCGTCCGAAACCGTCCCTGGTAGGCCTCGCCCCAGAATTCCCATACATGGCAGGGCCTGTCCGACGCCAGACCGAATGCCTCAAAAGCAATCTCCCGGGTCTCGGGAGCATCCGACAGGTTGTAGACGGCCACGACGTGGTAGTCCTCCCACGCCCGGACGATGTGGCGGTGGAAGAGCGTGGGGCTCTGGGGAGCCGGCCGCGTGAACAGATCGAGCGGCCGGGCGACGTGAATCGATCGGGGCAGGGTCTGCTTGATGAGACGCAACCGATCCGGGGTAATGTAACGCAGATCGTCGCCCAACATGCTGGAGGCGCCGCTCAGGGCGTGAATCGTGGCGTGGATGCGGGCGGACTCCAGGGGAATCGGCTTGTCGACCGTCAACACGTTGCCCGAATCGTTCAGATAAAGCTTGTTGTGGGTGTAGTAGTTCGCGGCGGCGCAGGTCAGGGCCGTCGCCGCGGCCGTGAACGAACCGTTGATCACGAAACTCGCCGGATAGAAATTCGATTTGGGCGCGATGGCGCGTCCCTCCCCGAAGTCATTCCCGACACGGACAGCATCGACCGTACCGGACAAATGCAATGTCGGCCCGGTGCTTGATAAAATGAAGGTGTCGGGGCCGACAATTTCCCGTATGAGCCTCATGCCGGCCAGAAGCGCGTCCGGGCCGGGCACCCGCGCCTTGTTGGCGTATCCGCGGTGGTTGCATCGACAAAGGGGCCCGGCGGCCGCCTCGATGAAATCCATCATGTAGTAGCGAACGCCATGTTCGCGGTAATGCTCGAGCGCATGCCGCAGAAACGCCTGGGTCTTTGGGTGGGTGGGATCGAGCGCATAGACGCTGGGGCGTTGTTCCGGGGGCAACTTGCCGCTGTCGCCGTGAGCCCATGTTTTGAGGTAGACCACAGGCTCGCCATTTTCGTCGCGGAGGATGGCGTCTCCGAGCATCTCGACAAGTTCCGCCAGGTGCGAACTCAGCAGGAACGGCCCACACCAAAGCCCAAGTTTCAGACCGTGCCGCTCGACCTCCCGAACCAGAGAATCGAGGCCTCCCGGAAGATTGGTCTCGTTCCATTCCCGCCAGTTGCCCGGATGCCCACCGGACAGGTTGGCGATGCTCACCCACAGATACTCGATTCCGAAGCCCTTCAGTTTCTCCGCGATGGCCGGAAGATTGGCTTGAATGATCGAGGCCTTGTTCTCCCCTGGGTTGTTGATGGAACTGACCCACGCGGATCCGAGGAATCCGAGTGCGGGCTTGTGCCGGAAAACCGGTCGGATGCGGTCGGCAGCCAGGTCGGCCCATGCCTCCAGTTGCGCGAAAGGATCAGCGCCAGTTGCAATGGTAAATTCTTCCAGGTCGGTTGCCGCTCCCGCAGGGAGTTCCCACCCCAGAAAGTCGCAGGCGGCAACCAAGCGTGTCAGGCCGGTATCCGACCCGCTTTCGTAATGCACACGCGTGAGAATACGTTGAAAGGTCACGAATCCAACCTGCAGGGCATGCCCGGTGGTGCGGTCGTAAAACTGTAGTTTGATCGTGCTGCGCCCGCTGGCCTTCCCGTCCAGGACATCGTCGACGTGACGAAAGGGATAGGCCCCGTGGTAGGGATGGCCCAGCACGGAAATCCGGTGTTCCGGGTGACCGCTCAGCGCCGTGTCCCCGCTGTCGAGCAAAACGCACCGTCCGAGCTTGACGGCGCCACCGGCATTGCGCAGGAAGGACTTTACCAGCCAGCGGGAGTCGGAGTGCTTCCGAACGCGCCAATGCCAGGATACGGCATGTCCCTGAAACACGAAAACCATTTCAGCCCCGTCGGACGACGGGATTCTTTGCGACGGCGCACCGATCCGCCCATCCACTTCGAGGGCAATGCGATTGTCCCTGAAAAGCGGCGAACCGTCCGCAAAAGCGAAGCTCCTCGCGGTCATGTCGGCAGGCATGCTCATGAGTCAAGGATCAGGGCAGGGGCGACGCGAGGTTTAGTTCGCGGCAGACCGTGGCGATTTCCTCGCGGGTCGCGCGGGTCAGCGGCACGCCTTTGTCGCGGCGCTCCAGCCAGGCCAGGTATTCCTTCTCGCCGCAGGTGTAGATGCGGTCGGCGTCCGGCGCGCGTTGCGAAGCGCGCAACGCTCTCAACAAGTCGCCCGTGGCGCGCTGGAAGGCGGCGACGTCGCAGAAAGCCGAGATGTCGATCGCCAGGAAAAAATGTCCCAGGCGATACGGAACCTTGCGCCCATCGGAGAACCCGCTCAGTTGCTTGAGGCAGGCGCCCTGCTGCAGCGCGCTGGAAAGAATTTCGACAACCGTGGCGTACCCGTAGCCCTTGTAGCCCGCCAGTTCCTCGCCGATGCCGCCCAACGGAGCCAGGGCGGCCTCGCCCGACACCAAATCGCGCAACACGTCCCCGGCATCGGTGCGCGCCCGTCCCTGGCGGTCGATCACCCATCCGGCCGGCAGGGCGCGCCCGAGGCGGGCGTAATGCTCGATCTTGCCGCGCTGCGAAATGGAGGTGGCGTAATCGTTTGTGAAGGCAAATTCTTCGTCGGTGGGAATGCCGAAGACCAGCGGATTGGTGCCCAGCATGGGTTCCACCCCGAAGGTGGGGGCGATGCTGGGGCGGGCATTGGTGCCCGTGAGCCCGATCATGCCGGCCTTGGCGGCCATGATGGCGTAGTACCCCGCGATGCCGTAATGCGTGGAGTTGCGCGCCACCACCATGCCGAGACCGTGTTCGCGCGCCTTGTCGATGGCCATGCGCATGCTGCGCTGGGCAATGACCATCCCCATGCCGTGGTGCCCGTCCACCACGGCGGTGGCCCGGTCGTCGCGCACGATTTCGAATTCGGTGGTCGGGTGCTGAATGCGGTCCTTGACGATGCGATCGTAGTAAATGCTCTTGAAGCGGCCGACGCCATGCGAGTCGATGCCGCGCTTGTCGGCCTCGATCAGAACATCGGCGCAGATGGCGGCTTCGGCCTCGGGCACCCCGATGGCCGTCAGGCCCTGGCGCATGAAGGTTTCCACGGTGTCGAAGGGCACCCAGCAGGGGGTATCGTCGTAGTGTTTGCTCATGATCGTTGGTTCCTCAACCTACCTCGAAGGCGATCGGGCAGGGTTTTACGTGCCAGATGTCGCGGGCATATTCCCGGATGGCGCGATCCGAAGAAAACTTGCCGGAACGCGCCACGTTCAACAGGGCCTGGCGGTCCCAGGCCATGGGGTCCGCATACAGCGCGTTGACCGCATCCTGCGTTTCGATGTAGGCGCGCAAGTCGGCCAGCAACATGTAGTGGTCGCCGGAATCCAGCATGGCGCGCACGATCGGATCGAAAAGCCCCGGACGCAGCAACGAAAAGACGTTCTGCTTGATGCGGTCCACCGCCAGTCGGATTTCGGCATCGTTGCCATAGACCTCGTAGGGGGAATAGCGCGCCCGTTTGGCGGCGACCTCTTCCGCGGTCAGCCCGAAGATGAAGATGTTTTCGCGTCCCACTTCCTCGGCGATTTCCACGTTCGCGCCGTCGAGCGTACCGATGGTGATGGCCCCGTTGAGCATCAGCTTCATGTTGCCCGTACCCGATGCCTCCATGCCGGCCAGGGAAATCTGTTCGCTGAGATTGGCGGCGGGGATGATGCGTTCGGCCAGCGAAACCCGGTAGTCCGGCAGAAAAACGACTTTCAGGAACCGTCCCGCCACCGGGTGGTTGTTGACCACTTCGGCGATGCCGTGGATCAGCCGGATGATGAGCCGGGCCATTTCGTAGCCGGGAGCGGCCTTGGCGGCGAAAATGAAGGTCCGCGGTTGAATCTTCATCTCTGGGTTGGCCAGCAGACGGTTGTACAGCACAATGATGTACAGGGCCAGCAGCAACTGCCGCTTGTATTCGTGCAGCCGCTTGATCTGAACGTCGAAAATGGAGTCGGGGTCTACCCGGATGCCCAGCGTCGCGGCAACATGGTTCGCCAGGGATTCCTTGTTGGCCTGCTTGATGGCGCGGAAACGCTCCAGGAAGGCTTCGTCCTCCAGAAAGGTCTCGAGACGGCGCAGTTCTTCCAGGTTCACGATCCAGGCGTCGCCTATGGCCTCGCCGATCAGCCCCGCCAGGCCGGGATTGGCCTTCAGCAGCCAGCGACGCTGGGTGATGCCGTTGGTCTTGTTGCTGAACTTGTCGGGCCAGAGGGCGGCGAAATCGCGGAAGGTGCGTGTGCGCAGGATGCGGGTGTGCAGTTCCGCGACGCCGTTGACGTGGTTGGAGCCGACAATGGCCAGGTGTGACATGCGCACCTGCTTTTCGGAGCCTTCCTCGATCAGGCTGACCCGTCCGAGGCGCTCGACGTCGCCCGGATACTTCGCCGCCACTTCGCGCAGAAAACGCCCGTTGATCTCGTAAACGATCTGCATGTGCCGCGGCAGCAGCCGCTCCATGAGGGCGACCCCCCAGCGTTCGAGCGCTTCCGGAAGAATCGTGTGGTTGGTGTAACCGGTGCAGGTGCGGGTGACCTGCCAGGCCTGGTCCCAGTGCATCTGCTCTTGGTCGACCAGCAACCGCATCAGTTCCGGCACCACGAGGGCGGGATGGGTGTCGTTCAACTGGATGAACGCCCGCTCCGGCAGGGCGGTAAGCGGCAATCCGTCGGACTTGAAGCGCCGCAGGATGTCCTGGAGAGAACAGGAGACGAAGAAGTACTGCTGCCGCAAACGCAGTTCCTTGCCCTGCGACACGTTGTCGTTGGGGTACAGAACACGGGTCAGGTTTTCCGCAAGGACCTTGTTTTCGACCGCTTCGACGTAGGACCCGCGGTTAAAATCCTCGAGGTCGAATTCGGCCGTGGCCTGGGCTTTCCACAGGCGCAGGGTGTTGACGACATTTCCGCCGTAGCCGACCACCGGGAGATCGTAGGGCACGCCGCGCACCGGCCGGGCGTCCACCCAGCGCCAGCGGGTTTCGCCGTTGCCGCCGGCCACCTCCACCCGCCCTTCGAATTGCACTTCGCAGGCGTATTCCGGGCGGGCGATTTCCCAAACATAGCCCTGTTCCAGCCAGTGGTCCGGTTCCTCGACCTGGGCGCCTTCGACAATCTGCTGCTTGAAGATGCCGTAGTCGTACCGCAGGCCATAGCCGATGGCCGGCAGGCCGATCGTCGCCATCGAATCCAGGAAACAGGCCGCCAGGCGTCCCAGGCCGCCGTTGCCCAGTCCGGCGTCCACCTCATAGTCGCGCAACGCGTTCCAGTCCAGGTCCAGCGTCGACATGGCCTCGCGGCAGAGGTCTTCCATTTGCAGGTTGATGACGTTGTTGCCCAGAAGCCGCCCGATCAGAAATTCCAGCGAGAGATAATACACGCGTTTGACATTGCGCTGGTGGTGGGTCTGCTGGGTCACGATCCAACGTTCGAACATGCGGTCGCGCACCGCGCGCGCCAGGGCCTCGTAGCGGTCGCGGTCGGTCGCGGTAAACTGGTCCTTGGCCAGCGTGTAGCGTAAATGCCATTGGTAATCTTCGCGCAGTCCTTCCGCGGACATGGCCACGCGTCGGTCGCGCCGGTATGCGGTGCTTTTTGCTTCCATGATGCCTCCCTGGCCGGAACCGCCTCGCGGTCCTTCGGCAAATGTAGACAATTTAGCATATCGCCCCCCCATCGCACATGTTTATTGCTGGCCAACCGATCCCGATTTGGCTATTGCTATCCCCCATGAACACGAAGCAGACCCGCATCGAAATTCCCTTGGCACTCCACAATCCTTGGGGATTCCCTTTGCATGGATTGCCCTTGCGCTGCAGCATCCCCCTGCCCCGGGGTTCCATCAGGAACCCCGCAAGAGAATTGGCGCTGGTCGACGAGCAGAACCGGGATTGCGGCGCGCAGTGGCGCGTTCTTTCCACCTGGGAGGACGGCAGTGCCCGCTTTGCCCTGCTCGATTACGCCGCCGCCATCCTGCCGCCGCGAACCGGACGCAAATTCGTCCTGCAAACGCGAAGCGACAGGATGGCGTCCCCCCCCCGGGGCGCCACGATGCGCGTACGGCGCGGAAAGACCAGTCTGACCGTCGATACCGGACGCCTGCAATGGTCGTTCGATTCGCGTGCCTTCAACCTCGGCCGCGCGATACGGTTCGGCCAGAGGGACTGGTTGCGGAACCAGACCGGCGACCTGTGCGTAACCGACGCGTTGGGGTTCACCTGGCGCGCCAGCGAAGGCGAATACCGCCTCTCGCTGGAGGAACAGGGACCGCACCGCGTAATCGTGCGGATGGACGGGAATCACGGCCGCGGCGACCGACGCTTTATGGACTACACCCTGCGGTTTCATTTCTCGTCCGGCGGCTCGCAGGTGATGATGCAGCATCACTTGCGCAATCGTCACGACGGACGCGAAGGCCGTGTTTTCCAGCGCTGTTGGTTGGAGGGCGGACTGAACCTGTCGGCCCAAGCCCAACGCCGCATTTTGCACCTTTCGCATGGACTTCACTCCGCCCAGAAACCCCTGGAATGTCCCGAACGGGTCGATCTCGACACCGATGTCTGGCCCGTACCCTTCAAGCCCAGCAAGTACAGCTATCCCGCCCAGGAACGCCAGCAGGCCTGGCGCGGCCCCTTTACCCTGATTCGCAACGGCGACAGCCTGCGGGAACGCGACGATGAAATCTGCGAATCCATCCACGAACGCAATCCCCATCGGGCCATGGGAGGCGACCGGCGCCGCTGCGCGCCCCTCCTGGACCTGCACGAACCCGGAGTCGGCGGACTGTTGCTGAAATTCCTGAACGCCGAGGCGGACTGTCCGTTCCATCTCGGCAGCGAACACAACCGGTTCACGATCGGCTTCCTGCCGGACAACGACGAAGGCTACGTCTTTGGCGAAGGCATGGGCAAGAGTCGCGACCTGCTGCTGAACTTTCACGACGATTCGCTGCCGCCCCTGGACTTGTTCCACGAAAGCGCCAACCTCTCCTACCCCGGCGTCGTATCTCCCGGAGCGGAAGCCTATCGCGCCGCGCAATTCGCCGACATGCACCGGGTCATGCCTTTCCTGCCCAACAAGTACGTGATGCTGGAGTCCAAGATCGACCTTTTCAAGATGGCGATGAACGGACGCCTCTGGCCGCGGGCGATCGGTTGGCGCGATTATGGCGACGAGTATGGACATCGCGGCAACCTGCCGCAGCAACATGTCTGGCAGTTTATCAACAACGAAGAGGACTACCTCTATTGCACCATGATCGACGCTTGGCGGCGCGGCGGCGCGGTGGGCAGCGTGCCCATGGCACGGCACATCATGGACATCGACTACATCGACCATTCGGCCGATCCAGCCCGCCATGGCGCCACCTGCCCGCACAGCGAAGACCATGTCCGCGGCGAAGTCTATACCTCGCATCAGTGGTGCCAGGGATTGTTGTATTTCTACCTTGCCACCGGCGACGAGGAAGCCCTGCGCATCAGCCAACGGATCGGGGACTGCCTGTG
>CAZIUM010000021.1:10939-23172 GCA_964542285.1 uncultured Lentisphaerales bacterium
CCACCGGCGACGAGGAAGCCCTGCGCATCAGCCAACGGATCGGGGACTGCCTGTGCTGGTGGATCACCGGCCCCCGCAAGTACGCCATGCGCGGCAGCGGTCGCGAAACCGCCTGGCCCCTGCTGTCGCTATCCGCCTTGTACGAGGTCACCCACGAACCACGTTATCGCGAGGCCGCCCTGGCGGTGATCGACGACCTGCTGGCCATCCAGAAGGAGCATGGCCGCGTTTGCTGGGAAAGTCCCCTCGGCAGCGGAATCTACAGCGCCTACATGCTCACCATGAGCTTCAACGGCATCTGGGATGTATGGACCGCCACCGGCGAAAAACGTGTGCTCCAGCTTTGGAAGGACATCACCCGCCCGGTCATCGAGCGACTGAAAGACCCCGACGACTGGGGGTACGTGGTGTTTCGCAACTGGCCCATCAAGGTGGCGGACCTGACGGTGCTGGCGCGCTGGTACGAACTGACCGGCGACCGCAAATACATCGAATTGGGACGCAACGGGCTGAAGTTGATTCTAAGTGGCGCCCCCCAGCTCGACGATCAGTTCCTGAGCTGGTTCGCCATGTGGTACCGGCATATTATCCTGTATCTCAAGTACGCCGACGAATTCGGACTGATCGACGATCGCACCTGCACCCTTGTGTGGTAACGGGCCGTCGTTCAAGGCAACCACTCTACCGTGACGGTGCCGGTGGCGTTGGTCCGTCCCCGTCCGCGCAGCAGAGCCTGGCGCCAGGCGAGCCGGGCGGGGCCTTCCGCTCCCTCTTCTTCCAGCAGATGCGCCACGCGGCCGTCGGGGGACAGGTAAAGTCGGAATTTGAACCGTCCATGGGCCATCAGCGCATCGGGAGGCGGCTCGAAGACAAAGCCCACTTCCCGGAGCGTGGCGGAAAGTTCCATGCCGCGCGGGGGACCGGCCGGTTGCGTGTCGAAGGGGGTCGCTGCTTCCGGTAGCATGGGGGGAAGGTCCGGCAATCGGGCGTCGAAATTCGCAGCGTACTCGGGCACCGTGGGCGGTCTGTAGGCCGGAGGAGGAAGCGTTTCAGGAGGCGGCAGTTGCGGAGTCAGAGGCAAACCGGCTTCGCCCGAAGCGCCATCTCCTTGCGCAAAACGGGCGGGGCGCGGCACCAGGGGACTGCCCGTCGGCGACACGCGCACATAGGCCGCTCCCGGTTCCGGAAGACGTTGCTCGGGAACCATCCGGTAAGGGCCACGAGGCCAGAGGCGCCAGAAACCCAGTCCCAATAACAATACCATCGCCATGGCCCATTCTCCCAGCCTTTCACGATGGTAACTGAAATGCGACGGTGGAAACTCCTGAGATGTTGTGCGACGTTTCACGGGGTTGCGCTATTCGGGTCTTACGGAGACATTGACACGGCGGATTCCGACCTCCCGCGCCAGATCGACCAGCGAGATCACATCGCCGTGTGGGACCGTCGTGTCAGCCAACAACAACAGTTGGCGTCCCTCGGGACGCAGCGCGGCGCGCGCGAGTTCCGCCCGCAGTTGCTCGTTTTGTTCGGAAAGGTCAAGCTGGTAACGAACATCGTCGAAGAACACCAGGGTTTGCGGACCTTCGGAGCGCTGAACCCGGATCATGACGATGCTGGGGCCGCGTTGCATCCCTTCACGAAAGACCGTGCGTGGCAATTCGAACACCACGCCCGGTTGCAGAGTCAGACGCCCGGACAGCACAAACAACAACATCAGAACCAACCCGAAATTCAGCCAGGGGACGATCTGCAGGAAAGGCTGCGCAATGCGGCTGCGCGGACGAAAGCGCGTTCGCAACCCGTCCGACGTCCACTTGCCCCATTGTGCCGTCAACTTATGCATGCTTCCCTTGTCCTGATGACGCGTTGGTTTCGAGCACGGCTCCGCGCCAGCGTCCCATAAAGGCCATGATCTCCCCGGCGGCCTGCTCCATGTCGAGCACGATGCGATCGATGCGGATCACCAGCAAATTGAACATGGCATAGGATGGAATGGCCACCATGAGTCCGGCGGAACCCGCGATCAAGGCGCGAGTCAAGCCCCCCGAAAGATCGACGGACTGCACCAGTGGCGACTGCTGACGCATGATCAGCACCGTCTCGAGCACACCCAGAAATCCGCCCAGCAAGCCCATCAACGGCGCGATCTGGACGATGGTCGCCAGGATCGCCAGGCGTCGTTCCATGCGCGAAATTTCGGAGCGCCCGGTGTGATCGATGGAGGTCCGCAGCGTATCGTCGGGCGCATCGCGATAAAGAATCGCGGTGCGCATCAGGCGCACCACCGGTCCCGGAGCTTCATCGCAGAGCGCCAGCGCTTCATCGACCTTGTTGCCCTTGTCAAGCAGGTTGAAAACGCCTTCGAGAAAATCTCCATAGCGAATACGCGCGCGCCTCAGGTGCAGCATGCGTTCCAGGAAAACCGCCAGCGCCACCAGTCCACAGGCGATAATGATCCAGAACATGGGGCCGCCTTCCGAAAGTATTTCTCTGCCGATCATGGTTCCTCCGCTGTCATTCGATCCGCGCTTGAAGGTTCGGTCCGTGGGGTATCCACGCCCGCGGTGCGCAAGCGTTCGATCCGCGCACGGGCATCCTCCATTCCCGGAGCGCCCGTCTGAACAACATGCCGCAACACACGGATGGCGGCGGACCGCTCTCCCTGGGCCTCCAGCAAATCGGCGGCACGCGCGGCGGCCCTGGCAAACCAAGTCTGGGTGGCAAGGCTGTGCCAGACGCCGGCGACGCGTTCGCGCCGGAAATGCACAATCAGTTCATAATAGGTTTCCAGAGCCTCGTCTTTCCGTCGCAGTTTTTCGAGGCATCGCGCGGTTTTGTACTTGGTCTGATAAACTTGTTCGGGTGTCACGTCGGGGCGTGCCGCGGCGACGGCATAGGCTTGCAGTGCCTGTTCATAGCGATCGACGGTTTCCGATCCCAGGGCCAGCAGACAGTCGCCTTTGCGAATCCAGGCGGGCGTGACCCATTCGCTTTCGGGGTAGCGGTTGACGATTTCCTCCAGCACCATGATGGCTTCTTCGAAGCGGGCCAGTTCGTCGAGCGCATCGGCTTGAACAAAACGGGCTTCCGCCAGCAACGGGCTGTGCGGAAAGTCCTGTACCAGCCGGGCCATGGTTTCGATCGCGGCAGGGAATTCGGAACGCCGGAAGGCGGCCCGTCCGGCCCACAGAAGCGATTCGTCCGCCCATTCGTTGGTAGGCCAGCGCTCGGCAAAGGCGATGAAGCGCTGTTGTGCGTCGGCGAAATCGTGGCGATTGTAGCTGAACTTGGCCATCCACAGGGCGACGTCCGCTTGTTGGGGCGCCCGGGGATGCCGGTTCGCAAACTGTTGCGCCAGTTGCCATGCATCTTCATCGCGTCCTGCGCCGTACATCGACATGACACGATGATATTCGGCTTCGGCCGCCACATTGGAATGGAGATTGCCGGCCTGGACAAAATCTTCGATGGCGGCTTCGAACCGGTAGGCTCGGTGATGCAAGCGACCGCGCCCGAGAAACGCCTGCGCCCGGTGAATGCGGTTGGTGGTGGTGTCGATGACTTGATTGTAGACGTCCGTGGCTTCCTCGATTGCAAGGCGTCGTTCGCGCAAAGCCGCCAGTCGCAGCCGTGCGGTGGAAGCCTCGTTCGCGTCCATGGATTCGGCCAAGGCGGCGAATGCCCGTTCCGCGGCCTCGAAGGACCCGAACCGTTCGAGGGCGTCGGCTTGAAGGAAGGCGGCCTGGCGATGAATGGCATCGGTGCCGAGCTGGGCAACCCGACGGAAAAGTTCGGAGGCGTTCTCGTAATGTTCTGCAGCGTGCAGGGCATTGCCGGCTTGCAGCAGACATTCGGCTCGCATGGGATCGTTTTCGTCATAGACCTCAGCCGCCTTGCGAAAGGTGGTGGCCGCCTCCAGATGGTTCCCCATACGGAAGAGCCCCGTGCCCAGTCCTGCCAGGGCCATGGGGCGCCATGCCGGATCGTCGTAGGTTTCCAGGTACAGGCGGAACTCGACCACGGCCTGGCGGTTCGATCCCGCCGTCAGCCAGGCCCGTGCCATCTCCACCTGCGCCGCGGCCGATTCGGGGGCGCCCGGCCGGGCGCGAATCAATTGTTTCAGGCGGGAGGCTCCGGACGACAACTGGCCCGTCAGTCGTAATTGGGCCCGTGCAAATCGCATGCCCAGTCGCCAGGATTCATCGGGGGTCAACGGAAGTTCCAAGGCCCGCGGGCCGGCTTGGCGCAATTCCTGTTCCCGTCCCCGGGCCGCGGCGAGTTCCGCCAGGGTTACCCAGGCCGTTGCGCGATGGCGCGCGGTAAACAGCCCGTTGGTGGCCTGGCTCAACAGCAGCTCATGCGCCGCGTTGGTATGTCCCTGCGTCAGCAACAACTCCGCCTGCAGTTGGAGTCCTTCCTCGTAGGCGCCCCGGTGCGCCTGGAGGGGGATTTCCCCGACCTGGCGACGCAGCAGACCCAGGGCCGTCTCCGGGCGATTCGCCAGCAATTCTGCCCGCGCCCATTCCAACAGATTCAACGAACGAGTGGCAAGGTTGGTGCTTGCCTTGTCCAGGGCGGCGAAACTCTTACGGGCCGCATCGATCTTTCCCAAAGACACTTGGGCTCTTCCCGCCAGGCGCCGGAGCCCGTCGGCATGAATCGGTTCCAGCCGATCCGGATCGCGAGCTTCGATCACCGCCAGCGCCTCGAGCGGACGATTCTGTTCCAGCAAGGCCTTGGCGCGCCAAAAATCGAAACCGCCCCCGGCCCGGCCGGCCGCCACGACGGCGGGACGCGCATCCAGCGCTTGCAACACCTCGGCGGAGCGTCCCTGGGCATCCAGCGTCCGGCACAAGAGCAGCAGGGCCGGGACACTGTGTCCCGGGCTTTCGCTGTATTTCTCGAGATGACGTTCCAACTGGCGTTGCGCCACCTTGTACAGGCCATCCGACAGGGCCGCCCGCGCCGCCAGCAGTTCGTCGGCCCTGGCCGACGGGCACAACGCCACCAGCAACCAGGCCGCCCAAACCGCACGCCTTCGGACGGCTGTGGAGGTCGGCCCCCTGGTTCTGTCTGCTTGTCGCATGGGAGTCATAATGCTGCCGTTTCGTTGTCGCATGGCGGCATGTACCTCAGAAACCGCCCCGTGTGCGATTCCTTGCAGGCCGCGATCGCCTCCGGCGTTCCGGCTGCCACCAATCGTCCCCCGGCATCGCCGCCGCCGGGGCCAAGATCGATAATGTAATCGGAGCAGCGAATTACGTCCAGATTATGCTCGATGACCAGTACGCTGTTGCCGGCATCGCGCAGTTTGATCAGCACGTCCAGCAACTTGTGCACATCGGCGAAATGCAGCCCCGTGGTCGGTTCGTCCAGCAGGAACAGGGTGCGTCCCGTGGATTTGCGGCTGAGCTCCGCCGCCAGCTTGATGCGTTGCGCCTCGCCCCCCGAAAGGGTCGTGGCCGCCTGGCCAAGCTGCAAATAGCCCAGCCCCACGTCCGACAACATCCGCAACTTGCGTTCCAGCGCCGGAACGGCCTGGAAGCGCTCCAACGCCTCCTCCACCGTCAGAGCCAGGGCTTCGGAGATGTCGATGCCGCCGTACTTGATCTGCAACGTCTCGCGGTTGTAGCGTCGGCCGCCACATTGTTCGCAGGTAACGTACACATCGGGCAGGAAGTTCATTTCCATGCGCAGCAGTCCGTCTCCCCGGCAGGCTTCGCAGCGTCCGCCCTTGACGTTGAAACTGAACCGCCCGGGGCCGTAGCCGCGCATCTTGGCGGCAGGGGTGGCGGCGTAGAGGGCTCGCAACGGCGTGAAGGCTCCGGTGTAGGTGGCGGGATTGCTGCGTGGGGTCCGTCCGATGGGACTCTGGTCGATTTCGATCACCTTGTCGAGGTGTTCGACCCCCGTGATCTCACGGAAGGTGCCCGGTCGGTCCTTGGCGCGAAAAAACACGCGCGACAGATGTTTGCGCAGAATTTCGTCGACCAGGGTGCTTTTCCCCGAACCGGAGACGCCCGTGACACAGACAAAACATCCCAAAGGGATGGACACGTCGAGGTCCCGCAGATTGTGTTCGGAGGCGCCCTTGACGGTCAGCCAGAGCTCTCCGGGCGATTGGCGCCGGCCCGTGGCTCCAATTCTCTCGCGCCCCGTCAGGTAGGCGGCCGTCAACGAGCGTTCCACGGTTTCGAGTTTGGCGGGCGGGCCCTGGTAAATCACTTCCCCGCCGTGACGCCCGGCGCGAGGTCCCAGGTCGATCACGTAGTCGGCCTCGCGGATCATGGCTTCGTCGTGTTCCACCACGACGACCGTGTTGCCGCGGCGTTGCAGCTTGCGCAGCATGGCGATCAGCCGTTCATTGTCGCGGGCGTGCAGTCCGATGGTCGGCTCATCCAGCACATACAACACGCCCACCAGTCCCGAACCGATCTGCGTGGCCAGCCGGATGCGCTGCATCTCTCCGCCCGAAAGCGTCCCGCTTTCCCGGTCGAGCGTCAGGTAATCCAGCCCCACATCCACCAGGAACCGCAACCGGCGCCGAATTTCCTTGAGAACCTCCCCGACGATGTCGATTTCCTGGGGGCTTGGCTTTAATGTTGCCATGAACCGATCGGCGTCCCGGATGGTCATGCCCATGACCTCGACAATGGTGCGTCCGCCCACGGTGCAGGCACGCGCCTCGGGACGCAGGCGACCGCCGTTGCAGACTTCGCAGCGGCGTCGGGTCATGTATTGCTGCAGTCGTTCGCGTACGTCGTCGATTTCCGTTTCGTGATAGCGCCGCTGCAACGACGGAAGCACGCCCTCGAAGGGCTTGCGATAGGTGCGCGTGGCGCCGCGCATCCAGTAACGCAGTTCGATGGGTTCCTCTCCCGTGCCATGCATCAGCACCCGGCGAAAGGATTCCGGCAACCGTTCGTAGGGCAGGTCCATGTCGATGTCGTAATACGCCGCCACGGCCTTGAGCAGGTGGCGGTAGTAGAGGATCATGCGTCGCCCGCCGCGCCGCCAGGCCTGCACCGCGCCGTCCGCCAGCGACAGCGACTTGTCCGGCACGACCAGATCCTCGTCGAAAATCAGTTGCGTGCCCAGTCCGGCACAGGCCGGACAGGCGCCGTGCGGGCTGTTGAAGGAGAAGCTGCGCGGCTGGAGTTCCTCGAAGCTGAGGGAGCAGGCGGTGCAGGCGTTACGTTCGGAACAAACGATTTCCGTTTCATGGTTGGCGGCATCCTGGCACAGAACGATGGCCAGGCCGTCGCCGCGCTTGAGCGCCAGCTCGACAGAGTCCGTCAGCCGGGTGCGATTCCCCTGGCCGGCCACCAGCCGGTCCACCACCACCTCGATCGTGTGGGCGCGCCGGCGATCCAGCTTGGGCAGATCGTCAAGCGGGTAAAGGGTCCCGTTGACGCGCACACGGGCGAAGCCCTCGCGTCGCAGGCTTTCGAACAGATCCAGGTGTCCGCCCTTGCGCCCCTTGGCCAGCGGCGCCATCAAGGTCATGCGGGTGCCCTCTTCCAGGCGGATTAAACGGTCGACAATCTGTTCGGCACTCTGGCGTTCGACCGGCCGGCCGCATTTTGGGCAATGGGCCTGCCCGATGTTGCCGTAGAGCAGGCGCAGGTAATCATGGATTTCCGTGGCGGTCGCCACCACCGAACGCGGGTTGTTTCCCGCGCTGCGCTGCTCGATGGCGATGGCGGGCGACAGCCCTTCGATCTGTTCCACTTCCGGTTTCTGCAACTGTCCCAGGAACTGGCGCGCGTAGGCCGAAAGGCTTTCCACGTAGCGACGTTGACCCTCGGCATAGAGGGTGTCGAACGCCAGGGAAGACTTGCCCGAACCGCTCAAGCCCGTGATGACGGTCAGGCTGTTGCGCGGGATGCGGATGTCGATGTTTTTGAGATTGTGCTCGCGCGCGCCGCGAATAATGATGTCCGTTGACATGCATTTCATGATACCAGAGTTTGCCGGTGCAGGAGAAGCTTACAGCGCTTCGTCTTGCAGGGTGACGATGGCTTGCGCCAGCAGGCGGCGGGCAGCGGCGAAGTCGCGTTCGCCGTCCCCGATCGTATAGCGCAACCCGTAGGAGCCGAAGGCATGGTCCGAGGAAGGATACAGGGCCCGCAATCCGCCGTCGCCCGGATGCTCCCAGGCCGGGCCGCGGGCCGAATCGCCGACGGCCAGCCGGTAGGCCCGTTCGAGTGCGGCTTCCCCCACCTGCCGGGCCGGCGACCCTTCCGGATGCATGGCGGTCAGGCGCGCCAGTTTCCATAAATACCGGTAATCCGACCATCCGGTTGCCACCACCGCCAGTCGCCGCGATCCCAGCAGGGCATGGGTTTCAAGGTCGTTGTAGAAAGCCATGGCCAAATTCACGAACTGGTGCCACGGGATGGCTTCAATCGGCACGACGGACGCCTCGGGATTGTTGTTCGCGCGGTATGCCACGGTATAGGGCGAGAAGGGACTCCAGAACCCGATCCCGTCGACACCAAAACGCCAGGATTCCCAGGCGAAGGACCGGGCGGCGGCAAAGGTATTGTGGGCCGCCACCAGCCCCAGGCAGTGGTACCACCAGACCCGTTCGCCCAACGCGCGCCGTTTGACGGCCAGTTCCTGCCAGCGGTTGTGGTGGCCGCGCAGATACAGCAGCACCAACGGATCGATTTTACCGAGCAACGGAGACAGATCGTCCGGTGTCGTCCGGTTGAAAGAGGAAAAGGGTTTTAATCCGGTTTCCAGCACCGGTTTCTGTCGCGCCATCCACTCGGCGGTGTCGTCTGGTTCGTCGCCGTAATAAATGTAGGTTTCCTCCAGCCGTCCCTGGCGCTCCATATGATCGCGCAGGTCCCGCAACCAGGGCCTGGGATCGTTCTGCAGATCACTGATCTTGCGGCGCCAATGCTGCCAGGCGCCAGCCCGACCCATGATTTCCCCTTCCGCGCCCCGCACCGCACGCAGCTCGTAGTGCGTGCCGTCGGCATCGTAAACCTCCGAACGTCCCCAGGCACCGCCGAGCACGGTGCGACGCGGACGATCCAGCCGCACGGATACAATATAGGGGCCGCCTACGCCTTCCGACTCCATGGCGCGGATAAACCGTTCCATCGGTTCGTAATCGAAATGAAATTGGCCGTCACGCCCCATGATCCAGCGTACCATGCCGACATAATCGAGGCTCGGCATGACGGTGGCGCCAAACTTGCCGAATTGCCTCGCCATGCTGCGCAGCGCCCGGTCGTATTGCTCGTCGTTGTCCGCTCCGAAAAAACGCCGCAGCGAATAATCGTGCGTGCTGCCATAGAAATGGACCGGCACCGGCATCCTTTCGGGAATGGCGAAATCGAACACCTCGAGACCGAACGACAGCGAGCGGACATGATCGTCGGTTTCGAGATGCACCCGGAAGGTCTGTTTCCCGTCCGGCGCATCGGTTGCGATTCTCTGTTCCAACACGAACAGAGTGGTCCGGTTCGCGGGCAGGTTGGTCACCGTCATCGGGGCGCCCGGCACGACTTCCGAAGGCCACAGCACATCGTCGAGTCCCGTATCTCCCGGCCCCCGACGCAGCAGGCGGTACAGGCTCCAGGGCGCCGTTTTGTCGTCCGCCGTAACCCGCAGCGTCAACCGGACAACCGAGGCGGCAGGTCGTACAACCAGTTTAAGCCAGCGCCATTCGTTGCGAGCCCCCGACAGAAACGCTTCCTGACGGGCGGGGTCGCAATTGGTTTCTTCAGGCAATGTCGTTTCCTCGATGCCTACAAACCAGGCCATCAGCGCATCCGGTTCGGGCGGCGTAACCGGCAGCAGCGTCAGCAGGGATGCGCCTGCGACTCGCACCAAGGCTTCATCGTGTCCCCCGATCCAGACGAAAGGACGCCCCAACCAGGGTTTCATCGGCAGGGCGTGAGGATGGGTCACCCGGATTTCCCCGTCCGGCATGTCGCCCGGCCAGAGCGGATTGGGACGGCAGCGGTTGTCCCGAAAAAACGGCTCTCGCACCAGGGAATTATCCGCCGCCGTTCCCAGAGCCACCAGCGTCTTGCCGGCCACCCAGCCACGGAGGCCCCAGCGCCGTTGCGCGCGATGCGGGTCGGCGGTGACGAAAAGGGTGGCGTCCACCGGTCCCGACTGACCGCTGCGTGCCGCCAGGGATTTTGCCAGCGCGCGCAACGCCGGGGAAGCCTCCTTCCCGACGGCAATGACCGCGTTGCCTTCATTCAAGACGCGCAACGCAGCTTGAGCCCCGGTCTCGTACTCGACCGTGCCGCGGCGGGATGCCATCCCGTTCTCCGCCATGTCCACGGGGGTGGCCTTCTCCTCGCCGGCGGCTTCCAGCGCGGCCTCCAACACGGGATCGAAACCTTCGGGGTCGGCGGCCGGCAGGGAAAAAGCCGCGACGAAAGACGAAAGAAGGAGGGTGACAAAGTGAACCGTAGGCAACCTGTTCACGCAAAGCTCTCCATGTCGTTGTGAAAAAACTCAGGATGTCGCCGAGCGGCGTTGGGAAATCCCGGGCCAGTCGCGCGGGTCTGGCGGCAGAGCATGATCCTCCCGGATGCGTTTGCGGGTCTGCGGATCGCGTCCCACGCCCCAGAACATGTTGGGCCATTCGGCTTCGGAAGGTCCCAACATCATGAAGCCGGCTTCGGCCTCACGCTCTCCGGTATGGACCGAGACCCTGAACGGCATGCGATCCGACACCCTGTCGGCCCGCAGACGAAATCGATTGTTCTCCATCGGCTCAACCTGCCAGCCGACAGAACCGTCGATGACAATGCGCGGACTGGGAAGCGGTTTTCCACGACATCGGACCTCGACTGCGATTTCCTTGTCGAGTTGCGGATGCAGCACCGGTTCACCTTCGTAATGCAGGACAATGTCGAGGTCGTCGATGGACTCCACGGCGCTGTGCAAATCGTCGCCGCGCAGGATTTCGAGCGCTTCGCGGTTGCGCGAGAGACGCGATCGGTCGCTGGCGGAAGTCGTCCGCTCCCGGCCCAGCGCCACCGTAGTCAGTCCCGCTTCGAACCAGTTCCCGGCCAGGCGGACCACCCGGTTGGTCAGGGCATGCAAGTCCTTCGGCGCGCCGCACTCGGACGTCTGGGGGCTCATTACGATGCCGTCTCCAACCGGTGCGCGCCAGCGTTCGGGCAGGTTGGCGGCGCCATGCAGAATGCCCAGCAGCGCCCCCAGGGTCGCGCCGGTGCAATCGGTATCGTAGCCGCGGTTGACCGCCTTGCAGAGGCAGTCGCCGAAATCACGTCCATAGAGCCATCCGATGACGGTAAAGCCGTGGTTGGGCGCGGCCAGGCAGGGGTGGGCACAGCCGGTGCCCCCACCCAATGGGCGGCCTCCAAGCGTCGGGTTGCTGAACAGCACGGCCATGCGATGGCGGGCTTCGCCCCAGTCGAACCCGTGGCGCCGGCAGAAAACCACTTCGCGAATGGCGCGGGCGACGTCGGACGAGAGTGGGATCATCCGTAACCCGATTTCGATCAGCGCCATGGGATCGCGTTAAACAAACGCCGCGCTCTGTACGGCCGCCCAGAACATTTCGCCGTTAACGCCCTCGCCGCCGGCGTGGTCCAGCATGGCGTCACGCGACGCCAGGGCGGCGGCGCGTTGGGGATCGGCCGGGGCCATGCAGGCCCAGATTTCGCCGCGGATGGGCGCGCCCATACAATCAATGTCGCGATTCTGGAAGACCCCGGAAATCGGCGGGCGCAGCCCGCGGTCGAGGTTGCGCAGGCAGAACCCGTATTCGTCCGGCGGCCAGTCGGAGAGGTAACGCAGCCAGTGGCGCGCGAAATCGGACAGGGTGGGACGACGGATTCCAATGTCCTCCAGCATCCGCAGCCAGACGATTTGCAAATCCAGGTCGTCGTTGGGCAGGGGTTCGCTCGGCACCGGCTCGAAAAAGGACAACTGCAGGGTTTGCTTGCGCCCCTCGAAGGGAGCCCCCAGCGTGCCACCGATGTTTTTGCCGGCCCAACAGCCCAGGACACGATCACGGTACTCGTCGATCGCCAATACCGGTTTTGGTTGCATCTCGCTCCCTTTCCAGGAACTTCGAATCCGAACGGATCTCATGTGAAGGACAGAAATCTGGCCGGAGAGAACAATGGATCGATAAATTTGTGGATGTCGGATGTCAGAGTTCTTTGCTGCCAATCGCCTGAACGATCAAAAGGTAACATTTTGAAGAGTCCGTGCCACCAAAA
>CAZIUM010000022.1:0-22986 GCA_964542285.1 uncultured Lentisphaerales bacterium
CCTCAACCCTCACGCCGCGCGGCGCGCGGCGTTTAAAATGTGCTGGTTCTCCGAACCGGAGACATGCTATGAACCGATGGGAAAGGAGCCGGAAGAATATGAACCGCCTGCCCGAATTGATCACCAATGTGCCGCCCGAGCAGGCGGCGCTGTTGCGGCAGGACTTGCGTCGGCTGCCCGCGGCGCGGCGTCCCCTCCGGCTGACGGTCTGGAACCATGGCGAGGCCCCGGCGGCGAAACGTTCCGCCCCGTCGACCCCCAACCTTGAAGCCCGGCCGCCGGTGGAGGTTGAAGCCCGCTGGCGCCGGGAGCGCGAGCGCCAGAGCTATCGGATCGCCGCCGATGCCTCCGCGCCCGTAATTCACGGGGCCGGACCGGAGGGCGCCCTGTATGGCTTTTACCGCTGGCTCAGGGCGCATGGGGGCTGTGCCTGGCCATGGATCGCACCCGAAAACGAAGGCCTGGCCGATTTGCCTCCCCTGGAGCTACCGCCCGGCGTGGTGCGGCCCGCCGTCCCCTGGCGTGGCTTCGAGGGCGCCCTGGCGCGCTGGGACCTGCCGTTCATCGAGCGCTTGATGCGCTGGATGCTGCGCAATGGCTGGAACCTGCTGCTGTTCAACGCGGAACACTGGGCGGCCAGAAACGATCGCGCGGCCATCCTGGCGCTGGCCCGGCGCCATGCCGTGCGACTGGTCCTCGGCGCCCATGCCGTCAACCAGTTCCTGCCGGAACGGTTGTTCGAAACCCATCCGGAATATTTCGGACAGCGGCAGGGACGGCGCTGCCTGCGGACCATCACCGGCTACCCGGAAATGCCCGGACAGGTCAGCCGGCTGCCGACTCAGCCCTGTTACGGCAACCCCGCCACCCGTTCCTTCCTGGCCCGGCAAATCGCCGCCTTCATCGACGCCAACCCCGGCATCGACGCCTTTTCGCTATGGCCCCACGACGGCGCCAACAATTGGTGTGAATGCCCGCAATGCGCCTGCGACACGCCCTACCGATGGATGCACGCGCTGGCGCGCGAGATCCTGGAGCAGGCGCAACACCCCGTCCCGATCGAAATCCTGGCCTATGCCAACCTCCTGACGCCGCCCGAACGGCCGCTGGAGGACGATCCGCGCATCTACACCCTGTTCTGCCCCTACCTGCGACGCTACCGTCACCGCTTTTACGATCCCGGCCTGCCGGACGAGGACTGGCGGCTGGGACGCCACTGGCCGCAGCCCCAGCCGATCAATCCGGTGGACGACCGCGAATACGGTCGCCTCTGGGACCGATGGCTTCCCGCCTGGCGCGACTGCCGTTCCGGCCTGGGGGTCTTCGCCTATTATCAACTGGCGTTTGTGGACCACACCGGGGCCAGCGACCTGTCGCGCTACCTGTACCAGCGCGACCTGGAGCTGGTGGCCGATGAAATCCGGCGGTTCCGGCAGGAGGGCATGGGCGCATTCTACGACTGTTCCTGGCCGCTGCCGGGACTCTGGCCGGACGCCCGCTTCGCCTCGGTGCTCTCCGCGCTTCTATGGGAGCCGGACCGGAACGCGAGCGCGCTCGAACGGCAATACTACCTGGACACCCTGGGCGACCGGGGCGAGGGCGTCATGGCCGAGTTGCATGCCATCCTTGCGGCGCTCGACACTCCCGGCCGTCCCGCGCTACCCGAGACGGTGCTCGAAACCGCCCGCGGGGTTTTTGCGGCGGTTCCAGGGCTTCCGGGACGGCGTTACCGGCTCTGGCTCGACTACGTCGCCCTGGCCGACAACGCCTGGCAGGCACGCAAGCGACAGGATCCGGCCGCGCTCCTGGAAACGAAGCAGCGGATTCAGCGGCTGCTGAACGACCATCGGGACCTGCTCGAACCGCACCTGTACGTCGATTGGATGGTGCGATTGTCGAACGGACTGGACCGAGTGGATTAATGATTGCCGCCCCGGCGGGCATGGGATACCCTTTTGGCCATGTCCTGAAAATGGAACCGGCAACCGTTTAAAACGAATCCAATGAAAATCGAACGAAAACACCGGCAATTCCTGCCGGAATCCCGACGCGTGGTAATCAAAATCGGCACCAGGGTGCTGGCGCGCAGCACCGGCCACCCGGACCTTGCCCAGATGCGCCGACTGGTCGCGCAGATCGTCAAATTGCGCCGCAAGGGCATTGAAGTGGTGGTGGTGACGTCCGGCGCCGTCGGCGCCGGCATGGCCGCCCTCGGAATCCGCGAACGCCCCACCACGGTGTCGGACCTGCAGATGTGCGCCGCCGTGGGCCAGACGCGCATGATGTCGCATTACGCCAAGCTATTCGAAACCAGCCACATCCTGGTGGGACAGGTGCTGCTGACGCATGACGACTTCGGTCATCGCGTGCGCAGCGCCAATGCCCGCCGCACCTTCGAGCATCTGCTCCGGGCCGGGGTCGTGCCGATCGTCAACGAAAACGACACCGTCGCCGACGAAGAAATCAAGGCCGACTTATCCTTCGGCGACAACGACTACCTGGCCGCCCTGGTGGTCAAGATGATTCGCGCCGACTTGCTGGTGATCCTGACGACGGTCGACGGCGTGTTGGGTCCCAACGGCAAGGGCGCCCGGCGCCGCATCACCTGCATCGAAAACCCCGACCGGGAGGTCTTTAAACTGGTGCAACCCGGAACCAACGGCCTGTCGAAAGGCGGCATGGACTCCAAACTCAAATCCGCCTGCCTGGCGACCCGTTCCGGATGTGCCGTGGTCATCGCCAACGGACGCAAGTCCGGCACGCTGACCGATATCATGAATGCCGAAAACGTGGGCACCCTGATTGTCAGCAGCCCCTTGTAACCTTGTCTCACGCGGGAGAATGCCACGATGAATCTGCACGACGAAATCCACCGCATGGGAGATCGCGCCCAGGAAGCCTCGCGCGCCATGGTGGGCCTGGGCGCCCGGCGCAAAAATTCCATTCTCAAGGCGATGGCGGACGCCATCGATCGCCGGCGCGAGGACCTCGGGGACGCCAACCGCCTCGATGTCGAAGAGGGGCGCAAAGCCGGACTGTCCCCCGCGCTGGTGGACCGCCTGACGCTCACGCCGGAGCGCATCGACGGCATGATCCAGGGGTTGCGAGAAATCGCGGCGCTGCCCGATCCCGTGGGCCGTTGCATTGGCCGTCGCCGGCGTCCCAACGGGCTGGTCATTCTCAAGCGCCGTGTTCCCATCGGGGTCATTGCGATCGTGTACGAATCGCGTCCCAACGTCACGGCGGACGCGGCGGCCCTGTGTCTCAAGGCCGGCAACGCCGTGATTCTGCGCGGCGGCAAGGAAGCCCTGCGGTCCAACCAGGCCATCGCCGCCGCGCTGATCGACGGCGGCGCCGCCGCCGGCATGCCGCCCCACGCCGTGCAGTGCGTCGCCACCACCGACCGCGACGCCGTCCGGGAACTGGTGCGGATGGACGACCGGGTGGACCTGGCGATCCCCCGCGGCGGCGAATCGCTGATCCGCGCCGTCGTCGACCAGGCCCGCGTTCCGGTCATCAAGCACTACAAGGGCGTCTGCCACCTGTATGTCGACGCGACGGCCGACCTCGAACAGGCCCTGGCCATCGTGGAAAACGCCAAATGCCAGCGTCCGGGAGTCTGCAATGCCATCGAAACCCTTCTGATCCACCAGGAGGTCGCCCGCGACTTTGTTCCGAAGCTGGTGGCGATGTGCCAACGCCGGGGCGTGGAATTACGGGGCGATCCGGCCGCGCGCCAATTGTCGCCCGCGTTTCGCGAGGCCACGGAAGAAGACTGGCCGACGGAATACCTCGACCTGATTCTCGCCGTGCGCATCGTGCCGGATGTTTCCGCGGCCGTCGAGCATATCAACCGCTACGGTTCGCGACACTCCGACGGCATCGTCACCCGAGACCGAACCGCCGAGCGCCAGTTCACGCGCGCGGTCGATTCGTCCTGCGTATACGTTAACGCCTCGACCCGGTTCACCGACGGCGGCCAGTTCGGCATGGGCGCCGAGATGGGCATCAGCACCGACAAGCTGCATGCTCGCGGCCCCATGGGGCTGGAAGAGCTGACCACCTATAAATACATCGTTCAAGGCACCGGCCAGATTCGCCCGTGAGGGGGTGTGGGAGTGTCGGGGGTCGGGATCGCTATCGGGATGGGATCGCGCGGGGGACCCGCGCGCGGCGGCGAAGGGCCTCGCCGCCCTACCCTCAAACCTCAACCCTCACCCCTCAACCCTCACCCCTCACCCCTATCCCACCCCTCACCCCTCAACCCTCCAGCCTCCAGCTCTGCTCGCCGCACCGGGCTGAATTTGATTGCCAACTTGAGGCGTTCGATGTTGAATGTGGGCCGTTCGGTGTCTTCGCCCGGCGATGTCACCCAAAAGGAAAGCAGAAACATGTCAGCAACCAAGGTCATCAAAAACGTCAGGATTGCCTGCGACGATCAACTGCTGGAAGCGGCATCCCTGGAGATGGAAGCGGGCCGCATTGTGGCGATTCATCCGGAGGCATCCACGATTCCTTCCGACGCGGAGGCGATCGATGGCGGCGGCCATCTCCTGGCCCCCGGCTTCATCGATCTTCACATTCACGGATTGCATCAGTACCTGGTCGACGAAGGACCCAAACCGCTCGCGGCCATCGCGGCAACCCTGCCGCGGTACGGGGTGACCGGATGGTTGCCGACGGTGGCGCCCCGGCCCACCGGCCAGGATTCCGCGTTTCTTAAAACGCTCGCCGAGGCGGCCGCCGTGACGGGAGCGCGGGTGCTCGGGTTTCATCTCGAGGGACCCTTCCTGACCCTGACGGGCGCCCTGCCCCCCGAAGCGTTGGGAGCCGCCGACCCGGACCGCGTGCGGGCCCTGATGGATGCCGCCCATCCCTACCCCGCCGTGTTCAGCGTGGCGCCCGATTTCAAAGGCATCGACAAGCTGATCCCCCTGATGCGACGGCGTGGCGCCCCGGTCTTCATGACCCACACCAAGGCCACCGTAGCCGAGACCGAAGCCGCGATCGAAGCCGGCGCCCGGCATGCCACGCATTTTTACGATGTCTTTCCGACGCCGCCGGTCACCGAACCGGGGGTGCGTCCCTGCGGGGCCGTCGAGGCCATCCTGGCCGATCCGCGCGTGTCGGTCGACTTCATCCTCGATGGCGTGCATGTCGATCCGGTGGCGCTGCGCATGGCCTTGCAATGCAAGGGTCCCGACCGCGTCTGCCTGATCACCGACGCCATGGTGGGAGCCGGCTCCGCGCCGGGACGGCACACCTTCGGACGCAAGGATGTCATCTTCGAGTATCCCGGGGCGCCGGCACGCGCGATCGACGAGCGGGGCAAGCCCGGAAGTCTGTCCGGCAGCGGGCTGACCCTGAACCTGGCGGTGCGCAACGCCGTCGAGATGGCCCGCATTCCCCTGCCACAGGCCTTGCGCATGGCCTCCTCCAACCCCGCGCGCGTACTGGGCCTGTCGGAGCGCAAGGGACGCATTGCCGTCGGCTGGGACGCGGACCTGGTGTTGCTGGACGCACAATTCCAGCCCTTGCGCACCTGGGTGGGTGGCGAAACCGTTTTCATCAAAGACCAATCCTAAGGAAACCATCATGTCAAACCATCTCAAGGCCGGTGCGGCCTTTGCCGACATCACCCCCATCGATTCTCAATTTCTCTACGGCTATCCCCACGTGAAACGCTGGAGCACCGGTGTGCACGATCCCTTGCACAGCACGGCACTGCTGCTGGACGACGGGAACCGGCGTATCCTGTTCGTTTCCAACGACATCATTTATGTGCCGAAGGACCTGGCCGCGCGCGCGCGCCAGCGGATCGAGGCCGCCACCGGCGTGCCGGCCGCCAACATCATGATCACCGCCACGCATACCCATTCCGGCCCGGTGGTGCAGAATCGCGGGCCCGGCAGCTACAGCGACGTGGTACCCGACGCGGACCCGAACTATCTCAAACGTTTCGAAAACGGAATCGTGGCCGCCGCCGAACAGGCCGCCGCGAACCTGCGTCCGGCCGAGGCCGGCCTGGCCATGGCCCGCGTGGAAGGCATCGGGACCAATCGCCGCGATCCCAAGGGGCCCTCCGATCCCGAGGTGCCGGTTTTGCTGGCCCGGGATGCGCAGACCCGGGAAACGCTCGCCGCCATGGTGTTGTACGCCATGCATCCGACCGTGCTGCACGAAGATTCCACGCTGGTGAGCGCCGACTTCCCCGGCCTGGCGCGCCAATACCTGCAAAAGGAGGTCTTCGGCAAGGACATCCCCGTTCTGCATCACAACGGCGCGGCCGGCAACCAGAGTCCGCGCTATTGCGTGAAGGGTCAGACCTTCGAGGAAGCCGAGCGACTGGGACGCATTCTCGGACAGGCCGTCGAAGAGGCCATCGCCCAGGTCGAATTTCGCACGGACCTCGACCTGGACGTGACGGGCACCTCCTTCGAGTATCCCCTGCGCGAGCTGCCGGACGCCGAAGCGGCCGCCGTCAAAGTCCAACAGGTGCGCGAAAAATTTGCCCGGCAGCAAAAAGACGGCACGCCGCGCGCCGTGGTACGCACAACGGAATGCGACCTGTTCGGCGCCGAGGCCACCCATGCGCTCGCGCTGTCCCGGGCCAACGGCCGTCTCGCGGCCGCGCTGAAAGAATGCATGCCGGCTGAAGTGCAGATTCTGCGCGTCGGCCCCTGGAAGTTTGTCGGCTGGCAGGGGGAAGTCTTCATCGAATACGCCCTGGATATCCGGCGCCGCAATCCCGGCGCCTTCGTCATGACCTGCGCCAACGGGGCCATGGCCGGGTACGTCACCACGGCGGAGGCGGCCGCCGAAGGGGGATACGAGGCCTCGACCTCGGTGTTCTCCACCGACAGCGGCAAACTGCTGGTGGAAAAGACCCAGGCCCTGCTGGACGCCATGCAAAAGCAGGCGGGGTGAAACAACCCGGCGGGGCCGGCCGCGGCGAGCCGGTCTCCCTGTTCGTCAACCCAATGTAAAGGCCGCAAAGGGCAGCGCATGTCACTCTTACTGGGAATCGACCTGGGCACCAGCTACTTCAAGGTGGGCTTGTTCGACCGCAACCTGGAGATCCAGGGTCTCGGGCGCGTGGCCGTCAGGACCCGGGTCGAGGGTCCGCGCCGCGAGCTGCCGACGGAGGACTTCTGGCAGTGCCTGCGATCGGCCCTGGAGCAGGCGCTCGAACAGGCCGGGGCGGACCCCGGGCGGATTGCGGCCCTGTCCTATTCGTCGCAGGCCAACAGTTTTCTGCTGCTCGACCGGGGGAACCGGCCCTTGACGCCCCTGGTTCTATGGCCCGACTCCCGCCAGCCCGACCCCCCGCCGGGTCCGCGGGCACTACAGGAGCGCGACGATTTTGGCGACATCACCGGCATGGGAGGACCCCTCGGCCCCGGTTCCGCCGTCACGAAGTTGTTCTGGTGGCAACGGCAACAGCCGGAGCGTTGGCGAGAGGCCGCGCGTTTTCTTACGATTTCCGACTACCTGTCCTGGTCCCTGACCGGCCGCCTGGCCGGTGACGCCGGAACGGGCGCGTTGCTGGCGCTGCTCGATCAGCGCTCGCTGGATTGGTGGGAGCCGGCGCTGGCCGCGGCCGGGTTGCGCCGCGACCAGATGGCGCGGCCCCTGCGTCCCGGCACCCTGGTGGCCCCCCTGAGCGCCGAGGGCGCCTCCCGGCTGGGGTTGCCGCCCGGGTGTCCCCTGGTGGCCGGCACGCTGGACCACCACGCCGCCGCCCTGGGCGCGGGGCTGGGACAAGCCGCCGAGGTCAGCGTGTCCATCGGCACGGTGCTGGCCTGTGTGGCGCAGGCGCGGCAGTACCGTCCCCGGCCCGAGGTCTTCCACCTGCCGGGCGTGGCCCCCGGAACACATGCCTTGCTGGCCTACGACAACAATGGAGCCGGCGTGCTGGAGTGGTATCACGCCACGCAGGCGCCGGAACTGGATTTCAAGCATCTCGACGAACTGGCCGCGGCCGTGCCGCCGGATTGCGACGGACTGCGGGCCCTGCCGCAGGCCCACCTGCGCCCGGGGCTGACGGGGTTCGAGGGGCGCCGACCCGGGCATGGTCCCGGACAGTACGCCCGCGCCATCATGACCTCCGTGGCCGACACCCTCGGTATGCTTCTGGAGCGCCTGGATGTCGAGCAGCGCCCGCCGCGGGCCGTGGCCACGGGAGGGGGAGCGCACAGCTCTTTCTGGCTGGAGCTGATCCGCGAGCGGCTGAAGCTGGACATCCGCGCCGCCCGGTGCGCCGAGCCGGCCTGCCGTGGCGCGGCCATGCTGGCGCGCCGGGGTCTCCAGGAGTGCGCTTCACACTCGGTGAAGCGCACCCGAATTCAAGGCAGGTAGGCGCCATGCCGCCGCAGGGTTTCCCGCAGGCGGCCGGCATCGACTCCATGCACATTGCCATCGGCGCCGGCGGCCATGGCCGCGGCGATGCCGGCGGCTTCGCCGGTGTTGAGACAGCAGGCCATGATGCGCACGCTGCCGTTGACGGTGCGATCGGCCGAAATGCTGCGCCCGGCCACCAGCACGTTGCGCAGCCCTTTCGGCGTCAGGCAGCGATAGGGCACGCCAAAGCTCTCGCCCGGCGCGCGACTGCGCACAACCCGGCGGTTGCGCTCCTGCAACTCGGGCACGGTCATGCCGATCAGCGTGCGGCGTTCCTCCGCCGTGAGGGTCTTATGGACGTCGATGCCATAGGCGTTGCGGCAGATTTCATCGGGGAAGGAGCGATTTTCGAAGTAATCCGGGCCCGTCAACTGGTAGTCGCCCAGGATGCGCCGTGTTTCGCGCACTCCCATCAGGGGCGCCGTGGCCACCAGCACGGATTCCGCGAACGCCGGGTGGTACTCGGCCAGGGCGGCGTGGTATTGCGCGGCCATGCGGCGTCCGCGGATCAGGGCCCGGGAAACGCTGTCGGGGTCGGTGTTGTCGACATGCCGCACGTGCCCGGTATTGAACCCATAGGTGCGCGGGGCGAGTTTCATGTTGCAGGCATGCAGTTCGTCGATCAGGGGATACTTGTCGGAACGCACGGCGCGCCGGATGGGACTTTCGGGATCGTAGCAATGCACGCGGGGGCCGCGCGCCAGTTTTTCCTCGTCGATGTTCGAGATCATGAAGCAATGGGTCGCCGGCTGCATGGCGCCGTCGGGGGCGCCTTTCTCATAGGACGCGCCGGCCCAGGTCGCCAGGTCGCCGTCGCCGGTCGCATCCACGTAGGCGGTGGCGCGCAGGGCCGTCAGCCCGCGTTTGTCGGCCACCAGGAGAGCGTCCACGGCACCGTCATCGGCGCGTTCCACGCCGCAGAGCATGGCATGAAAGCGGACGGCGGCCCCGCTTTCGGTCACCAGGTCGTCGTAAATCCGCTTGAGCAGCTCGGGATCGATGGCCGGCGCCGCCAATTCGTTCTCGTCCAGCGCCTGCCGCAGGTGCGGCATGTTGGCGGCCAGGCGTTGGCGCACGGTTTCGGCCAGGCCGCGCGCGATGATCTTCTCCCCGTCGTGATAGCCGCAGAACCAGGGGACCAGCCCCGCCGTACCCATGCCGCCCAGCATGCCGGTGGCTTCCAGCAACAGGGTGCGGGCGCCTTCCCGCGCGGCGCCCACCGCCGCCGCGCACCCCGCGGGACCGCCCCCGACCACGATCGCGTCCCAGGACGTTTCCAATGCGATGCGGCGCGAATTCAATACCCATTCCGTCATGCTTTTTCCCCTGGAGGTTGTCCCGCCTTGCGGGCACGGTGAATGTCAAATCCCGTGATTAAAACCCGAATCGGGGAAAATTGCAATCCTGCCGATTCCCGCGCGATTCAGGATTTCATTCCCGCGCTTCCGGAGGTCCGAAGGACGATCCGTGCCAGATAGGGGGTGACTTTCTCAAACGAAAGCCCTAGCATGGGGTTTTCGATCGCCAAAGGGAGCTTCGTCCCGCGATCGGCAACCTATCGCAATTCGCGGGAGACCGTACCATGAAACCTGCCGCCGCAAAGATTGTCTTGGGCGTCCTGTGCCTCGTCAGCGCCTGCGCCACGCGCGCCGAAATCCCCTGGATCGAGGAGGGGCATTCGCATGTAACCATCGTAGTGGACGAGGATGTTCTGACCATGAACCCCGGGGACCGTTCCCGGCGCGCATGGCTCCCGCTGTACTGGGCGGCGCAGGACCTGACGAACTATCTGGGCAAAATCGGCGGGGCGACCCCTCCGCTGGCCGCCCGAGCGGCCGAAGGCACCCTGGCGGTCCGTCTGCGCGTCAAGCGTCCCGACGAACCATGGGATGCGGCGTCGGAACTGGGGGACGCCTACCGCATCGACATGACCGCCAACGGCGCCGAATTGATCGGCGAAACCCCGCGGGCCGCCGCCTATGCAGCCTATCATCTGCTGCACGAGCTGGGCGTACGCTGGTACGGGCCCGCGGAATGGACCGAGATTGTCCCCAAACGCGACCGCATCGCCTTCGAAAGCGGAGTGCGCGACTTCGCGCCCGATTATTCCTCGCGCAACCTGTGGGGCGATCCCCGCTGGCTGGTGCGCAACCGCATGGGAGGACCGGCCATGCCACAGGGACACGGGTTCCACCGCTTCATGCAGGGAATGGAACCGCGCGATGCCACGCCGCTGGTCGAACGTCATCCCGAATACTACCCCATCGTCGACGGCCAGGTCCGCAAAACCCAGGCCAACCTGTCGCATCCCGACGTGCGCCGACGCGCCATCGACATGGTGCGCGCCACCTTCGAACGCAACCCGGAGCTACCGGGTCTTTCCCTGGGGCCGGACGACGGGGCCCTGCGCGACGAGCGTCCCGCATCGCGCGCCATGATGTCGGGCCGGCCCGATCCCCTTTCCCCGCAGCATCCCGACGCCACCGACCTCCTGGTACGGTTCGTCAACAGCGTGGCGGAGGAGGTATCCCCCGAATTCCCCGACAAGCTGCTGGCCTTTTACGTATATTCCAACCACAAGTCCGTGCCCTCGGTGACGCCCCACCCCATGATTTTCCCCACCGTGGCCCCGATCAGCTACAACCGCTACACCTACATCGGCGCGCCGAAGGCCCCCACGATGGTACGTCTCGAAAAGGTCATGAAAGCCTGGCAGCGCTTGTGTCCCAGGATCGGATTCTACCTCTACAATTTCAACCTGGCGGATTATGCCATGCCCTTCACCCGGGTCTCCACCTTCCGTCGAGACCTGCCCAACCTCCATCGCTGGGGCTATCGCTACGCCAACATCGAGTCGCACGGCAACTGGCACACCATGATTCCCGGCAATTACATGATCGGCCGGCTCTTGTGGGATGTCGAAACCGACGTCGATGCCCTGCTGGACGAATTTTATCCCCTGTATTACGGACCGGCCGCCGAAGCCATGCGTTCCTGCGACCGGTTGCTGGAAACGGCCTACGAAACCGCCTCGGCTTACGCGGGCAACAACTGGTCGATGCACCGCATTCTGACCCCGGAAGTCATGAGCGCCCTGGTGCGGCATCACGCCCGAGCCGTCGAAGCGGCCGGCGCCACGGAGCCCTACGCGAAACGCGTCTCCATTCCCGGCTACGGTCTGCGCTTCGCGCAGAGCTGGTTCGCGGCCCAGCAGGCTCTGGAACGTTTCGACTTCGCCGCCGCCGGCCAGGCGAGTCACGAATTCACGGCGACGTTCGAAGCGGCCCGGAAAGCCGGGTTGACCCAGGAAGGACGTTCCCAGGACAGCTTCTTCACGCGCAACGTGCTTCGGTATTGGCAAATCTTCCATCAACGCTCCTTCGACGCCGCGGCCGAACTGGACCGGCAAGGACGGAGGCTGCTGAACCTGCCGGATGTCTGGAAGGCCTGGTTCGACCCCACCTGCATCGGCGACACCCTCGGCCTGCCCGATCCCCGCTCCTCCAAGAAGGGATGGCTCGATCTTAAAACCTTTTCCGCCAACATTGACGAGCAGGGCTTTCCATTTTTCCGCGGACTGATCTGGTATGCGCTGGACATTGACATACCGGACTTCGAACTGGAGGACAACGAAGCCGTCTTTCTATGGTTCGGCGGCAACGACAGCAACACCCGCGTCTACCTTGACGGACAGCCGGCCGGCGCGTTCAACACCTCGAATTTCAATCCCGCGGAGATCGACGTGACACGTTTCCTGCGTCCCGGTCAGCGTCGGCACCTCGTGGTGGCGGTGGACAACCGTCCGGTCTACGAACTGGGCACGGGCGGCATTATGCGTCCGGCGGTGTTTTACATTCGCTCCCTGCGCGAAGGCGAAACACACGCCCCGGAACCGAAAGAGGAGTCCCTCGATCCGGCCGACCGGCCCCTGTTTGGCGGCTGATCGTCCCGCGGTTCGCCGCTGGGTCGGCTCATGATGGGTTGCGGACGTTCGCGCGGGGTCCCGCCGGATGCCAGCGAGGCCATGAACTCCTCCGTCAGCCGGGCGGCATAGACCTCGGGACGCCCGGTGCGCGAGGAGCCAAAAACGATCCAGCGGCCATCGTGCGTAAAATATGGGTGGGTGTGGTCCACCTGTTTCCCGCGGTACCCCGTGTGCGTATCCAGCAGGCGCCGGTACTTGGGCGTGTCCAACCGCCCGATGTAGAGCGGCGTGGTCGGTTCGTGATACCCATCCCCAAGCCAGAACCGTCCGCAGGGGGACAGGGTCACGTGGCCAATGTAGCTGTGATTGTTCACGACCGCCCGGGGACGCGGGTCTTCCAGTCCAACCTGCCAGAGATTGCCGTTGCGGGCCTCGTCCATGCGGGTCGAGAAGACAATGCGATCGGTTCCCGGCATCCAGGCTTCATGCCCGCTCGGCGGCAGCGTGTGTTCCCCCGAAACCGCCAACCAACGCATGCGCGGAGGGTCGGGAACCTCGAACGACAACACGCCCAGCCGCACATCGCTTCCGCCGGACCCGTTGCATTGCAGCAGCAGGCGGTTGCGCCCATCGAGTGAAAATTGCTCGTGCGTGCAAAAATAGCCCTGGCTTTCCCAGACCACGCGCCCCCTGCCGGTGGCGATCTCCCACAACCAGACCCGCGAAAATGCATCCTCGCGCGGTCGTTTCTCCACGGCCGCGTACCAGCGTCCGTCCTGGGAAACCGTCCCGTAACTGAAGGGATCCTCCGGTCCGTCCAGCAGGCAGAGGGGCTCGGGCTTCGGGTTGTCGAAAGGAATCCGCGTCAATTGCATCCTGTCGGCCCGGGGCAGGGCCAGGTAAACCGCCCGGCCCCAGGCGTGAAACGCGGGGTGCAGCCGATGCCGGGGCTCGCGCAAGACCGCTTGAACCGTTTCTTCCTGAAGATCGATCATGGAGAAACCGGTTCCCTCCCCCTCGTGATGACGCACCACCAGCCGACGCCCGTCCGCGGAGCCATAGGGCTGTTCTCCATAGATCGGATCGCTCGGCCAGGGCTGATCGGTGAGCCGATAAACCTCGACGAAGCTGTCGGGATCGGTCGTCAGATGCTTGAACATGAACTTCTCGCTTGGGTTTCAAAACGGGGTTTCGAGGGGCGACCCCGCCATGCGGGATCGCGCAAGAACGTTATTGAACCGCGCCGCGGGAACTCTGGCAATGACAAAGACAGGGGCCTTTTTCCCTTTTCCATTCTTTTGCATTGAGCCCTTGATCGCATCCTTGTATGCTCATGTCATGAGAATTCAGCCCTTTGCCGCCATTCGTCCCGTCCCGGAGCAGGCCGCCCGCGTGGCCGCGGTGCCCTACGATGTGGTCGACACCGACGAAGCACGCGCCCTGGCCGCCGGCAACCCGGACAGCTTCCTGCATGTTTCGCGTCCCGAAATCGATTTGCCGCCCGGCGCGGACCCGCATCGGGACGAGGTCTATTGCCAGGGAGCCCGCGCGCTGCAGCGGCTGTTGACGCGGGGCCTTTTGCTCCGCGATGCCATCCCGCGCTTCTATGTTTATCGCCAGGTGATGGGCACCCACCAGCAAACCGGGATCGTGGTCTGCTGCCACATCGACGACTATGCCGAAGATGCGATCCGCAAGCACGAAAAGACCCGCCAGGACAAGGAAGACGATCGCACCCGGCACACCCTGGCGCTCAAGGCCAACACCGGCCCGGTGTTCCTGACCTACCGAGACCGCGAGGAAATCGACCAACGGGTCGCCGCGGTCGTCCGCGACGCACCGCTCTACGATTTCATCGCCCCGGACGGGGTCCGCCATGTCGTCTGGCCCGTGGACCAGAGTCTCCAGCAATGGATCGAGGCCTGTGAAGCCATTCCCATGGCCTATGTCGCCGACGGTCATCATCGCGCCAAGGCCGCCTACCGCGCGGGCTGCATGCTGCGCGACGCGCACCCGCAGGCCGGGAACGAAGCGCCCTGGAATTGGTTCCTGTGCGTGATGTTTCCCGCCTCGCACTTGAAGATTCTGCCCTACAACCGCTGCGTGGCCGATCTCAACGGCCTGTCGACACAAGAGTTTCTTGCCCGGGTGCGAGCAGTGTTCCGGGTCGAATCCGCCAGCGCCACCGCCCCGGAAAAACCCTGCCGCTGCCACATGTACCTGGAAGGCGCGTGGTACCGGCTGAGCTGGCCCCTCCCGGAAGACGGGGATCCGGTCGCGGTTCTGGATGTCAGCGTGTTGCAGGATCGCCTGTTACGGCCCATCCTGGGCATTGACGATCCCCGCACCGACCAGCGCATTTCCTTCGTGGGCGGAATTCGCGGGCCGGACGAGCTGACCCGGGTGGTCGGTCGTGGCGACGCCGCGGTGGCCTTTTCCATGTACCCGGTGACGGTGTCTCAAATGATGGACATTGCCGATGCCGGCAAGGTGATGCCGCCCAAGAGCACCTGGTTCGAGCCCAAGTTGCGCTCCGGCCTGCTGGTGCACGAAATCGCCTGACGTCTATTCGCGCCACAGGTCCTTGATCCGCGACAAGGTGGTCCGCACCAGCAGGTCGCCCCCCTCGTGCCCCACGATGCCGCTGGATACGTAAGCCGAATAATGACCGCCCCGCTCGGCCCGCGCGCTCGGCAAGTAGCCGTCCGACCCGCAGGCCAACTGCACCAGGAAGGTCTGCGCCGCCGGGCTGCGGGACCGGATTTGATTGCCATAGTCCAGAAAGAGCTCAAACGGGTTGGTGGCGATGGCGAGATCGTCCCAGCGAACGATGTGGCTTTCGATGGTATGAAGGTCATGTTCCTGCTGAAACTCGTACCGTGCCAGCGTCCCCGCATGCACATGCATGCGGGCGTTGTCGCGGTAATCCACGGTCTTGTCGTGGTCGCGCTTGAACGCTTCGAGCGCCTGGAGCGCCGTTCGGTATTGTTCCGGCGTGACGCGCCGCACGGGCAGATCGAGCGATATCCTCCGATGGCGCAACACCGCCGTCTCGCGCAGGGACCCGCGGGCCTCTTCGTAAACCTCGACGATCTCGTTCGCGATCCGGCGACCGACCTTGCGCATGCCCGCCAGATCGAACATGGAGGGATCGGCCCGACGCCGCAGCGGGTGGGGACGGGATATGTTGGGGTCGTCCACCGGCGATTCGGGATCCACCCAGCGAACCAGGTCCACGGGACATTGATCGCCGGCGGCGGCACAGAGGCCCACCACAAATAGGTCGTCGCCGAAATGCCGGCGCAGGTTTTGTTTGACCTCTCCCCAGTAATCCGGCGAAACGAACAGGCGATGCTGCACGCACTGCGCCGGACAGGCGACATTGGCCACGACCCCGGTCAGTTTTTTTTGCGTGTCGAAGACATACAGCAGCTCGAGACCGGAATCGTTGCCGCCTTCCAGGTGCGCAAAGGTGGCCTGGTTGGTGTCGCCCCACATTGCCGCCGAACCGTCGTTGAAGACCACCCGGCGGCACAATCCGACGGCCGCGCGGCCAAAGGCGTTGGCGTACGCGGCCGGCTTGCGGGCCCGCCAGGCATCACGCAGCGCCATCGCAATCCGCTCCGCCAGGAACTCAAAAGCCTCAGTCGCTTCCATCACGTCTTTCGTCGTCGCGGCGTTTTCGACATAGCGGCTATCCTCGGGCAGATAGCGTCGCAAAATATCCAGCGCGCGCGTGGTGCCGGTTCCCTGGTACAGCAGGGAGGTATGGGTGTGGGTGGCGCTCAGAATCGCCTTGCACGGGTCCAAACCCGGCGTGGTTTCTCCCAGGCGCGCCCTCACGGCCGCCAGAAGCGGTTCCGACACGGAGACCAGGTCGCAGGAACACAACACGAAATGTTCATCTCCCGCCGAAACGGCCATGGCGGTCGCCGTAACGGGCTTCTCGATCCCCTGCGACAGGCGTTCGGCAAACTGTCCCGCCAGGCGTACGGTTTTTTCGGGGGTCAGGCTGATTTCAGAAAATCCGATTTGCAAAGGTGCGGTCATGTGTCATTCCTTTCGAAACGAGCATTGAACCGCTCCGCGAAGAATCTGGCAATTTAAAAACGAAAAGGGTGCCTGGGTGCGCGGAGGCCCCGCGCGCGGAAGTCAGAAGAATGGGAGCGGCCTCCAGTGCGGGGGCAGGAGGCGGGGGGATCGCGCGGGGGACCCGCGCGCGGCGGCGAAGGGCCTCGCCGCCCTACCCTTTGCGCGCAAAGCGCCTCAACCCTCAACCCTTCCGTCTGCAATGGCCTTCCGGCCTGCGACATTGAAATCTGGCTTCATTCCCGGTATAGTGCCTTTTTTTTGAACCACCGTTCCCCAGGCGGATTGACCCAGGAATGAGATTTGACTTGCGTATTTTGGCCGGGATCGCCCGGAAGAGCCCCGGCTCGTGGCTGGCGATTTGCTTTTTGGCCTGGACGGCCTGCGCATCCACCGCGGACATCCCCCTGGAGGGATTGCAAACACGCCTGGGGTGGACCTCCCATGTGGTGCGGACGGATTGCGTGGAAATCGACAATGGGATTAATCGCTTGCGCATGTTTCCGGGACGACGGCGCGCCGAGGTCAACGGCTACACCGTCTGGCTGCATCGACCGGCGATGCCGAACCTGAACTCGGTCCTGACATTGTATGCGTCCGATGTCGAAGAAGTCCTTGTGCCGCTGCTGTCTTCCGTGGCCGGCCCCCGGCGGCCCCTGCGGGTCATGCTCGATCCCGGCCATGGTGGAGAGGATGGCGGTGCGATCTCTCCCCATGGCGCCGCGATCGAAAAAGAATTCACACTGGACTTGGCGCTGCGGATCGGCAGGCTTCTCGAACGCGAGGGCGTTACGGTAGGGTACACCCGAAATGACGACGAATTTGTCGCCCTGCGGGAGCGTGCCGAACGAGCGGCGACGTGGGACGCGCAGGTCTTCGTCAGTCTGCATGCCAACTATGCGAGCAACCACGATGCCAACGGGCGCGAAACCTACGTGCTGCCCTTGGCGGGCATGCCATCCACCAGCGATTCGGGGCGCATCGCCCACCGCCCCTGCCGGGGAAATCGCTTCGACCGGCTCAACACCCTGCTGGGCTTCAGCATTCATCGCCGGCTTCCCGGCAGGATGCGTTCCGCCGACCGGGGGCTACGCCGCGCGCGCTACCAGGTCTTGCGTGAGGCGCCCTGCCCGGCCGTGCTGGTGGAATGCGGATTCCTGTCCAACCGGCGTGACGCCGAATTGCTTGCCAGTCCCTGGTACCGGGACCGGTTGTCCAGGGCGATTGCCGAAGGGATCATGGATTATTCCCGCCATGTGCAAGCGAAAAAAACGGTCGCCGCCGAGACACCGGAAGCGGTGAAGCCCGTCGAGGAGGCGCCCGAAGCGCCGGAACCGGCGGAGCCCGTCGAAGAGGCGATCGAAGCGCCGGCACAGGGTACAGAGGCGGCCGAAGCGCCGGAACCGGCGGAACCCGTCAAGGAGGCGCTCAAAGCGCCGGTGCCCGTCGAAGAGGCGATCGAAGCGCCGGTGCAGGGTGCGGAGACGGACGAGACGCCGGAACCGGTGGACCCGGTTGAGGAGGCGGTTGAAGCGGCGGAGGACCCAGCCGTTTCTTCTGAAGAACCCCCGGCATTCCTGGCGCCGGGGGAGGAGATCACCGTTTCAGATCTTCCAACAGGCGAAACAGGTCCCCAAGCTGTTCCCAGGGATGCGCCCCTTGCGCCAGCAAGCGACGCAGACGAGGCAGGGCCACCCGGTCCGGAGTAAAGTCCCGCGAGGTCAGGTCGGCGGTGTTGAGCAGGACCGGCCGTTTCGCGGCCAGCGCCCGAGTGGCCAACTCCAGATTCGCCACGTTGCCCGGCCCGAAAGGGACATCGCAGACGATGACAATCTCCGCGGAGAGTACCTGTGTGGCGGCTTGTTCGAGAGTTGCCGGGGCGATGGGGGCAAAGGGACGTTCCAGCGTAACGGCCACATCCAGCGCCTGGGCGCAGACGGCGTCGGTGTCGCGCGCATTGATCACGCCGCAGCTTACCTCGTGGCCCGCCAGCACCAACCGTCGCAACAGGGCTTCGCCGCTGCCGCCGCCACAGATAAGGTGGATGCGGCGGCATGGCCCCGTATCTTGCGCGGCATGATCCGGCCGGGGAAAGACACGTGGACTGCCGGAGAGTGCGTCATGCCGTACGCTGACGGAGCAACGATACACCTTGCGCAAGCGTTTCTCGCTCAGGACTTCGGCCGGCGTGCCGTCGGCGACCAGACGCCCCTGGTCGAGCAGCATCAGACGCGGAAAGAACTCGGCCGCCAGGTTCAGGTCGTGCGCAATCGTCAGGACCGTCACGCCCTGTTCCTCGTGAATGCGGCGGATGAGCTGCAAGACCTCCATGCGGTGGCTCATGTCGAGATGAGCGGTGGGTTCGTCCAGCAGCAGCAATCGCGGTCGTCGCGCCAGCGCCATGGCCAGCGTAACCCGTTGGCGTTCGCCGCCGCTGAGAGACATGAAACGTCGGGTGCGCAAATCGATCGTGTCGGTATACACCATGGCTTGCAGGGCGGCGGCACGGTCCTCGTCGCTGACCCCGTACCAGCGGTCGATGGCGGCGGTGCGTCCCATCAAGACCATTTCGCCGACGGTAAACGTGGCGGGAGCCGCCAATTCCTGCAGGACCACCCCGGCCAATGCGGCTCGGCGAGCGGCCGGCATGCGCGCGGGGTTCATGCCCAAAAGACGCACCGTTCCCTCCGTCGGGGCGAGCAAGCCCGTGGCCACCTGGAGCAGGGTCGACTTGCCCGCCCCGTTCGGGCCCAGCAGCGCCACCATTTCGCCGGCCCGCAAGCGCAGGGACAGATCGCGCAAGACAGGATGACCGCGATACCCCGCGGCCACACGATCGAATTGGAGAATCGTGGGCATGGCGGTCAACAATCGAACCAGGCGCCATGACGTCGACGCAACAGCACCAGGAAAAAGGGGCCGCCGATCAGGGCGGTAATGACGCCCGCCGGCAACTCGCGGGGCGAAATCGCAATGCGGGCAATGGTATCGCAAAAAACCAGCAACACGCCGCCGGCCAGGGTGGCGGTCGGAAGGAGGCGGCGATGATCGCCCCCCGTAAACTGGCGCACCGCATGCGGCGCCAGCAGGCCGACGAATCCGATCAACCCCGCCAGGGCCACCGCCGCCGCCGCCGCCAGGGTGGCGCCGGCCAGGGCCAGGGGCACGACGCGCCGGGTGCGCACCCCCAGGTGATGCGCCATGCCGCTCCCCAGCGTCAAGGCGTTCAAATCGCGCGCCAAGCCCCAGTTGACGACGTATCCGACGGCCGCACAGGCGCTGCAGGCCGCCAACAAGGGCGCCGACGCACCCTGCAAGTTCCCCAGGGTCCACCAGGTAATGCCGTGCAGGCCTTCCACCGAGGCAAACGACAACAACAACAGCAACAGGCTGGAAGCCATGGAGCTGACAATGACCCCACTGAGGATCAGCTCCTGTGTCGCGGTCACTCCCCGTTGAGAAGCCAGGGCATACACCAGCGCCAGCGTTGCCAGGGCGGCGACAAAGGCGGCCAGTGGCAGCGCCATGGCATGCCAGGCCTGCCACCCAAAAACGATTGCGGTGGCGGCACCCAACGCGCCGCCCCCGCTGACGCCCAGAACATAGGGATCGGCCAGCGGATTTCTCAAGACCGCCTGGAAAACCGTGCCGGCGGAAGCCAGGGCGGCCCCCACAACAAACGCGGTCAGGATGCGATGCGCGCGTAAGGTCCAGAGTGCCCGATCCAGGGGCGTCTGCCACGACGGCCAGCGCAACCCTTCCGGGCCGGCCAGGGCACAGGCCAAGATGACCAGCAGGGCAATTGGCGGCAGCCATCCAATGGGAAGCCGCGTTTTCATCGTACCGTGCGCCGGATACTCCGCGTCATTGCGGGACCTCCACGGGCCATTCCCACTGCATCGTCACACGATGTCTTTCGGGTTTTTGGCTGACCGCGCGGATGTTCATCGACAGCAATCCGGTATAGGGATTGTCCTCTTCCACCCGCCGAATGAATTCGAGAATTTCGAGAAAACCGCCTTCGCCGTTGATCTCCACCACGTAGCGTCCCAGGAAATCCGCCGGGGGGGGGGATTTCTCGGCGTCGCGCTTGTTGCTCCGCGAACGTCCCCCGGTAGCGGCGCTCTCCTTGCGTGGGGTCTTTTGGGGGCCCCGTTCCCGCACCGTCGCGATTTCGAATCCGGTGGGAAGCGCCAACCGTCGCACCGTGCGTTCCACGGGATAGGATCCCAGAACCGGGCGCAGGACATGTCGATTGGTGGTCACGGCCAACGCGGTTTCCAACGCGTCGATACGGGCCTGGAGTTCGAAAATGGTTTTGATGGCTTGGGTGGCCTGTTCGTTTTTTTGCTGGAGGCTGGTCAGTTCATCCTGGATTCCAGCTCGTTGCCGCAAGGTGGGGAGGGTCAGAAAATAGACGATCGCAGCCACGGTCAGGCAGAAACCCAGAACGCCGAAAAGGCGCAGTTGGGCGGAGGATGGTTTTGCGAGCGAGGGTTTTTTCATCGATACCTCCGGGGCGCGAATTCGCTGCGTACCTCAAAGATGCTCTTTTCTTCCACCCGCGACGTCGATCGCGAGGACGGAGCCATCTTAAAACCGCCGGGGGTTACGCTACCGAAGTCGTTCGGCGGCGGAATGACCTTGAGCGACGCGATGAATTGCTCCACGACTCGATCGGCCCGTGAACCGACGATCAGCCCCGTCAGGATCATGTCATAGCGCCGCGCGGGTTCCCCCTCGAGGCGGGTGTCGGCATGGTCCCAGGCCAGCTCGATCAGTTGCGCGCGTTGAGGCACGGCCTCCGGCAAGGCCGCCAGCCGGACGGACGCCTTGAGCTGCGCGTTGCTGAACGCGCGCAGCTCTTCGCTAAAGCGTTCCAACGTGGCCAATCGCGCGCTCCGGTCCTGGTAATGTTTGTATCCCGGTTCGATTTGCGCCCAAACCGCGGTGGCGCCTTTCAGTGCGCGGCGGGTGTTCTCGAGGCTTAACAGCGCATAGGCCGCGTGCAGCACCACCCCGGCAAATCCGACAGCGGCGGAAGTTAGAACAAAGGTACGCAGCAGATGACTGCCGGGGCGTCGGGTTTCCTCTTCGATCAACAGGTTTACATGCAGATTCATGCGGACTCCAGAATCGAAAGCGCCGCGCCCGTCGCGGCGGCAAAACAATGGCCCGGTCGCGCAGCCTGCTCCGAAACCGCGCCAGGGGCCAGGTGCATCCCCTCCCAGGGATTCCAAAGTCTGGGCTCGATCCCCGTGATTTCCCGCAAGGCTGCTCGCCAGTCGCGGTTGCCGGACAAGCCTCCGCTGATCGAGACATGGCTCAAGGGCCGTCCAACGCGTCGTTCGGAAAAATCGACCGCAATCGCCAGTTGGCGCAGAAAATCCTCGTAGACCATCTGCAGGGAAGCGCGGATGTCGATGGAACCGACATCCAGGATGTCGCGGGCGGTTTCTTCATCCACCCGCAGGTCGCTGGTCACCTGCTGGAGTATTTTTCGCACCCCTGTAACAAACTGCCTCACCACCAGGGGACGTTCGTTGTCGAACAATACCAGCGTAGTTACGCGTTCCCCGGCGTCGATGACCAACTCGGGGCCACCCGGGTTACGTTGCTCGCGACCGGGGTCCTCGAGAAAGGAATTCGCCGCGGCCAATCCGGCGATCTGCGCCGAACAGGGGGCGATTTTGCCCCGCGCGAACAAGCTCGCCAGCCAACGGGCTTCCCGCATGGGAACCGCGACGGCCAGCACCTGGACTTCGATCCGGTTTTCGGCCGGGATCAGCTTCTGCCGAAACCGATAATCGGCGTCGCGAGGCAACCCCAGAAGATCGTTCAGGGTGTGGTCGTTGATCTTGTCGCCTCCGCCTTGCAAGGCCAGAAGTTTACAGGTGGCGTGGACGGAAGCATAGCACAACGCGGCCGCCGGGGCCTGCAGCGCGCGTGGCAAATGAAGCGTGGCGGCGGGGATGGCGTCTTCGGAATCGGGGGGCAACAGGGGAGGCAGGAGTTCCGCCGCCATCAGGGTGGTCTTGCCGGTACGGTCCCGCTTCAGCCGCACGACCTTGGTGCCCGACGCACCCAGGTCCACTCCGACGGCATCGCGGACGCGAATCTTCAATTGACCGATGATTGAGCCCGTCTTTTTACGCATGATATCCACCGGTTAGTTCTGCTACAGCGATCGAGGCTCGTCCAGCCGCAGGTAGCGGGCGGCATTGCGATAACAAATGTCCTGCACCACCTTGCCGATCCAGGGAATATCGTCAGGCAGCAGACCATCGTCGATTTCGCCCCCCAGCAAGTCGCACAACAGCCGACGAAAATATTCATGTCGCGTATAACTCATGAACGACCGGCTGTCGGTGAGCATGCCCACGAAACGACTCAGCAGTCCCACGTTCGACAGGGCCTCCAACTGGCGGCGCATGCCGTCCCGCTGGTCGTTGAACCACCATCCGCTCCCGAATTGCATTTTGCCGGGGGTGTCTCCACGTTGAAAGGCGCCGATCATGGTGCCCAACAGTTCGTTGTCGCGGGGATTGAGCGTATACACGATGGTGCGCGGC
>CAZIUM010000023.1:0-22709 GCA_964542285.1 uncultured Lentisphaerales bacterium
AGCCGAGTCGAATGGGGGATCCCCGCCATTCGTAGAACGGTTGAGATGCAATTAAAAGGATTCGTTTTTTCATGGGTCGGAAAAGGGGGGCTCAGGGACGGCGAACCGTGAAAATTTCCTCGACGCGGGCCGCGCGTCTCGAGGTGGGAAGTCGGGTTCGCAATTTGAAGCGCTTGCCATTGAACTTAGCATCGCAGAGGCCGATACGCAAACGATATCGTCCCGGCGGAGCGTCCGGGGGGATCGTGATGAAGCGATCGACGATCCAGGGTTCCTGCCGGTCTGAGGCATAGGGGAAATCGCCGTACAGTAGTGGATGGTCGTCCTGGAAGATGAATTTGTCGGGGCCGATCAGGTGCACAAAAAAGATCAGGTTGTTTGGGGGAGGTTTTCGATCCGCCACCCAGTAGTGGCGCAGCGTGAAATGGTCGCCCGGTCGCCATTCGCGCTTGTCGGGAAGAATACGGGCTCCGAGCCACGTGCCATGGGGCCCGAAATCGATGGGGGCGCCCAGGGTGGGGGTGGTCAGGGGTTCCAGTTGACGCGCGAGTCGTTCGGCGTCTTGGGCGTTGGTCGGCAGGTCGGCCCGCCACAGGAGTCGGTGGCGCAGGAGCTGGGCGCCATAGGTGTCGAGCGCCGGGGGGAATCCCGTTGTCCTGGTCGACGCGTCCTGCTGCTCCGGCAGGGCATGCAGGGCCCGGGCGAGGTCGTCGGCCAGGACGACATAGGCGCCCAGAAAGCGCAATCCGGGGTCGTGGGGGGCCGTCAGGGGTTGCTGGTCGAGGCTTGGACGATCGAACAGAATGCCGAGGGTGCCGAGTTCGGTTTCGCGGAACGAGATCGCGTGTCGGGCCGCGGTCTCCCGCAGGGACCCGGCGCCCGCGGGCGGGATCAGCACGGCGGTGTCCGGGTCGAGCGTCATGCGGCTCTTGTCCTGCGGCACGATGATGGCCTGGGCGATATCGGGCTGCGCCAGAGCATGGGAAGTCCAGACGGTTCCCCGGGTGGCGACGTGGACCTGGTTGGCGGTCCAGCGGTCCGCGTAGAGCCGCTGGATGCCTCGCTCCGTCAGGAGTCTCAACAACCGGTGCAGCGGGACCGGGGTCGCCGGTTCGCGGGGTTGCAGCAGTTGCAGCTCCGGCAGAATAAAACTGGCACCGTGTGGGGCGGCCTGGAACCGGAGGCGTAATTCCGTCAGAGCACGCGGGGCAAAGCGCAATTCCTGGCGCAGATGCGGACGGTCCCAGAACATGCGCGGGCCGCTCCAGAAGAAGTAGGGGAAAACGCTGGGTCCGCTCAAGGCTTCGAACGCGGCATCCGGCGATGCGCGGCCGCATGCCGACCAGGTGTGGAACGGCAGGTTTTCCGCGCCCCAGAGCCTCACGCCCGCGAGTTCCCGGGCCGGTTCGAGGCGGATCGTGAGGGTCCAGGGCCGGCTTGGGTCGTCGGACTGCGCCAGGTGCCGGGTCAGCAGGCAACGATCGGTCAGAACCGGTTGCAGGTTTCGTCCCTCGGAAGTTAAAGCCTGGGGCCACGCGTCGGCAGGCAGTTCGATCACGTCCAACTCCGGCGGTTTGATGTCGTAGCAGAGCCGGATGGAGGCAATGTTGGTGAAGGAGGCCTTTCCGCCGGCGGACGGAATCCAGGAGGATACGCCTCCGAAGTCTTCGACCGCCGCCGGCGCGGGATCGAGTTCCAGGCGGCGTCGATAGGCGGGAATGCGTTCCAAGCGCGGGTCACTGAAGTTGATGCCCTCGCCGGATTCGAGATTCAGGTCGTAAAGCAGATGCGAAGCGTAGGCGGCCGTGACGCCATGGTCTTCCAGTTTTTCGACCACGCGGGCGAGTCGGGCAGACTGTTGCCGTCCGCGTTCGGCTCGTTGCAGAAAGGCCGGAAGGTGAACGAGGTTCCAGGCTCCGAGAAGCACGACCAGGCCCAGGGCGGCCAGGCGCAACCCTCTTGGCCGCGCATGGGCGCAACCGATGCCCGCCAGCAGGGCCATGACGGGAACCAGGGGCAGGAGATAACGCGGGGTGTGAAACCGCGCATAATCCGTCATGCTGAAGCAGGCAACAAACACGACCAGGTAGTTTCCCAGCAGAATCCAGAGCGAAAGAAGCGATGGCCTGGGTCGATCGTCGGAGATTTCGCGGTCCGGTAACCGGGCCGCCAGGGCGGGCAGGATCACGGCCAGCGATGCCAGGCTAACGCTCAGGCGTCCGACCGTGCCGGCATGTTCCACGGCCAGCAGGTGGGGCCATCTCTGGCTTGCAAGAACATGGAAATTCCGCACCAGGGTCAAGGGGTCCAGGATGACGGAACTGGACATGGCAAAGGTGGCCCAGTCGTGCCGGGCGTTCCAGAAAATCAGGGGCACCAGTCCCGTGACCAGTCCCGCCAGCCCGCCCAGCCAGGGATACGGACGGCAAAGCGCGCGTGGACTGCGCAGCAGGAAGGTGACTCCGACCGCCATCAGCGCCGGGGCCACCAGCATGTGGTTCCAGAGACCCAGGCCGGCCAGCAACCCCAGCAGCCCGAACTTCACGAATCCATGACGAAGGGGGCGGCCGGGGGCGGGGAGGATTCGGTAGCCGAAATACAGAATGGCGACGGTGAAGAAAAGCAGCGAGCCATAGCCGCCGCGTGGAGAGACGTTGTAGTGGAAAAACGCCAGGGGCGCGCCGACCAGGGCCAGGGCGGTAGGCCAGGCGGCCGGCCAGCCGCCCAGGCGTTTCGCCCAGTGCAGGGTCAGCGCCATCGTTCCGATGCTGAAGAGCGCGGTGCCGCAATTCACAATGAAGGTCGAGTATCCCAGGATGGCCGCCAGCAAGGCGCTGACAAAAGGTTCCAGGGTGCCCATGTAGGCCTGGCCGTAAAAAAAACAGGGCCAAGGATGTCCCGCGAGCACATGACGCACCATGATCTGCACCACGACGAAGTCATGGTTGACATCGTAGCGCATCGCCCAGGCGCCCCAGAGTCGGCTGCCCGCGAATAGCAGCGCCAGGGCCAGGGTCAGCCAGACAGCCCACTTGTCGTGAAACGTTTTCATTTTGCCGGGCTCCCGCGATAGCGGAGGGTGACGGGGCGGTCAGACGGAGTTTGCAACCCGATGAAAACGATGTCGTTGGTGACGGGGTGAGGGTACAGTTTGGCGCCTCCGGACGCCCGCAACCCCGGGTGCCAGTTGTAGCGCAACACGACCTCGGCAGGACCGTCCGTGGCGATCTTCAGGAGGCCGGAGTCGGCTTCGATCTGGCCCTGGCCGACGTGGAATCGTCCGGGCCGCGGGTCGCGCAATGCAAACAGTTTAAAACCGCATTCCAGGGGATCGGGAACTTCGGCAAACCATTCCGGCGCGTCGCGCAGCATCGCCTGGCGGTCGGGGTGGTAGGCGGTGGCGTGGGTTGCGCCATGAAGACGCATGAAGGCGGCGATGCCGGCTGCGTCGGCGCGCCAGGGCCTGGGGGGATAGTCGTATTCCACCATGCCCACCGGGAAGGCGTAATAGTCGCAGGCCATCATTTCGCGTTGCGCCAGGATCGGCAGGTAGGCAATGTGCCCGTGACCGAAGGCATGCACGTTCTTGCCGACGAACAACAGGCGGCCGTCCGCGGGGACGGTTTGCCGGATCCATTGCGCCATGCGTTGGATCGAGCAAGGCATCGATTCGAACGGAGCGTAGCCGCGTCCGCGGTAGATCTCGCGGACGGTCAGTCCGCCCAGGAGCAGCAGGGCGACCAGCAACGGACGGACGATCGCCGCGCCGGCGCCTCCACGTCGCAGCAGGCGGGCGATGCAGAGTGCTGCCGGGGCCAGGGCCAACAGCAGAGCCGGGATCGCCATGCGTTCGAGTTGCATTTTCGGCAGCAGAATGGGGCCCCAGGCCGCCGTCAACAGCAGCAGGAAAATCGGGGGCGCGAACCAGCGCCGCGCACGGCGCCAGGGGATGACCAGCACGCCGCCGATCCCGAAGTAAACCAGCAGCGGATGCGCTTCAACCAACCGTTTGCCCCAGGTTTGCAGGAACATGGATTGCCATTCGGACCAGGGAGGCAGGTGGATGCCGCCCCCCCCCGCGCCTCCGGTTCGCGGACGGTGCAGCACGAAATCCAGCAGATGGCCGTCGCCGGCGATGGCCAACAGGTTGGGCAGCATCGACAGCGCAACCCCCAGACCGACGATCAGCAGTCGTAGAACCTGGCGACGGCGGGTGCGCCGAACGTTCCAGAGCCATCCCGGCAGCAGAAATGCCGCCATCAGCAGGCACGGAGGCCATTGCAACAGCAGAAACAGGCCCAGGCCCCAGGCCGCCAGCGTGGCGGGAGAGTCCCGCCGCAACACCAGGATGCGGTAGGTGAGCGCCGTCACCGGCAGCAGAAAGAGCATGGCCGTGCTCGATCCGACCGTGCCGAAATGCAGCGTCCATACAAAAAAGTAACGGCTGACTCCCAGCGCGATCAGGCCCGCCACGGCACAGGCGGTTCCGTTGGCCCGCATGGCGCGCAGGGATGCCGCCGCCAGCCAGGGCATCAGCAGCGTAAAAATCGCTCCGACAATGGGCGTGTACACCGCGTGAATGTCAAGCTGACGCCACAAGGGAAAAAAGGGCAGCGCCAGGGCTCCGACGCCGGAGGATGCGCCCACGCTGTTGACGACCCCGGCGTTCCACCAGGGATTGAATACCGTCATGGCGGGAAACGTGCGCGTATATTCGTACAGGCGAAACATGAAGGAGGGGTGATCGTCGCGATACAAGGCCAGGCCGTCGGTATAACGCCACAGCGACAGGTAGGCCACAAACTGCATCCCCAGCAACAGCGCCAGCAGGAGGTCGGTCAGGCGGCGTCGTCGCAGCGCGACCAGGAAGGGGGCCAGCAGCAGGGTCAGCCATACCAGCCGCTCGATGCCCGCCTTGAGCAGCCGGGGGTTGTCGTGCGGACGGAACCAGTTGAAATAGTAAAACCAGGGGTGTTGCGGCGCGTTGGAAAACAACAGCGCCAGCAGTCCCGCCAGCAGCAGCCACAACGGGATGTCCGGCTGCTTGAAGACTCGCGACGCCAGGGATCGAAGGGTGGTCGTGCCCTGCTCCGCCGAAGCGCGCGACCAGGCATGGCAGGCCAGGGGCAGCCAGGCCAGGAACAACAACAGCGGCATGTGCGAGAGCAGGCGCCCATCCGGGAACCATGAACGATGGGCATGGAACAACAGCAGGGTCAGTCCGGCGGAGGCCAGGGCGGCTGTCCACACGCGAGCCAGATGTCGTCGACCGGTCTTTCGGATGGGGTTCATGCCGTGGGAATCCGTGTTGGTTGGGCTAGCGCAACTCCGTGGTTGGCGCCGCCAGCGCCTGCTGGGAACTTGGGCGGATGGGGGTGGCCTCGAAGTGGCGCGTGAACGCCGGCCAATTCACAAACAGCAGTCTCATGCAGGCCAGAAACGCCAGCGCCGACAGCGCCATGAGCTTGTGGGCCTTGTACAGGCGTTCGGGATACTGCACGGGGCTGTTCGGCTTGTAGCCAAGGTGCACGTAGTAGGTCATGGCCAGCGCGACAAAGGGCGTGGCCAGCACCAGTTCCAGGTGGTAGCGCGCAATGAAGATGCCCGAGAGCATGGCGAACAGGGTGGCATAGAACAGCGTGCTTTCCATCAGGCGTTGCTCGGTGTAGTGGGCAAACGAACGACGGTAGCGGGCCGCGGCGGCAGGATCGTCGATATGCCGGAATTCCGCAAAGCGCTTGATGCCCATCATGAAGGCGCCGAACATCCAGTAGGCCAGCATCACCGTCAGGGGCGGCACCAGCAGGCATCCCGTGGCGTACCAGCCCATGCAGAGCCGGATGGGGTTGTTGAGCGATTCCGAAAGGACATCCACGTAGGGCAAGTCCTTCGAACGAATCGGCGGAATGTTGTAAATGCAGCCCATCAGCCAGAGCGTGAAGCAAGCCCAGCCGAAAAAAGAGTTGATCGCGAACCCCAGCCATAATCCCAGGGTCCCCAGCAGCAGCCATTCGACCCAGGCGACGGAGCGCTTGACCTGTCCGGAAGGAATCGGGCGATGACGCTTGGTCGGATGGTGCAGGTCCTTGTCGGCATCCAGCAACTCGTTGAGTACGTAGTTGCTCGAAGCGATCAGGCAGGCGGCGACCAGCGCCGCCAGAAGTTGCACCCAGAGCCGGGGGGTGAACAAGCCCGGATCGAAGAAATAGACCAGCACGATGCCCGGAACCAGAAAAATGTTTTTGACCCAATCGTCGGGGCGCGCGATGGAAACATAGGGGTTGAGTTGCATGGGGTGGACGGAACCGGGGGATCAATAATCGCTTTCGGCGGGTTGTTCGATGGCTTCCGTCAACCGGTTGACGATGTCCATGGCCGAAACGCCGTCGGAATCGGCCGCGAAGTTGGTTAGGATCCGGTGACGGAGCACCGGAATGGCGGATCGCTGGACGTCGGCGCAACTGACGTGAATGCGTCCCTCCAGCAGGGCGCGCGCCTTGGCCGCCAGGATCAGGAACTGCCCCGCGCGCGGTCCCGCGCCGGTCGAGACATACTGCTTGACGAAGTCGGGCGCGCGTTCGTCCGCCGGGCGGGTGCCCCGCACCAGGCGGATGGCGTACTTGACGACATGATCCGAGACGGGCACCTGGCGCACGACGCGCTGCAGTTGCATCACCTGGTCGCGGTTCAGCACGGCTTCCGGAGTGCTTTTGTTCTCCACGGTGGTGGCCTTGACGATTTTCTCCTCTTCGTCCTCGGCCGGGTAATCCACCCAGATGTTGAACATGAAGCGGTCCTGCTGGGCCTCGGGCAGGGGGTAGGTGCCTTCCTGCTCGATGGGGTTCTGGGTGGCGAGCACGAAGAACGGCAGTTCCAGAACGTAGGTCTTGTTGCCGACGGTCACGCACTTTTCCTGCATGGCTTCCAGCAGGGCGGCCTGGGTTTTGGGCGGCGTGCGGTTGATTTCGTCGGCCAGCAGCAGGTTGCAGAAGAGGGGACCGCGGATGAACCGGAAGCTGCGTTCCTGGGTTTTGGCATCGGTTTCGAGCACTTCGGTGCCGGTGATGTCCGTCGGCATCAGGTCCGGGGTGAACTGAACGCGTTTGAAGGAAAGGTCGAGAACCTTGGCGATGGTGCTGACGAGCAGCGTTTTGGCCATGCCCGGCAGTCCTACCAGCAGTCCGTGGCCCCCGGCCACCAGCACCATCAGCACCAGGTCCACCACTTCCTGCTGGCCGACGATCACCTTGGCGATTTCGGTGCGGATGTCGTCGGTATGGCGGCGCATCGCGCGCACCAGCGCAAGGTCTTCGTCGGAGGCCAACATTTTGTCCCCGCCGGCGGGCGCCGGGGTGGACGGTGGAGTCGGAGGAGCCAGCTCGGGGGCGTCTTCCGTCGTTTCGGGGACGGGTTCCGTCTTCCGGTCCGCGATGAAGCGCAGCGCAATCTCGCCGCCCAGCAGGATGTCGGCGTCCCCGGCGAGGGCGACGGTGCCGATGGCCTGGCCATTGACTTCCGTGCCGTTGGAGCTGTCCAGGTCGGCAATCATCCATCCGTCCTGCTGCCGTTCGAGCCGGGCATGCTGGCCGGAGACGACGGCGTCGGTCAGCATCAGGTCGCTGTCGTCGCGGCGGCCGATCGTGAAGGTGTTCTTTTCCGTCAGGTCGGCACGTCGATTGACCGTGCCGTCGGGATTCAGCAAGACGAGGTGTGCCATGGAGTATTCTTTCCGGTGGGGTGATGACGTACAGGGGGTCAACGCATGGAGCGCAGCCGCAAGGTGCCGATGTTCTTGATCGAGGTCACGACGCGAATGCCGTTGAGGTCTTCCTGGCGATACGAGGGCAGGAACCCCTTGGTATCGGGGGGGCCGACTTCCTGGCGAATCAATTCGCGGGTTTGCTCGATGACCCATCCCGGACCGACTTGCTCCAGCAGCACGAGCTTGATGCTGCGGATTTGAAGGTCGGACCGCACCTTGTGGCTTTGAAGCGTGATGGGACGGGTGCGAAGTTCCTGCAGAAAGGCGCGGGCCTGACCGGCGCGTCCGGTGACGCCTTCGCATCGATCGATGTGTTTTTCGTTGTAAAATCCCGAGGAGACGTCGATCTTGGCCTTGATCTGGTAATGATCTTCCGGGGTGAGGTTGTCTTTCAGCCGGGTGAGGGTCAGGCCCTCGAAGATGCGGTCGTCCAGCAACACGATCAGGTCATAGCGCCCTGGAGGCAGTCCGGTGAATTCGAACGCTCCGGCGTCTCCCAATTCGGCCAGGTACAACACCTGCCAGCGATCCTGCGGCATGGCCAGAACCCCCAGCGGTTGTCCCACGGACCGGTCGATGGCGCCGCGGATGCCGCCAGTCGCCTGGGGGTCGGGTGGCGTATAGATTTTTCCGGACTGCAGGGTACCGGTGTATGGCCCGGGCTGTCCCGGACGGATGGGATGTCCGGCATGGGCCGTAGCCATGGCCACCAGGGCGCAGGCCAACAGGCGCGACGGGATTTTAGGTCTCTGTCGTATCATCGAATTTCGACTCCTGAATTCAAGTTTGTTTGCCCTGGGCCTTGGACGACCGCGTCATTCCAGCAGTTCGCGCGCGCGGGTTGCCAGGGGATGCCCTTCCAGGCGGTCCATAATTTCCCGGGCCAGTTCACGGGCTTCGTCATGGCGACGCAGGCGCAACAGCGACTCCAGTTCCAGGGACATCAAATCCGGCAGGTTGCTGCTGAGTTCGTTTCCCTGGCGGCCGGCACGCAACGTGCGCAAGGCGCGGCGGTGATCGCCAACATGCGAATAGAGGCGCGCTTCCGCCAGGGGGAAATCGCCCGTCAATTTCGAAAGGGGTTCCTCCATTTCCCAGCGGCGCAGCGTCTCGAAGGCTTCCGCGAGGGCGTCCTGTTCGATCAGCGTCTGCACGGTGATCAAAAACGTGACGCTTTGCAGGGTGAAGGATTTCCAGGCTTCGACCCGATCCCGTTCCCCCAGCGACGGCAGGGGGCGCGGACCGCGGGTCGTGGCCTGTCCGGACGCCGGGCCGTCGGACGATTGGAAGGCGTCGGACGGCAGGGAGCCGCTCAAGCCCCGGCTGCGTTCGCGATAACGTTTCTGCGCCTCCTCGTACCGCCTTGCGGCGGATTCGAAATCACCGGCGACGCGGTCGACATCCGCCTGGCGGATGGTGGCCAGCAGGCGTTCGTCCGGGGTGGCCGCGGCTTCGCGCAACGTTCGGGCCACGCGACGGGCGGCATTGGTGTCGCCCAGGTCGTACAGCAGCGCCATCACCCGCTCGGCGCGCCAATGAAAACGACGCGGACGGGAATTCTCGCGTTGCTCCAGCCGGTCAATCCATTGCAGCAGGGGCCGGGTGTCGTCCAGGAGCCGCAGGGATTCGATCAGGCGGTCTTCCAACATCCAGCGCTCGGCGTCCGGAAGGCGCGCCAGCGAGGGCGATTGCGACTCGAACAGCGGACGCAACAGCTCTCCGGCCCGGTACGGCTCGATCAACTCGAACAGGGTCCGCCATAGGTCCCGGTTCCAGTGGGCACAGGGATCGCGTCCCGCGGGGGTGGAGCGGATCATGTGCGCATACACCCGCAAATAATCGGCGCGGTCGCGCGCGTTGTTCAAGCTGGACCGCGGCGGGGTGGTCCCGGAAACCAACGGAAGCTGTTGACGCACCAGCCCGGAGCGATTCGAGCTGATCAAGGTAATGGTGACGTCGTCCCCCGCGCCGATCAGCCAGGCGAATTCACGTCCCTGGGCGCCATGGCCCGAAGAGGTCCGCCAGAAGAATCCCGGCGGGGACGGCAGTTCGCCGCTTTCGGCCCGCAGCAGGTGCTTGTGGACCGGGCGATCGCCGATCCACAGGTAGCCCGCCGCCTGCTGGGCGCCTTGAATCCATCCCGCCCGCCGTCCGTCTCGATAGACCATCGCCGCGATGCGCGCCTCGCCGCTTTGGGCGAAGGCCGTGGCGGGAATCTGTTCCGGCAATCCCTTCTTGCCGGCGCGTCGCCAGGCGGCGGTCATTTCCTGCGGGCCGGTGGCTTCGAAATGAAAATAATCGAGGCGATGCCAGCCGGCCTGGAGGTCGGCCTCGCCGCCGAACTGTCCCTGGGCGCCCTTGGCGCGGGTGTGGATGCCGGGCCAACTGGCCACGGCCTGGCGATCGATGTGGATTTCGGAGCCTTCGTCCGAAACAGTGGCAAAATAGATTTTTTCGTCTTCCTCCAGCTTGAACCATCCGCTGTACCAACTGATGAAATCGTCATCCGCGCCGAAGGGATTCTCCCGGTGCGCGACCAGGGGAACCGGTCCCATGCGTCCGGGGCCGCTCGGGGGCCAGGTGTCGGGCAGGCGCTGGGCCAGGGACAGGGAAGCATTGCCCTCGCGCGTATACAGCAGCAGACCGGGCTTGAGATTCGTATCGCGCGACCGGGAGGGGACCATGGCGCTGCCGCGTACGTACAATTGCAGCCGGTCGCCTTGCGGAGGGGGTTCCACCGCCGCCAGCAGGAACTCGTCCGGGTTGTGCCACAGGACCAGGGTTTCCAGGGGTTGTCCCCGGGTTGAGAAGGCTTCGATCACCGGGTGCCGTCCCGGCAGCAGGCCGCCGTCGGGCAACCGGACCAGCAGTCCGGCTTCGGGTTCCACCGGCTGGACGGCGATGTTCAGGTCCACCCGCAGGGGCGCGGACGGGACCCGCCAGGCCTCCTGGGCCGGCAGCCGGGCGGCCATCAGGGTCAGAAGAATCGACCACAGGATCCGACGGTGGCATTTCATCGTTCGCCTCCAAGGTGCTTGAAATATTCGGCCACCAGGTCACGATAGATCGGCGGAGCTTCGTCGGGCGTCGAGGCCACGGCCTCGTCCGGCGCGCCGGACGCCGTTTGCGCGCCGAGGGCGTCGCCGGAGACTCCGGCATCCAGATCGGCGCGGGTCTGCAGCAGTGCCGCCGCCGCCCGGCGCTGGAATTCGCGCACCTGGCGTATCGGCAGACCCTGTTCGATGGCCTCCTCGGCATGGCGCATGTAGCGGATGGCCTCGTCGAGCTTGCCCGTGCGCAAATGATTGAGCGAGGCCTGGGCATAAATGGTTTCCGCGTTGCGGCGCAACATCGCCTGTCGTCCCAGTTCCGAAGGTTGGTTGCCGGAAAAATCGCGGCGCGGCCCTTCGCCGGCCATGCCGCGTTCCTCGCCGTATCCCGAGAGCTTGCCCCCGCCCGTGGCCTTGGCTTCGCGGTGGTCTTCCTCCTCGACCTCGCCCGCCTGCGACGAATCCCGGGTCATGCGTTTCTCGATGTTTTCGTCGCCGTCGTTAATCTTGCCGTGCCCCGCCATCACTTCGCCGTCCGACATGCCTTCGCGTCCGACGAGGGACTTGCCGTCCTGGTCCTTGTGCTCGGGGCGTTCGTTGCCGGATTTGCCTTTGGCCGCGTAGGAGGTGAATTCGCCTTCGGTGATCTTCCATCCGGCGGGCAGGTCCGACATGCCCTGGTTACCGGTGGAGTCGTCGGCTTCCTGCTGCAGTTCCTCCTGTTGTTCCAGCAGGTCTCCGATGATGTCCTGCAACTCCTCGGGCATGGCCACCATGCCGATTTCCGGCAGTTCCTGCTGGTCGAAGTTTTCGATGTTGCGCTTGACGTTGTCGGGCGCGTCGGCCAGCCACATTTCCATGTCGTCCAGCCGGTCGCTGGCCTTGGCCAGCAGCTCGAGCACCTCGGCCTCCTTCTGCAAGCCCATCTCCCGGACTGCATTGGTGGCCGAACCCTCGGCCTGTTTCATGGCTTCGTAGACCTGGAAAACGTCTTGAACCAGCTCGTTGCTGACGGGCAGCTCGGGCAGGGCCTGCAAATCGGTGGCGATCTTCAACGCCGCGTCGGCCATGGGGCCTTTGAGTTCGTAAATTTCCTGCATCAGGGCCTCGTCCGGGGTGGCGTTGGCGGACTTGTCGCCCTGGCTGGAAGTGGGTCGCAGCGATTCGACCACGGTGGTCTGGAGTTGTTCCAGCTTGCCCATGGCATCGTTCAGTTCATCCACCTGTTCGCGGAGTCCCTCGCGTCGTTCCTGTCCGTCGGTCATGCGCCATTCGTTGAACAGGGCCAGCAGTTCCTGCAGACCTTCCAGGGCACGGCGCGCCGGCGGAAGCGCCGCGGCGGCGCGCGCCTCCTCGATGGCTTCGGCGGACAGGAGCATGGAGGTCTTGATGCCGAGGGCCTGTCCGCGGGCGGCGACCTGCTTGAGGGTGTCGGCCATGGCCTCGTCGCCCTGTTCCTGGCGCGCGGCCTCCTGGGCGCAGAGCGCCAGGAACTCGCCGAAATCCACTGACAGCGCATCCTGCCGGTCGGTCAGCAGCGGCGGCAGGGGCTGGCCCTGGCTGCCCCGTTCCAGGGTGGACACCACCTCGGATTGTCCCTTTACCAGCGCTTCGATCAACGCCAGGAGTCCGCTCGACGATTGACTGGCCTGGGCCTGGGAGAGTTGGACGTTGGCCTGGGTCAACAAACGCAGCACCTCTTCCTGCATGGCATAGGCGCGGGAGGCGAGGCGGGAACGCTCCGTGCCCGGCGCGGTCTGGATGCGCGCCAGCGAGGACAAAGCCTCCGGCATGGCGCCACGCGCGGCCCGCAGCAACAGCGAGCGCACCGAGGAGGGCAGGTAGTCTCCCCGCAGCAGGCGGGTGGTGGCCTCCAGGATGCGCTGCTGCAGTTGATGCGTCTCGTGCCAGGCTTCGGAATCGAAACTGGGGAAATCCTGGATCAGTCCGGCGGTTCGGCGCAGGTTGGTCTTCTGCCAGTCCACGATCTGCCGCAGGGATTCGCTTTCGGCTTCGTTGCGCCGCCGTTCGTTGTCGAGCAGTGAACTGACGGCGGCATGCTCGAAGAAAAGAACCGCGGAATGCGTCCGGTTGGGGGTCGGAACGCTCCGGTCCGCCGCCACCAGCCGGAGTCCGGCATCCGGGCGGATATCGGCCAGCGTTCCCTGCCAGGTGGCGGCGACCACTCCGTTGGTGGCCTGCCATTCCTTCAGAACCTGGCCGGTTTCGCTGGGACGGGCGTCGGCGGGCACCCGTTCCAGGCGTACCCAGGCTACACCGTAGTCGTCTTCGGCTTCGAAGGCGAGGACGGGCAGGACGCCGGCGGGCAGGGCGGTGCGCGCCCCCGCGGGTTGCAGCAGGCGCAAGGTTGGCGGGAGGTCCGGGATCAGCTCGATCCTGCAATGGTGGGTGATGGCGTGCCCCTTCAGGTCCCGGGCGCGCAGGCGCAGCACGCGTCCGGTCACGTGGTGCAAGGTGCCCCGCCAGACGGCTCCGTCGGACGCCAGGTCCCGACCGGGATCGTCATCGATCCCGGCCTGCAGGCGTTGCAGCGGGCGGTTGAATTCCGCCGCGATGGCGAGGTCCGAATGCATCGGCGCGTTGACCGCCGTGGCCAGGGCCTCGAATTCGAGGGTCGCTTCGGCGGTATGTTCGGGCGGCTGCACCCGGATCGTCAGGCGCACCGGGGCCAGGGGCGGAACGACGTCGATGCGGTAGCGTGGGGTGGGGGGGGCGTCGCCGATGCGAAACCGGTATTCCATGCCGGTCGTCACCTTGGGCAGGGCGTGCTCGAAAAGTTCTTCGCCCTCTCCGCTCAGGCGTCCCAGGCGCAGGGTCTGGAGCGTGTCGTCGTCGGGCCAGAGGTCGATATCCGCCGTTTGTCCGCCGCGTCCCGTTGCGCGGCAAGACAGCACCAGCGATGCGCCCTGTTCGATTTCGACCGGTCCCGGCAGGACTTCAAGCACCTGCGCGAAGGAGGCCGGCGCCCGCGAGGAAAAGGGGTTCAGAATGCGCTGCAGGGCCGTGTTCCAGGCCGGCCCGGAGATCATGGCCGGTGCCGAAAGCGCGATCGAAGCCAGCAAGACGGCGCCCAGGCCCCATTGACGCAGCCGGCGCCGGCGCAACTTGGCCAACCGCAGACCGGCGGGGGACGGTGGCGGGTCGCGCAGATACGCTTTTTCCATCGCCGTGGGCCGCGGAGTCGCGGACATCTGCACGTGGTTGATCAGGCGGTTGTCGAGTTCCGGGAAATGGGTTTCGAGGAGGGCCGCCACGGCTTCGTTCGAACGTTGGCGGCGCAGGGCCTTCACGACGCAGGCGGCGCCCGCCAGCGCCAGCGCCAGGCCCGTCCCCCACAAGGCCAACCGGCCGGCACGGTCGAAACGCCAGGCCAGATCGGCGCCGGCGGACAAGGCCAGCCAGGCCGGCAGGACCGCCGCGACAAACAGCAACCGTTCGAACGCGCGGAACCCATTGATCCTGCGGTTGGCGGTCGCCAGTTGTGTTGCCAGTTGCGCATTCACATCGAGACCTCTCGAGGTTTGTCGGAATCGTTAATCAGGGTTCGGCCTCCACGGTGACATCGTCGATGTACAGCTCGCCCGTGCCGCCGATGGCCACAATATGCACGACCATGAACTGCACCTTGGCCATGTGGCGCAGCGCCAGGTCCGAAAGACCCGAACGCTTGTCCGACCGTCCGTACAGCAGCACGCTGCCCTTGGTCCAGCTTCGGGGGACCGAGGCGATGCCGCCCGTGGCTCCCTTGCGGAAATAAATCATGGGATAGCGATAGGCCATGCGCATGTCTTCGCGCTTGACCGGCACGTCGTCGGGGCCCGAAGGACGCGCCCGCGGATGCCAGTAGTAGCCTTCGATCATGATGCGGGCCTGGGGACCGGTGCTGCGGCTCATCACGCTGAAGCGGTAATTCTTGTTGGGGTCCACCGCAAAGGCGTAACTGTCCACCTTGACGCCCTGTGCGGTGGCGGATTTCGGCACGGTCATCTTCAAGACCTTGCGCCGTCCGCCGTCGTCCACCACCTCGAGATACTTGTGGTTGTCCTGGTACCAGCTTTCGCCCTTGCGTTGGTACGTCGTATGCCAGCCGGACAGGGGATCGCCCTCGGCATCGAAACTTCCGTTGGGCACCAGGTTGGCTCCCGGGGCCAGGGAGGCGCCGAGGAGGGCGCCACAAAGCACGAGCGCTTGCAAACCGTCCAGGGGGCGCCATGAGTTGGCGTTCACGATCGATATCCGGCGACGGCTGGTTGGATCAGGCTGAAAAAAGATAGTTTTCATGCATCCCTTCCTCGGTTTAAACACTATATCAATCCTTTGAGTTTTCGCAAGCTCCATTCCACAATCAATAACGCCATCAGCAGGAGCAGAATTGTGCGGGTCTGCCAGCCCGTGCGATATTCGACCCGTTGTTCGCGCCGGGTTTCGACTTGCAGACTTTGAAGGTAGCGATCGATGGCTTCCGGAGGACCGTAGCGTCCGCCGCTGGCCTGGGCAATGGCGCGCAGGACGAGGGCATTGGCCGGGCGCGGAGTGGTTTCGGAGGTAAAGGCGCGCACCTGGAAGATGAAGGGGGCCGAACGGATGCGACGTCCTCGGATTTCGGTCTGGGTCACCGCCCGGTAGGAGCCGGGAGACTGCGGGGTGAAGGAAGTGGTGAACCCTGGGAATTCGGCGCCGCCGGCCCGGATGGTCCCGGCCGTCATGGTGAACGGCAGCGTGCGGTTGTCGGGCGTCAGCAGCTCGCAAACGACGCGCAGGTCGTCCGGAATCTGACCGTCCGCCATCGTCAGGCGCGCGCGAAGCTCGATTTCTTCGCCGGCACTGAAGGTGCTGGCGCCCCCCAGGATTTCCAGGGCGTCCCCCGCGCGTTCGTCTTCGCTGGGGGAAAGCCATTCGGTCAATTGACGCCACAGCAGCGGGTAGGGGCGCCCGGCTCCCGGTTGCAACTGCCAGCGCCACAGCGAGTCCGTCAAAAAAGCGACCACCTTGCCTTGCCCGTAGATCCGGCTGACAATCAGCGGTTGCCAGGCGCCGGGGGCGGCCTCGGCTTCGACCAGCGTCATGGCGGCTTCGTTGGGCCGGGCGTCGGCGAAGAAGGTCAGCACCGGCGGCAGGGGCTCCGGCAGTTCCTCCACTCCGGCCAATGCGGGGTGTCCACGGCCTTCCTCGGCCCAGCGGGAGGCAAAGCGCCCTTCGCGCAGTCGTTCGCCCCCGCGGGAGAAGGGCAGCAACTCGGCCAGCGAGGTTTCCCGGAGCCCCCCCGTCGTCCAGGCGCGCGGACCGCCCAGAAGCACCAGGCTGCCGCCGCGTTCCACGAAGTCCTTCAGGGCATCGGCGCGCGCCGCTCCCAGGGCCTCGGCGTCGAGATCGCCGAGGATGATGATCTTGTATTGACCCAGTTGATCGGGCGTCATGTCCAGGGAGACGTTGGCGGCGGCCGCGGTGAAGGGCATGAAGCGTCCGCCGGGACCTCGAATGAAGGCCAGCGGCGTGATGTCGCGGTTGGCATGCAGTTCGCGGTTGAGGTATTTGCTCTCCCACCGCGGCACGTCTTCGACATACAACAGGCGATTACGGGCGTCGACCACCTCCACCGCGACGGCCATGCTGTTGTCGTTGGTCTGGATTTCGCCGGGCAGCGTGGGGATCTGCACCGTCCAGGTCTCGATGCCCGTATTCGGGTGCGGCAGGCGGAAGGTCAGGTTGCGCATGCCGCCCTCCGGCGGCAACAGGACCGGCTGCTCCTGGAAAAGTCGGCCATCGCGCAGCAGGCGCACCGTGAAGGGTTCCTCGGGAATACCCTGTCCGCCGATGGTGGCGGAAAGTTGCGTTTCCCATTCGACCACCGCGCGGTGGGGCGTGTCGATGGCCTCGACCCGCACATCGGGTTTGATTTCCACCACTTTCGGAGGTTCCAGTTCCACCACATGAACCGGGGCCGGCCAGGGCAGATCGCCAATCCAGGCCGTCGTGGATTCGTGCGTGTCGAGTCCGTCGCTGAGCAGGAGAATGCCCGCCAGATGCTGTCCGCGGTAGCGCGCCAGCGTCTGTTCCAGCGCGTTGCGCAGGCGGGTGGCCCCGCCCGCCGGGGCGAGTTGGTCCGTTTGATCCGGTGGAATCGGGGGATAGGCCTCGGCATCGAAGGGGGCCAGGTCGATTCGGCAGCGGGTGGCGATGCGGCGTTGCCAGTCGCGTGCCAGCATGAGCGTGGCCACGTCCCAACGGCTGGTGGTGTCGGTCGTTTCGTCCTCCGGGGCCTGCTGCATGCTGGCCGAGGTGTCGAGCGCCACCACGAAGCGCGGCCGCAGGGTTTCGGTCAGGGTGGAGCGGCGCGCCGGCAGCAGCAGAACCCAGCCCAGCAGGATCAGGAAGGCCAGGCGCAGCAGGGCGATCCAGGGCGCCGTCCGCTCCGTGCGCAGGTGTCGCCACAGCGAAACGCCCGTCAGGCCCAGCATCAGTAGCCAGGCCAGGGCGATCGCGCCGCCGGGCATGGCATGTTCGAAAATCCAGCGGGAAATCATGCCGGTTCCTCCCCTGGTTTCTTTGCCACCCTTCCGGAGGCCTCCACCACCATGGTGGAACTGAGCGTGCGCCGCCGGCGTTGGGTGCTGTTGGCCAACCACCATTCCGCTGCCGCCAGCAGCAGAACCAGCCACAGCAAGAGTTCGGAAAGGGAGCGTCCGCGCCGGTGCGCATCGATCACGCGGCGCAGCTCGTCCAGGTCGCTTGCCACCATCAATTCATCCAGCCCCGTGAAGCTTGGGAGGTCCGAAGGCGCGATCGTGTCCAGGCGCGACTCCTTGCGGTCGGCATTGACGGCCAGCACGGGTTCCGGCGCGGCGGCGCCCGTGCGATGGCGCAGGTACACCCCGGTTTCGTCGACGCGGTCCAGGGTGTGTCGGAGGGTGTCGTCCTCGCGGCGTTCGCGTACGGCCAGAAAACGGCCGGAAGGCGCCTGGATGCGGTCGCCGGCCCGGAAATTGTCCAAAACGGCGTCGGCCGGCAGGAGCTCGGCCGGCTGGATGGCCGGCGGGATCGCATGTCCTCCGCCGTAGCGCACCACCTGGTGGACCACCGGCAGGAAAAAAGCCGTCAGCGGCAGAGTGCTCCAGCGCCGGTCCGCCGAGACCGAAAACAGCAGGACGCGGCCGCGATCCACCGGGCGCGACAGCAGGAAGGGTTCGTCCAGGTTGGTATCGACGACGATGGAGGCTTCGTCTTCGATCGCGTCGAAGGTCAGAAAGCGATTGACCGCCAGGGTCGGCACGCTGCCGGGGGGCAGGGCGAAGCCCGTGAAAAGCGGATCGTTGCGGTCCACCAGCCGCAGCACGCGCGCCTTGCGTCGGGGCCCGGTTTCCTCGAGGCCGGTCGGCATGGCCGGCAGGATGTTCCAGCCCTGGTAATCGGCGGGACCCGAACGGTCGCCGGGAAACATGGCCACGACGCCTCCATCGCGCGCAAAGGCTTCCACCGCCAGGATGGCCTGCCCCGGCAACGGCAGCGCATCCGTCAGGAACAGGGTGTCGAATCTTCCGAGGTCCATGGTGGCCAGTTCGCCCGGTTCGATGCGTTGCACTTCCGCGCCGGTGTCGCCGGGTCGCAGCGCGGCTTCCAGGAAGCGCGTGGAGGTTTCGGTTCCGGCCACCAGCACCGGCAGCGACTCGCGCGCCCGCAACAGAAAATGGAAATCGTCGTCGGCCGCCAGCGCATCCGGAGGCAGGCTGAGGGTCAGGGCTTCGGCGCCGGCGGCCACGTCCGCCAGGGGGAGTTCCACCGTCACGTCGCTGTCGGCTTCCAGTTGGACGTCGCGTCGCATGATCTCTTCGGAACCGCGCATCAGGCGGATGGGCAGGCTGCGTCGGCCGCCGGTCCGACCGGCTCGGAGGGTCAACTGGGCATGCATCCCGGCCGAAAGCAGCGGGGGATCGATCGCCAGGGATTCGATCCATGCGTTTTCGGGGTGTGCCGGTCCGGCCAACAGGGCGAAGAGGGCCAACCGTTCGGAATCGTCCGCGGTTTCGGTCTCCGGGTCGTCGGGAGCGGGGGCCGCGACCTGCCGGAACCCCTCCCAGGAACGCATTTGGCCGTCGCTCAGCAGGTAAATCTCCTGTTCTCTTGTGCTGCCGTCGCGGGTCAATGCCCGTTGCGCCATGCGCAGGGCCTCGTCGAGTCGCGCTCCGGTCGGAAGCCATGCGAGATCGCGCAGCATCTGGAGGACCGTTGCGTGTTCGGTGGTGGGCTCTCCCACGATCTCGCGGGGGCTGTCGGCTGCCAGAAACAGGCAGACCCTGTCGCCCGGCGCCAGGTCCGCCAGCAGCCCTTCGGCGGCTTCGCGGGCCTGGGACCAGGGGGTGCCCTGTCCGGACTCGTAGGACATGCTGTAGGACCCGTCCATGACGATGGCCACGTCGCGCGGGGCCTGCCCGAGCCATCCGCCGGTTTGTGAGGTGCGGATCACCGGCAGGGCAAAGGCCAGCGCCAGCAGCAAAAGCAGCAGGGTGCGCAGGAGCCACAACAGCAGGTTCTCGAAGCGGATGCGGCTGGCCGAGCGTTTCTGTGCCGCCCGCAGAAACCGCAGGGTGGGGAAGGGCTGATGCACCGTGCGCCGCCGCTGCAGAAGATGCAGCACCAGGGGCGCCACCGCGGCCGCGGCAAACCACAGAAAAAAGGGTTGCAGAAGCGTCAGCACGTTTTCTCCAGACGTCGTTCGGCGGCCGCCAAGCCGCCGAGCAGACCCAGTATGATGACGATTTCGGCGTCCGCGAAATTGTATTCCACCAGGCCGTTCAAGAAGATGGCGGCGAGCATCCACAAAACGATGCGTGGTCTCGACCCCGCTTGCCAGGCATCACGCAGCATGACCGCCATCCAGGCCAGGTACAGGGCCAGCCCGGCCCATCCCACGGATACGGCGGTCTCCACCAGGTTGGAATGCATGTGGTCGCGATTGCGTTCGAGGTGACGGCAGCCGACTTCGCGCGCCACCTCGCGCATGGCGTGGTTGCTCAGACTGCGGAAGCCCACCCCCCAGGGATGCTCGCGCAGCAACGGCGGAGCGATGCGGAACCACAGGGTCATGCGCCCCCCGGAATCCAGCGAAAATTCCCGCCGCAGGTTCAGAATCCGCTGCCGCGCCGGAGGCAATGCCAGCACGACCGCGGCCAGCAGCACGCCGGCCAGGACCCACTGGCGCCAGGACAAGCGGCGCCACAGCAGCAGAAACAGCAGCCCCGCCGCGCAGAGCCAGGAGCCGCGCTTGAAAGTCAGGATCTCGGCCAGCGCCAGCAGGCCGATCAGGATCGGCCAGGGCTTAAAACTCAGGGAACGGATGGGAGCCTCCGCGGCGCGGGTGGTGATGCATACGGAACGGGAGACTTCGGGGACAGGTGCGCGGGTCAGCAGCAGGGCCGTCGCCCCGACCAATCCGATCATCATGCGCTGGCCGTCGATCAGGCTGCCCCGGTCGATCAAGGCCTGCCAATAGTCCACCGGCAGGTGGACAGTGGCGGCGAACTTGCTGACAGCCTCCGCCGCGGCCGGATTGCGTGTCAGGATGCGCAGCGCCAGCAGGCCAAATCCCCACAGCAATGCGATCAGCAACCGGCGGCACTTGACGCGCGAGTCGGCCAGCGTGGCCGCCAGGGGCAATCCTACGTACCAGAAAAGCTTGTCCAGGCGGCCCACGCCCTTTTCCGGGTTGATGCCATGCCAGGTTACCACCGCGGCCAGCGCCAGGAAGGCCACCCACAACCAGGCGCTCGTCGGCCAGTACAGCCGACGTTTTTTCCGCAGGATGTCCACGGTGAGCAGCAGAAGGCACAAGACAAGAAAAATGCGGCCTGCCGGCATCGAGAAGCCCATGCAAAAGGCCCCGGCCAGCAGGCTTGCGAACGCCCAGTCTTGTCGCCTGATCCAATCCATGCCCGCATTCTAGCGAACTTGCGTGACGGTGTCATGAAGATCTGAACCCCCCTACGGCATGGGGAGCTTCAGGTCCCGCAACCGCGCGGCGATTTCGCCGGCTTCTTCGTCGCCGCGACGCAGGGCCGTGTGCAGCAGGTCGCCCAGGCGTCCGTTGGGAGAAAGAATCCGGCGGCTCTGACCGGGTTCGGCAAAATCATTTTGGGCATAGTGCGCCTGAATCGTCTCGCGAAAAGCCTGTTGCCGCTCGGGAGTAATCAGTCTCAGTTCCAGCAAGCGATAGTTGAAGGCTTCGGCGGACACTCCGAAACGGTGCTTGATCCGCAACAGCATCGGAAAATCCCACTCGTCGGGCTCCAGTCCGATCTGACGCACGGTGGCAATGACGCTCTCCTCGGGCATCAGGAAGTTGGCCGCGAAAAGACGGGCCACTTTGTAGGCCCGCGCGGGAGTCAGGGCATAGCGGGGACTTGCCAGGGTGCCGCGGGTGTGGATGTAGATGTTGCCCAGCTCGCGCGCCAGGGCGAAAATCTGCTTTTCGGGATTGATTTCCTGCTCTACGAACAGAAAGGCGTTGCCGTAGCGTTCGTCGAAAAAGGACAGGCTGTGTGTCTTCTGTTCCAGGGAAGTGAAGACCACCCTCAACCCGTGGTTTTCCAGCAGCTCGGGATAGTCGAAGACGACTGCGCCGCGAATGCCCATCAGGTGGCGCACCTGCCAGGTCAACCGGGCAATTCCGGCCGGGTCGGTGTCAAACGGCAGGTTTAACGGCAACTGTGCCTGACGCGGTACGCGGCAGAGGTCCTCCAGGGCCATATAGTCCTGTGTCAGGGTGCTGATGCGCCGGATGAGCGGCTGCGAGTGTTGGATCCGCGGGATGCGGGTGGTGGGCTTGACCCCGGAGATTCCAGACAGGAATGCGTTCTCCCGCGGCGGCGGCAGGGCGGCCAGGCTGGCGGGGGACGTGAGCAATCCCCGGCGCGGAGGCTCATCGGACGCACCTGGGCGCAGAATGGTATCCGTGCTGACCCGCAGGATCGTGGCAATTTTCCATAATACGGGCGCGGAGGGCAGGTTCTTGCCCTTTTCCAGGTTGCAGAGCGGCCCCTGGCGAATTCCGATCGCCGTGGCCAGAGCGCCCTGGTTCAGGTGCGCTCGCCGCCGCAATGCACGGATGTTGTTGCCAATCACAACCGGGTCGAGAAGCGGTTCGATCGAAGATTTCGACTTGTTCATGTTTCAATGAAACCACGGAAAGAATTCTTCGTCAACCGCAAAAAAGAGCCCAAAAAAGAAAAAAGACGGGCGCCGTGAGGCGCCCGTCTGCTTGTTTGCGGCTCGATGGCTCGCGGGGGAAGCTTACATTTCCATGCCGCCCATGCCGCCCATGCCGCCCATGTCGCCGCCACCGGCGGGAGCAGCTTCCTTCTTCTCGGGAATCTCCGTCACCATGCATTCGGTGGTCAGCAGCAGGCCGGCGATAGACGCCGCATTCTGCAACGCGGTGCGCGATACCTTGGCCGGGTCCAGCACGCCGTCCTTGATCAGGTCGGTGTATTGGCACGTGGCCACGTTGTAACCGTAGGCGCCCTTGCCGTTTTTGACGTTCTCGACGATCAGCGCGGCCTCGAGGGCGGCGTTCTCGACGAGCTGACGCAGAGGAGCCTCGACCGAGCGACGCACGATCTCGACGCCGATCTTTTCGTCATCGCAGCACTCGACGGTGTCGAGGGACTTTTGGCAACGCAGCAGCGCAACGCCGCCGCCCGCCACGACGCCTTCCTCGACGGCGGCACGCGTGGCGTGCAGCGCGTCTTCGACGCGGGCCTTCTTTTCCTTCATTTCGGCTTCGGTCGCGGCGCCGACGTTGATGACGGCCACGCCGCCGGCCAGCTTAGCGAGGCGCTCCTGGAGCTTCTCGCGGTCGTAGTCGGAGGTGGTGTCCTCGATCT
>CAZIUM010000024.1:0-22543 GCA_964542285.1 uncultured Lentisphaerales bacterium
ACGATCGACGGCACGCTGCGGGCGGCCGGGGGATTTTGGGACCACGCCTATGTCGGCGGCGGCTCGGGCGGCGCGGTGTACCTGGACTGCGCCACCTTCGCCGGAGCCGCGACCGGGTTCGTGACCGTGGAAGGCGGCTCCTCTGGGTATTACTGCCCCGGGGGCGGCGGACGCATCGCCGTGGATTACGATGCCCTGGCCCCGGGCCATGGCGTACGGTTTTCGGCGGCCCCGGGCCAAACCACGGAAATGCCCGTGTCCTATGACGGCCACTGGTGGTGGCTGGCGGCGCAGGACGGAACCCTGTGGCTGCCGGATCTGGAATTGCTGACCGCAACCTTGTCGGACGAGCGCTTCATGGACCTGCGCCTGGTCATCGACGGGATGAACGACTGGACGCCTGCCGCCATCGATTGGCGCAACGTGGCCTTGGCCCTGGAAACCGCGGCGGGCGCGCCGGTCCCTGTGGAGGTGACGGGATCGCTCGCGCTCGACAACGCCACCCTGGGCGGCGTCGCGGCCCTGACCTGCGGAGGCGGCATCACCCTCACCAACGGGGCCCATCTCGCGGTGACGAATGCCGTGATCGCCGGCGACCTGGCCCTGGTCGACCAGGCGGCGTTTACCGTGCAGGCCGCCGCCACCAATGGCGTAACGTCTCCCCACGGATCCCTGGTCCAGGTGTCCGGGACGATCTCGCTGACCGAAGATTCGTGGATTTATCCCGCCAGCAACCCGACCAACGGCGGCGCCCCGCGCTTCCGGGCCGTCAACGTGACGGTCGACGAAACCTCGGGCTTCAATGCCGACAGCCGCGGCTTCGCCAGCGGGTATGGCCCGGGACATTCCCCCAACGCCACCACCGGCGCGGGACATGGCGGGCATGGGGGAATTAGCTGGGCCAGCACAACCTTCGGCGAAGCTTACGGAACGCCCCTGGCCCCGGTGCAGCCCGGCAGCGGCACGGTGTTGTCGTATGATTACGGCATCGCGCGCGGCGGCGGGGTGATCTGGGTGGAAGCCGCGGAGACGCTGCATGTTGACGGCTCCCTGCGCGCCGACGGCGGCGCGGTCAAGGAAAACCCCGCCTACCCTCACTCCTATCCCGGCGGTGGCGCCGGCGGCGGCATATTCCTGGTGGCGCGGCGTTTCCGGGGCGAGAACGCGGCCATTCACGCCCGGGGCGGCATCGCGGGGCCGACCTACGGCGGCGGCGGCGGCGGCGGACGGATCGCCCTGCTCAAGCGCAACGGGCTGGCCACGCTGGATGAACTGCTGGCCGGGACGCTGTCTCCTGGCGTCCGCACCGTGGAGGAGCCCTTCGGACTGCTTGCGGCCACGTTTTCCGCCGAGGCCGGCACGGGCTGGGCCGACGGTACGGGATCGACCGATCCGGAAGAGTACGCCCAGGACGGCACCGTCCGTTTCCTGGAAGGCCCCGCCGACGGAACGCTCTTCATTTTGCGCTGAATACACCCCCCCGCGTAAGATCGGTCCGGCTACACGCCCAAAGGAGGCGTGAAGCGTCGAAAATGCTGCAATGCAAGGACGGGCTCTTGGGTTGAGGACTGATTTTTTCTGTTCGGAACCGTCCGGCAGCCATTTTGTCGTATTGCAGGAGCCTTCCATCACGAGTGACGGCATAAGGGCACCAAAGTCATATGTTCTTCGGGATACACTAACAGCCATGAGGTATACGTTGTATCATTAGCATTAGCTGGATGCATCATCCCAGGAGGGGGGACAACGAACATGAAATTGGCCATGGGAAAGGTGGCGGTCCATGCGCGTTTGTCGATATTGTTGGCATGCGCGCTGTGGAGGTTAAGCGGCGGGGTCCGTGCCGCTGAAGGACCAGCGATTTCGTTTCAGCAGGAGGGGCGCGCGGATTCGCCGGCAGTTCCTGGCGACATGCGGAGCGCGTCCGCGGATTCGAGGACGGAATCGCGACTCGGGATCGGCTTCCTGTGGACCCGACAAAGCCGGGAAGTGGCAAGCAGGCTGACCTCGGAGCAGGATTTCGTCGACGTCCTCCTCGATCCAGGAAAGCTTGAAATCTTCGACACCGTCAAACCCCCGGCCCGAGTTGCCTGCATCTCCCTGGCGCTGCGGAGGATATCGACCCGCCCATTTTCCGGCATCAAGGAAACAATCGAGACGCTTCGCAACGCGGGCCTCCCCCCGGACCGCGTTATCATCGCTTACAACCCCGAACGCTCGCCGGGGACGCCGTCGTTTGAGTTGGACGACCTCGTGGGCAGCGCCCGCGCGGCCAAAGCCATGTCCGATGCCTACGGTGCGCCGCTGCTGGTCGGGCCCGGTCTCCGGGAGATGATGACCCGCGAATCACTTTACCCGGAGTTGGCCAAAATCTGCGACATCTGGCTGATCCAGTCGCAGCGCCTGCAACTGGACGCCGACACGCGCAAGCCCGTTGCTCCGGCCGAATACCGGACCCGGGTAAAACGCATTGTCGACATCCTCCGGCAAGCGAATCCGAATATCCGCATTTTCGTACAGGTGGTGACCACCGCGGAGCGAGGCACCACCGACCTGACCGCCGGGCAGGTCGTCGCCTTTGCGCTGGCGATCGAGGACCTCGTGGACGCCGTCCGCATTTACGGGGCGCCCGGGGACCTACTGAACCAGATCATCGATCGGCTGCATGCGCCGCGTTCGGCTTCATTGACACCAAAAGACCCCGCGAAATGAGCATGCTCCATTGGAAACCGTCATTCCAAGCCGACTCCGGGAGGCGCGGCTTATCCCACCCGGCATTCCGAACGGCTTGTCTCTTCCTGCTGATTGCGGCTCAGGCAATCGTGGGGTTTCCCGGGACCGCCGTGCCCGCAACGCAGACCCTCGCGGTGCCCATGCGCGACGGTGCGACGCTGGAAACGGACCTGTACCTGCCTTTCGAATCCTCTGCGGAAACGGTCACCGCCCCCATCCCGGCCATCCTGGTCTGCACGCCATACGACAAGAGCAAACGGAGCCCCATCGATGCCTGGCGCGACGGTTTCCTCCGAAACGACTATGCCGTGGCGGTGCAGGACATGCGCGGATTCCACGCGTCCGTGGCCGCGGGCAAGGGCGCCCCCGGCATTACGACGGCTGCGACACCGTCGAGTGGCTGGCAAAACAGCCGTGGTGCAACGGCAAAGTCGGCATGCTCGGCTATTCCCATCTCGGCGCGGTGCAGTATGAAACGGCCGTTACCGCTCCGCCGCACCTGGCGTGCGCCATCCCCGCGCAGGCTCCGGGCAATTACTACACCGACTTCTACAAGGAAGGCGCAATTGAAATGTTCCGCGCGTGCCAGGAGCATGGAGGCCCCGGCGCACGCGGCAACCAAAGACTTTTCATGGGTCCCTGGGGACACGGCGTGAGGCAGGAAGAGAATCCGGGCACACCGCTGCCGTTGCCCGGCGGGATGGCCTACCCCGCCAACAGCAAGCTGGACTGGGAAAAGGAGGTCTGGCTGCCCTGGTTCGGGCAGTGGCTGAAAGGCGCGAAGAGTGGCGTTCCGGAAGGGCCCACGGTGCGGTACTATCTGATGGGAGCTACGGACGATCCCGAGGCGCCCGGCAACCAGTGGATCGCAGCGGATGTATTTCCGCCGCCATCCACGCCGGTTCCCTACTTCGCCCACGCCGATCGCACGTTGAGCACCGCGAAGCCGGCGGCGGAGAATGCCTTCATCCGATATCGCTACGACCCGCGGGATCCCGTTCCCACCGTTGGCCGCGTGCACGCGCGCCTGCCGGTCAACGGACCTCACGACCAGAGGGAGGTCGAGGGACGGCCGGACGTGATCTTGTTCTCGACGCCCAAGCTTAAAGCGCCTCTCGCCATCGTCGGCCAGGTTGTGGTGAAACTGTGGGCCTCCTCGGACCGGACGGACACCGATTTCACCGCCAAGCTGACCGACGTCTATCCCGACGGGCGGTCCATGATCTTCCTGGACAGTATCGTCAAAGGCCGGTTCCGGAACACCTATCTGAAGGAGGAGTTCCTTACGCCCGGTCAGGTGTATGAATTTGACATCGACCTTGGGTACATTACGATCGTGCTCGCGCCGGGGCACTGCCTGCGGCCGGCCATTTCCAGCAGCAACTTCGAGCGCTTCGATATCAACCCGAACACCGGCGAACCCTATGGCGATCATGCGACATCGCGCCAGTTGCTCCAGGAGCGTCTGCGGGCCGAGCCGTCTCGGGGCGAGCCGGAGTATTTCAAGACGCGGATCGCCACGAATACCATTCACCTGGACCGCATCCGCCCCACGCACGTGGTGCTTCCACTCGTGGCGATGCCGGACTGACGCGCAAACCGGTTGAGGAAGTGCTGGACGAAGTTCGGGGTGAAAGACTACGATCAAGACGTGTTCTCCGGTGAATTAAACTCTTTTCGGAATGGGTACACGCCCTTTTCGGGCAGGGGTGTTTTTTTGTCTCCTCTTGTCCGAATCGTCCCCACCATAACATTCTTCAGATATACATCTTAGATGGTTCGGGACCGGACTCTTATCATGAAGCGGGTTGTCCATAATCTTTTATTTGTCCTGCTTGCCTGCACCATTCCCGTGTTTTGTGTGCATGCCGCGTGGCATGTGCAGGATGCGGATTTTCGCAGGGAACTCAACGTTGAGGGCGCAGACAACGCAACGGTCTGTGCCACGACGACGGTCTTCCTGGAGGATCGTTTCAGCGGTTTTGTTCTCTATGATTCGAAGGGCAACCAACGTGTGTTTCACCTGCTCAACCGGGTCGGAAGCCAGGTAAGCATCTACTTTGAAGCGGTCCCGGGCGAAACGCTCTACCTTTACTTATCCGCGAAAGTTAAACTGCCGGCACCGGGTGGCCCGCCATCGGGGTCCGGCCTGCGTCATGAGACGCGCCTCTATGACGGACGCGAGGTGAAATCCCTCGCGCAATTCAACCAGCTCTGGATGGAAGCGCCTTTCCAGGGCGCCAGATTCACGGACCGCGTTTATGCCTCTTTCAATCCTTTCGGACCCAATGCCGCGACACTTCACCGCTTTGATGGATCGTTGATTATCGACAAGCCCGGTGTTACGGCATTCTGCACCGCATCGACCGATGCCTCTTTTGTGTTGATTAATGATCGTGAAGTGGCTTCGTGGCCCGGCAGGCATGGCGTTGAAGAGGGCCTCAATGGCAGCAAACGCGGCAAACTGACCCTGCAGCAGGGAATCTACAGGTTCACCTACCTGCATGCCAACAGCGGGGATTCGTCCTTTGCGATCGCCGCCATTGTTCCGCCGGGAGGGAAGCGGCACTATGTGATCAGTCCCGAGATGTTTACGGCTGCGTCGTACGCCTTTGTGGGACCGCTAACCGGGCGGGACGGAAAAAAGCAGGCGGATTTCATCTGGGAGAACAGCGATCAGGTTTCTATCCGAGATCATGTTCTGCACAAGCTGGAGTTTGAAGCCCCCGCGCTGGGCGACGAAAAAAAAACATCGTACGACTGGGCGTTCGGCGATGGTGCCCGGGCCACTGGGCGCAAGGTAGAGCATCTGGTTTTCAAACGGGGCGATTTTCCGGTGAAGCTGGTCGTGACAAGCGGTGACAGGAAAACGAGCTGTTCCCAGAACGTGCATGTCTTGCCGCGGTATGGGCAGAGCGAATGGAATGATTCGCGTGCTCTGTCCCTGCTGGAAAAGGCGGTACAACAGGAGAAGGAGCAGGCGATTCAGCCGGAAGGATATGGCCTGATCTCACGGGGATGGTTCTTCTTCCTGCACGAGAAGGAAGCCGCCGCTTTCGCCCCGCGCGTTCTGGCGGCGGTTGACCGGATTCCCGCAGGAATTCTCAATGAGGTCATGATAGAACTGGCATTCGGAATGCAGCAGGTTGATGAACAATACGAACTGGCGGAGAAATGCTTCCAAGTCATCTTGAAAAAGGAGGCGGATCCCCATGCGCGCGCTTTTGCCGCATTGCATTGCAGCGGGATGTTGAATCTGTGCTTGAACCGGCCGGAGGATGCACGGAAAATGCTGAATTCCATCCCGCGCGGCGATCTGGAAAGCGAAGAACAGCGTTTGCTGGATATCTATCGGGCCGACACGGCCATGGTGCTGGATGATTTTGCGACGGCCCGGAAGATGTACCGGGCGGTTCCCAGGCCGAAGGAGCCAATCCGCGACGGGAAACTTAACCGCGATGTAATTTTTGAATACAACAGCCGTTATTTCCGCCTGCAGAATTTACTCAGCCAGGGGTTATATCGTGAAAGCCTTCAAGCCCTGGACATGATAGAATGGGAAATGCCCGAGGAGCGCGCATCGCCCCGGATGAACTTGCTGAAGGTTCGCGCGCTTGTTGGGAACAAGCAACCGCGGAAGGCGGTGGTCTGCCTGCGGCGTGCCCTGCTGGCGGAGGTGGACGAGGCGTATACGCCCAAATTGCGACTGGAGCTTGCCCAGTTGTATGTTCACATGAACCGTTTTGCCCAGGCCAGGCACCAGATCAACATGATCCGGAAAGAGAGCCCTTGGAGCCGCGAGGAACTGGAGGCCCGCAAGTTGGCGCAGGCCATGGAAGCGAAGATGAGGGATTTGTAGATTAATGCCAAAGAGAATCAAGGAGGATTCCAAATGAAGAAGGGATTGATAATGTTTGCCGCCGCGGTCCTGTGGCTGTCGGTTGTGCATGCGGGTGAGGACGATTTCCTGCGCCCGGTCGGCCTGCCGCCGAAGGCAAAACCGCAGATGCGTCAGGGGGGGGAGGCCCTGCCGCCGCTACCGCTTCCCGCCACACCATTGCGCCGCTCGGAAAAGAAACGCCCGCCGAGTCCTTCGACCCTGATCGGCAAGGTGATATGGGGTTCTTATCTCGATTACAAGTGGGAGAACGGGCATGTGACCCGCGTGTACGATTGGAATATGGTTCCGGCGGATTGTCAGTCGTTGCTGCGGGCCGCCTACAAGCACCTGAACATGGATTACAAGGTGCAGGCCACCTCTCTCGACGGATTTAATTCGACGCCCGCCGAGATCCCCGTGCTCTACTTCTCGGGAGGGCGTTCGCTCAGGTTAACCGATGCCAACCGGGAGGTGCTGCGTAAGTACATGCTCTCCGGCGGCATGCTCTGGTTTGATTCGGTTGTGGGTTCCCCCTACTTTTACAAGTCGGCTTTGACCGAGTTGGGAAAAATTCTTCCCGAAATGCAAATCAGGCGGTTGCCGGAGGATCACCCGGTTTTTCATATGGTGGACGATACCCTGCAACTTAAGACAAAGTCGAAAAGCAGAATGATGCCTGTTCTGGATGCTGTATATATCGGTTCCCGGGTGGCCGCGGTGGTTTCGGCCTACGACATGGGGGCCGGCTGGGACAATGCCCGGCCGGATCTGGTCAAAATGGCGGAGTACTACGATCCTGCATCCGCCACCCGGCTGGGATTGAATCTGGTGGCTTACGCAATGGGTTATTTCAGGGTAGGCCAGTCGCATGCCCGCGCGCAGGTCTACCGCCCTGAGGATGCCAAGGATGATCTTGACCCGGTTGTTTTTGCCCAGATACGTACTCGCGGAGTCTGGAATACCGAGCCGGGTGGCGCAAACAATCTGTTGCGTTTCATGAAACGCAACCTGAGCGTGAAGGCAAACTATCGGGTGCGAACCGTCCGGCTCGACACGGATCCGTTGGCTGACTACAGCTTCCTGTATCTTTCCGGGATCAGTGACTTTCAACTGGATGATGCGGAACGTACGGCCCTGCGCAAGTACCTGGAAGGCGGAGGCTACCTGGTAATTGACAACTCCCTGGGCCTTTCCGAATTCGGCATGGCGGTTTACCGCGAAATCGGCGGCATCTTTCCTGAAGATGGATTCAAGAAGATGTCGGGGGACCATCCGCTATTCACGGAGGGGCCTTTCAAGATGGAGCGTGTGAATTTCACGCTGGCCGCGCAGGCAAAATTTCCCGCCTTGGCATCGCCGGTTATTGAGAGGTTGAAAGTAAACGGGGAGGATCGCGTTTTTTACAGTCCGTTTGACATGGCGGCCGGTTGGCAGGGTGATGACCATCCGCTCGCTTACGGATATGCCCCGGGGGATTCACTCCTGCTGGGCGCGAACATCATCACCTACTGCCTCACGCATTGAGCATAAGTATAAGGATATGAGATGGACGAGAAACTGCCGGATGATCTTAAAAAGATAGCGCAGGCCCATGCGTTGATAAAATCCGAGATCGGCAATGTGATTGTCGGCCAAGTGGAAGTGATCGACCAGGTTCTGATTGCTATCCTGGCGCGTGGTCACTGTCTGTTGCTGGGAGTGCCCGGATTGGCCAAGACCCTGCTGGTTCGATCGCTGGGCGATGTGCTGGATCTCGAATTCAACCGGGTACAGTTCACTCCCGACCTGATGCCGTCGGATATTACCGGCACGGAAATTCTTGATGAAGAGCAAGGAAGTACACACCGCAGCCTTCGATTTGTCAAGGGACCGGTGTTCACCAACCTGTTGCTGGCGGATGAAATCAACCGTACGCCACCCAAGACCCAGGCGGCCCTGCTGGAGGCGATGCAGGAGAATGTCGTCACAACATCAGGCCGCGCCTTTGAGCTTCCTCAACCCTTCTTCGTGCTGGCAACCCAGAACCCCATTGAGCAGGAAGGCACCTATCCCTTGCCGGAAGCCCAGTTGGACCGCTTCATGTTTCTTGTTCGCATTGACTACCCCAAGCGCGATGAAGAGATCCAGGTCCTTCGGCAGACTACGGCGAACCGCAAGGTCGATTTGAAGAAACTGCTGGATGGACCGGCGATTATTGAGCTTCAGCGCTGCGTGCGTGAAATACCCGTCAGCGAGCATGTCCTGGGATACTGCATTGATCTGGTGCGCATGACTCGTCCGGAAGAACCGGATGCGCCGGCGTTTATCAAGGATAACCTGACATTCGGTGCCGGACCCCGTGCCGGTCAATACCTAGTGCTGGCGGCCAAGGCCCGTGCGGCCTTGGATGGCCGCATAAATGTGAGCTGTGACGACGTGCGACGCAATGCGCATGCGGTCCTTTCTCACCGCATTGCCTGCAACTTTCACGCAGCGGGAGAGGAATCGATGCCACGCAGATTATTGACAAGCTGATTGAATACGTCCCCGAGCCGAACAGCGATGGCGGCGTGGCCGCGGGGGTTTAGGGGTCAGGGAGCTTCTTGTGGACCTTGTCGGAGGTATCCCTAAAACCCACGCGGCGGTCAACCCGGTTTCTTAAGGAATTCATATGGCGGACTGGAAGGAGAGAAAAAAGGGGCACTCAGCGGCATACCTGGCGCCGCGTACGCTCGATACTCTCCGGAACATCGAGATGGTGGCGCGTTCCATGGTCGAAGGCACACTGACCGGACTGCATCGTTCGCCCTATCACGGGTTCTCCTCGGAGTTTTCCGAGGTTCGCAAGTACTGTCCGGGGGATGCGGTCAGGTATGTGGACTGGCAGGCCTATGCGCGTACCGACCGCTATTACGTCAAGCAGTACGAAGACGAAACCAATACCCGCACCTATGTTGTGCTGGACCAATCCGGATCGATGGGATTCGGAACCCCCAGGTGCCATAAGTTCAACTATGCCTGCTACCTCACCGCGGCCTTTATCTACCTGATGCATCGTCAGAAAGATGCCGTCGGGCTTTTTACCTATACGGATGCAATCCAGGGGTATTTCCCCGCCAGGTGTTCACGGTTGCACATGCTGACGCTGCTTTCTCACCTGGAAAACCTGGCGCCTGAGGGACGGTCCAATGCCGCCCCCTGCTTTCACCGGATGGCAGAAGAGGTCAGACGGCGTTCCATCGTCATCGTGTTTTCCGATTTCTTCGATCCCGATCCCGAATTCCTGCGCAGCCTGCGCCATTTCCAGCATAAAAACTGCGAAGTCATCCTGTTCCAGGTGCTTGATCCGTTGGAGGCGGATTTCCCTTTCAGGGGGCTGATCGAATTCCGCGATATGGAAACCGGCGAGTTTCTGGAAGTGGAAAGCGAGGAGTGCCGCGCATCCTATCTGGAGGAGCTAAATACATCCATCGCGAAGATGAAACAGTTCTGCGGACGCATGAAAATGACGTTTGAGACGTTGAACACCGGCACGCCTTTTGAACACGCACTCCTGGCCTATTTCCACAAACGCGAAAAGATGTTCTAAGCGACATCAAAACACAAGGTGTTTGGGTTCCATCGACCGCGGTGTTTAGAACGCGCGCTCTTCAGAATTTTAGAACGGAATAAATGACATTTGGTAATCCGACATTCTTATGGGGACTCCTGGCGGTTCCGCTGCCGCTTCTGCTGCACCTCTTCTATAAACGACGCAAGGCCAGGATACCCTTTTCCACCTTGCAGTTCTTCCAGCAGCGCAAGCACGAACTGGCGCGCAAACGCCGGCTGCGCGAGATTCTCCTGCTGCTGACGCGCACTCTGGCAATTTTGTTCCTGGTGCTGGCGCTCGCGCGTATGCTGCTGCAACGCATGCCTTATGCTTTCGCGGCCCGCTCCGACGTGGCCATCGTTTTGGACGACACCCTTTCGATGGATCGCAAGCTGGCCTCGGGTGAAAGCGCATTTGAACTGGCTTGTCGCAAAGCGCGGGAGATTCTGGATACGCTCGCCGAAGGAGACGCCGCGGCGCTGTGTTTTCTCTCCGGACGCAGGGGAATCGACCTTACGCGCAGGCGTCCACTTGTGCAACAGCTTGTCGAGGAATCACGGGTCACAGCGGCGGCCGGCTCTTTCGAAGCTGCGTTGAAACAGGCTGTCGCGGTTCTCGACTCCGGAGCCCATCCCAACCGGGAAATATTTGTGATCTCCGATTTCCAGAAAAACCAGGCGCCATCCACGCCGGTTGATCTGGAAGCATCCGGGAATGCGCGCATTTACTTTCTGCCCATATCCGGCGGGGAGGAAAATCTCTCGGTTGAAAATATCGACCTTTCAAGCCGCCCATGCATGGTCGGCAAGCCCATTTCCATCCCCTACACGGTTCGTAATCATGGACGAAACGACAGTGAAACCGAGATCGTTTTGGCGATCGACGGGGTGAAAGCGAACCGTGTGACCCGGAACATTCCGTCGGGTGAAGCCTTCCAGGGCCGTTTTGAAACCGTTCCCGGCAGGGCCGGGTTTCTGGTGGGCACGGTAAGAATTCAGGACCGGAACCTGACGTTGGACAATAGCCGCCGGTTTGTGTTGAATGTCTGTGAAAACATCCGTGTGCTCTTTGTGGAAAGCGATCTTCTCAGCCGGGTGCGCCCATTCTACTTTCTGAAGACGGCGCTCGATCCCGGCGACGGGGGAGCGGTGAACGGCATACTGACCGAGCCGGGCTTCGTGCAGGAGTTATCACCCAGGCAGCTCGGGGAATATCATATCGCAGTTCTTTCCAATCCGATGCCACTCGGAACCGATACGGCATCCATTCTTTCCCGGTACATGGAGGGCGGCGGAACGGTGATGGTTTTCGCAGGTTCCAGGACCGGCCCGGAAACCCTGGCGGCGTTTGCGGATGAACGGATCAGGAGGTTGTTCGGTACGCGTTGGGACAGCGATTTCAACGGATTGACGTTCAAAGGCTCGCTGGCGCCTCTCAACGACCTGCTGCAGATGGATCTGTTTAAAGGGAATCGTTTCTACACTCTGAACCTCTCTTCTTCAGCCGAGGTGCTGGCCGAAAGCATGGGCAAGCCGGTACTGGTTGCGGAAAAGGTCGGCGCCGGCCGTTTCATGGCCTGCGCTTTTTCGAGCCGCCGCGATATGAGCAACTGGCCTGAATTGAAATCCTACCCGATCGCAATGATTAATCTCTTTACCCTGGCGGCTCATGATCCCCAGCATAACCGTGGCGTGGAGTGTGGGCGTCTCCTGCGGTTGCGGCCCGCCGTTGAAGAGGAAAAGGAACTGCGGGTAAGTCACAGCGCAGGCAAGTCCTTTCCCGTGGAGGTAGAACATGGCGAGGCGGTTCTGGCCGACACCTGGCACCCGGGTGTGGTGACGGTCGAACGGGCTTTCCCGCGGGTGACCGCACTGAATCCGGCGGCCAGGGAAAGTGACCTGGAAACTCTCGGACAGCTCCGGCTGACTTCGATTGTTAAAGGAAAGGTCAACCTGCTCAAGACCGGCGCCGCCCTGGGACCGCAACTGCGCAATACCCGCCGGGGCAGCGACCTCGCGGGGCTGTTCCTTTCCCTGCTGGCGATTATGCTGGTCTGTGAGATCATTCTGGGCAACCCCTATCTCCTGCGACGCCGGGAAAGAAGCACGAGGCGAAGTTAACCCCCTTTGAAGTGTTGGAACGGAACGTATGCTTTCATTTTACCCCATCGTGCCAATCTGGCTGATCCTGCTGCTGCTGGCCCTTTCGGTCGGTGTGCTGACCTGGTCATATCGCCACCGTAATCCGGCCCTGGAGCCCTGGCAGCATCGGTTGCTGATTGTATTGCGCATGCTTGTAATTGCGCTGGCGATGGGTATGCTGCTTTGCCCCGGCCGCATGTCCGAGGAGCGGAATGTGGAAAAATCGCACATTGTATTCCTTTTGGACAAATCGGCATCCATGGGGACGAAGGATCTCCCGATGAGGCAATCGCGCTTGGAACGGTCGTTGCGGTTTCTTTCTGAAAACCGTTTTAAAAGGCTCTCCGACTATCCGTTCGCAACCTACTTATTTAACCAACAAACCGAGCGCCATGAGCGATCCGGTTCTCCGGAAGGAGTCAAAGCCCGGGGAGGGACCGACTTGAAGCAGGCGGTGGACCGGATCGACAAGGATATCGGGTTGAACCGTACAAGCGTGATTGTCCTACTGAGCGATGGGCTGGATACCTCCGATTTCAGGGGCAGCAGCATTTCGGTTCCAATCATGAGCGTTCGTGTGGGTACGGACATGAGCCAGGTCAGGGACCTCGGCATCGAACCCTTCAAGTATCCGGAAAAGGTCAGCGAGGGGGAGGAGATCGTGCTGGAAATCCCGGTTATGCTGCAGGGATACTCGCGAGAAATGAAGAGTGATCTTGAAGTGCGGGTGGACAACAAGCCGGTGCATACTGCCGAGATGACCCTGGGCAGCGGCCGCTTGCATACGGAGAAGGTTAAAATCGGTCTGAAAAACACCGGCATACATTTGATCGGCATTAAGTGCGGGGAATTTCCCGATGAAGTCACGATGCTGAACAACCGCCGGGAGATGGCGGTTGAGGTGGTCAAAGCCAAGGAAGAGGTCGCGGTTTACTTCCCTGTGCTGAACAACAGCTTCCGGCCATTGCTGCGCGAGTTCACAAAGGATACCCGGAGTGTCTTTACCGCGGTTTACAAGGTGTCCGAAGGCAGTTTCCGCCTGCGCGGTTCCAGGATAAATCAGGTGTTTCGCAACGGTCTGCCCGATCATGCCGAGGACCTGGCCAATGTAACCTGTCTGGTGCTGGGTTCGCACAATGGGGATCTGCTTTCCGCGGCGGAAGCGCTGGTGCTTGATCAGTATGTGCGCAAAGGGGGAACCCTGGTCTGCCTGGGCGGTTCCGATTCCTTCGGAAAACTCGCGCCCGGGTCTGCGATTCAACGTCTACTGCCGGTGGTCACCATGGAGAAATCCTATCGCCCCGGAACCTTCCGGGTTGTCCCCGAGAGTTCTGCTGACGATGCTTTTGTCGCCCAGATCGGTGAGATCATGCGGGATAACGGCGAATCGAACGACTTCATGCTCCGTGGAATCAATCTCGTCCAGGATGTGAAAGCCAACGCACGCGTGCTGCTTTGGGCTTTCGATGGGAGACGTCTGCCACTGGTGGTGTATCACTCCTATGGCCGCGGCAAGGTGGTGGCCGTCCTCAGCAACACCTTCCATCAATGGGGAACTCCAGAGACGCGGGACGACAATTTCAGCCGGTTCTGGCGCCAGATGGTCGCCTTTTCGAGAAATCCCGCTGAGGATGCCGACCTTCTGAACGTCGCGCTCTCCAAAACCGAACCTGCCGCGGGGGAATGTGTCAATATAACGGCTATTGCGCGTCATCCAACCGCGGGAGGGGAAACCAATGCGCCTGCGCTCAAGGTGAAAGCCGACCTGTTTGCATCAGGAAGCGACACTCCCGCCTCCACCCTGGAGCTGGAGAGAAAGACCGGCGGCTACATGGGTACTCTTCCGGGACTTGACGCGGGACGCTACGTGGTGCGGGTAACCTCGCTGGATGGCCGGGAGATTCTGCGCACGCGTTATAAGTTCCTGTTGGTGGGGGATGTGATTAAAGAGAATACTCGTATCCGCTGTGACCGTGACAATTTCCGCGCGTTGAGTCGCGAGAAGAACATCTTTGAGTTGGATGAGGCCGAACGCCTGGAGGATACCCTGCGGGAGGCGGTACGCAAGAAGATCATCCATCGCGAGAGCTTCCTGATCTTCGAAACGCCTTACTTCTTTCTTGCCGTGGTTTTCCTTCTGCTGGCCGAATGGGTCCTGCGAAGGAGATTCAACTTGTTTTAATTACACACAAAATGAAACTCTATTCCCCATCTCCCATCCTGACGATTACGGGTCTTTGCGCGCTGTGCGCATTTGCCGGCCTTGGCGCTGACTACTCTCCCGCGGTCATCATGCTCAACGACGGCACCGTTGCGTCCGGGGCTATTCGTCTCATCGGTGTGCGGCCATTGACTATGGTTCCGGACGGTGACAACCGTCAGCACAAGTTCCACTTGACGGACATCGTCTCCATCGATCACTTTCCCGAGAAGGCATCCATGGAGAAGCCCTGGGTGTTCAAGGAGTCGGGGCGCGCCGAGAAGGTCTATCTGGAGGGGGAATACCCGCTGATAAATTTCAAGACCCGTCTTTCCCTGGTCAACGGCAAGGTGCTGACCGGTCATATCATCTCGGTTGGCCTTTACTTTAAATCCGGGCAGGAGAAACGTAAACTGTTTCTCAAACGACAGATCAAGGGAACCCGGCAGCAGAAGCTGGAGGACTTGGTTTCGATTCGCAATATCCGCATGACCGCCAACAAGGTTGAGGACGGCGGGACGATCGCTGGCCGTGTTCAGGGCTTCGGTCGGGTGGAATCGGTAAGTGCCCTGGACAACTCCCGCGAGCAGGTGATCTTTGCAACGGTCGAAAATGACAAAAGCTTCGACTTCGGCACGGTCCTGCCGGGCAGCTATGACCTGTGCGTATTAACCGACACTCATGCTCTGACCGGGCATTCGGAGGACACGCCAGCGGATCGCCGGGGAGATCCTCTGCAGGAAGGCGATATCGAGGGCATCCGCAAAATGTTTCCGCTGGCGGACGACTTCTTCAACGATCGCTGGGTTCTGCGCCTGCGAGGCAACCGCAAGTTTGCAAAAGCGCTTGTTTATAAGCGCCGGGCGAATTACTATCAATCGGAAAGGTGGACCCCTGGTGGATTTCTCTGGCACCTCGAGGTGTGGAGCTGGCACCTGGCCGACAATGAATGGAAGGTGGACCGTCGTAGTATCCTGATACGCCACAAGCAGAAGGAGGGAGAAACGAACCGCAAACTGCTGGTCGGTTCGGAGCTGGGCGCAGTCCGGCCCGGCAGTATAATCCACATACAAGGGAAGGGGGGGGACCATACAACCTGGAACGTTATACGCGACCTTGACTAAAGCGGCACAGCACCGCAAGTTAAGTTTGACTCTGCGCATGCTGTTGATGGCCGGCGCGGGGATGCTGGTTGCCGTAAGCCTGGTGCTTGCCGCCGACAATCTCTTCAATTTTAACGCGGGGACGAGGTTGGTCGTTGCTCTGGCCTTTGCCGGCGCAATTCTTCTCGGCATTGTGCGCTTGTTCTGGCTTTACTGGCGCAAGCCGGTGGATTGCGCCCGAATGGCGGTCTACCTGGAGCAGCGTTATGGAATCAACGACAATCGTCTTATTAATGCGGTTCATTTTGACAAGGAAGCGGGACTGCCGGACTACATCAAGGATTTTTTCATTGGTGCGGCGGAATCAGCCTGTAATGGATTGAAACTTGGACGTGTGTGGCAGCATGCAAAGCTTAAGCCGGCCGCCATTTGCTGTGGGATGGGACTTCTGGTTTTCCTGGCGTATGTGATCCCCTTCGGTGCGCACGCCAAAAACGCGTTCGTTCGTTTTTTGAATCCATCGACCGCGGTCATGCCGCTTAACTTCACTCAGTTCAGCGTGGAGCCGGGAAATGTTGAACGGATCGAGGGTAGCTCCTGCCTGATCCGCGCGGAGGCATCGAAATCCGGACGTCCGGCCTCGAGCCTGGAAGTGGTCATTGAAGCGGGGGGACCGCCCCTTCTTTATCCCATGCGTACCCGTGGCGATGGCTTTGTCTTTGAACTGCACGATCTTACGCGCAGTACGCGCTATCTTGTGCGGAACGGGAACGATGTCAGCCGGAACTATACGATCAGGGTGATTCCGCGTCCCCGCCTTCCAAAGCTCAAGGTCACGGTCACGCCGCCGGAGTATACCGGGGACAAAGCCTGGTCGCTCGAGTCGCGTAAACACGAAGTGGATATTCTTGAAGGCTCCCGAGTTTCGATCCGCAGTGGTGTCTCCGGCCCGCGGGAGGCTGTGATATACCGGGATGACGAACCGGCCGCCGGAATTAACGAAAACGTCTCTTTCCGGATGGAAACCGATACCCGGGTGTCCATTGATGTCAAAGACGAACGGGGCCTGCTGCATACAGGAGTCTGGAAGTGTCGGCTGGATATGGTCAGGGACGGCAATCCGACGATACGTTTCCTCAACCGGGAACTGAACGTGGAGGCTTTCGCCGGACAGAGTTTGCCGCTCACATTGGAGGAACGCGATGACTACGGGTTGACCGCAATGGAACTCTTTACGGTGAAGAATGGAGAGGAACAGATTATCAAGCGCCTGAATTACCGGGATCTCCGGCGTGAACGCACCGGCGCCACCCCGTTGTCCATCGACGAAGACCTTTTTGCGCGTAATGCATCGTACAAGGTCTGGGCCCGGGTTTTTGACAATCATACGCCCCCTCAACCGGGGGTTGTGCCGGTTCCTCTTACCCTGCACATCATCGACCCTGCAAAGGAAATGAAACTGGCGGATCGGGATGATCCGTATGTTATGTTGTTCACGATTCTGACCGAGGCTTTGGATAAGCAGAAAGCCCTGCGGGATTGGACCGCCGCGCGTATCGGGCTTGACCGAAAGAAGGGAATCAGTTCGATCGTCGGACAACGCCAGGGCGAAATCCATGCACGGATCGGCAAGGGCTCGGCACTGGCTTCCACGTTGTATGAAGCCAAGAAAATCCGTAAGAGCCTGAATGAGAGCATTCTTGAACTAAAGACCGGGTATTCCGATCCTCTTGTGCTGCGCATACCGCAGGTTGCAAAGCTGGACGTGGAAAAACGTGCGGCGGGACTGAATGAGATTGTTCTCAAGCAGAGTGACATTGTAACCGTCCTACAGCGTATCCTGGGTGCGGTCAGCAGGCAGAAAGAGCTGGAGGATCTGGAGGCGCAGCAACTGGCCGAAGAGGAACAGGAACAGGAGCTTTTCAGGACACTCCAAACGTTGAAGCAGGGTATCTCGGAGTTCAAGGAAGAGCAACGTAAGATTCTGGCCGATACCGAGGCGATCGACAAGAAAGAGCCGGAGGACTGGACCGAAGAGGAGGAGAAACTGCTGGGGGACCTGGCGGCGCGGGAACAGGATTTCGCCAGGTTCTTCCAGGCCGCCTTCAATGATCTTTCCAAACTGGAGAACCAGGATTTCTCCAACTCGACCATGGCCGACGAGCTGGTGGAAATGATCGAGGAACTGCAGAAAGCGGGAGCCGCGCTGGAAAAGAAGCACGTCGAAATCGCAACCGTCAACGAAGAGCTGCTGGGAGAACAGGCGGAGAGTATTGAAACCAACCTGGAGCGCTGGCTGGCGGATGCCAAAGACCATATCAAGTGGAACGGCGAAGAGGCCGGAATCATGCCGGATGTGCCTCTCCAGGATCTGCCCGACGAACTGACCGATATTATCGGGGAACTGATCGATAGCGTGGAGGACATGGAGGACGTGGAGGACTCCACCGGTTCATCTCTCAGCGCGTTCGATGAAGGTATTGGCTGGGGAGTCAGTGACGGCAATATGGATGATATGTCGGCCAAAGGGATCACCGGTAACATCATGCCCAACAACAACGAAGTAGGCGGACGGTCTGGTGAGGGACGCTCAGGCAAGTCTTCCGGACAGTTTGTCGAGAAGGAGGCTTTTGGTAAGGGTGGGCGCGATACCCCGACCCGCCTGGTGCAGTCGCCTTTTGAAAAGGGAACGGTCAAAGAGTACTCCAAGGATCCCCAGGGCGGCGCCACAGGCGGCGGCAAGCAGTCGGGCCTGGGGGGGGACGGGTTGCGGGGAATCACACCCGACCGGAAACCGGATGTGCAGAATCGCCTGCCCGGACAGCAGGCCGAGCTGAAGCAGAAGGCCGAGGCCCTCCTTCGTGAACTTAATGTGCGTAACCTGCCAACCGGAGATCTGGAGGAGGCTGTCAACAAAATGGAGCAAATTCAGAAATTCGGCTCATCCGGGAGCGGTCTGCGTGTGCGCCAGATTCAAAGCGAACTGATCTCAACGCTCAAGGATGCCCGCACCGTCATCAAGTCCAGTGCCGCCGGGGGTGTGGAGAGAAGCAATGCCCGTCGAGTCAAGATTGCGACGATCAGGCATCCGGAAAACGAATTGACGCCTGCCGGCTATGAAGAGAGTGTAGAGGCCTATTTCCGCGCATTGGCGCAGTAGCGTTTCAGGGAGTTGGCCGGCAGGAATTAAGGTTAATGTGGATGAAAACCGGTTTAGAGAAAAAATCCCGTAGGATCTTTTCGGCGTTCGGCTTCCGACGGTCGAATTTAATTCTGTTCGCCATGCTCTGTGTCCTTTGCGCGATGCCCCTTGCTGCAGGGGAAAATCTCGTGAAAAACGGCAACTTCGATGAAGGCGAGGCCTGTGCCCTTCACTGGGAGCGGGCTGACGGCCTGACATCCTTTTTCGAATACGAGGAGGGGCGTGGACGCATCGTCAAGATGGACACCCAGGTCGAACGACGGCAGGCCCTGGATTGGAACCGAAAGTTCAAAGCCGATTCAACCCTCGATCCACCGAAGAAAAAGCCCATCGACAAGAAAAGTTATGGCACCATCGGTGCGGTGGAGGGAGTCATGCTCGATTCCGAATGGATCGACGCCAAGCCGGGACAGAATTATAAGCTTACCGTTGACTTCAAGGGAGAAGGCAAACCCTTTGTCTGGATCAAGGGCAAGCTGATGCATCCCCGTCGCAACGTGCTGGTTGACGCCTACCAGACACGCCTGGAGCCGCATTCACCCAGTAAGACGGAGTGGCGAACCTTTTCGATCGGGTTCAATCCCACCGCCGAATCCCCGCGGGTATGCAAGTTCAAGGTGCGCCTCTATGCCTACTGGCCCAATGGCGTGTATTTCTTTGACAACGTGCGGGTGGAGGAAATTACCAGGGATGAAATGGCGGATCTGGTAAAAAAACGCAGCGAAGTGCATTAGCCGGACCTTCGCTGCCCGGGCGGTTTGATGTCAGAGGTGGCCGTTCCGACTTGAACCCGTCGTGTTCGGGTTGCGGGGGGCGAGACCCGCACATCAAGCCTTCACTTCGAATCGGGGGGAATCCCGCCGGGAACCGGGCGAAAAAAACGATAAAGCGCCCCCTTGACATCCATTGAAGTAAGTGATAGCTTACTTACATATGAAGGCAGGAAAACCGTCTCTTCGTCTCTCCGCGGCCAAGCGTCGCGCGACCACGGTGCAAGCCGTCCTCGATCTGGCCGCGGTCCAGAATCCTGTCACAATCACAACCGGCGCCATTGCCGCGCAGATGAATATTACGCAGGGCGCCTTGTTCAGACATTTCGCCACCAAGGATGCGATCTGGCAGGCGGTCATAGAATGGGTGACACAGCGCATGCTCGCGCGGGTGGATGAGGTGGCGCGGACGGTCCAGGCGCCTCTTGAGGCCCTGGAGACCGTATTCGTGGCGCACATCGAGTCCCATGTGCGGCACGCCGGAGTGCCGCGGATCATCGTTAGCGAACTGCAGCGCGCGGAAGACACCCTGGTCAAGCGCAAGGTCCGTAAGTTCATGGCACAGTATGTCGAGAAAGTGCAGACGTTCATCGAACAGGGAAAGGCAGGGGGCGTAATCGATCCCGAGGTGGATGCCAAAGCGGCGGCAACGTTGTTCGTTGGAACGATCCAAGGCCTGGCCTTGCAATCGTTGATTTCGGGAAACAGCGCAATCACCCGAACGAAAGCACGTCAGGTCTTTGCGCTTTACCTCCGCGGCATCAGAAGAACGCCATGAAACGATTTCACATTCAAGGCCGCACGGTGGCGATAATTGTTGTCCTGGTTCCGTTGCTGGTGCTTTTCGTCTATGTTGCGCTCCGATCGGGTCCGCTGACCCCGGTTCCGGTGACCGTAGCCAGGATCGAGAACCGGGCCATCATGCCGGCGCTGTTCGGCATTGGCACGGTGGAGGCGCGGTATACCTACCGCATTGGTCCCACGTTTGCAGGACGTGTCGGGCAGGTGTCCGTGGATGTGGGAGACCGTGTGAGTGCCGGGCAATTGCTCGGAGAAATGGATCCCGTGGACCTTGACGATCGAATCGCCGCGCTGGAGGCCGCTTTGAAACGTGCCGAGGCCCAGGTGACGGTGGCCGAAACGCAGGTCGGGGATGCGATGGCTCGAATGACTTATGCCGAGACCCAGGCGCAACGCTACGAACAACTGATCGAGGCGCGTACGGCGAGCGCAGAACTTCTGGACGCGAAACGGCAGGATCGGGCGGTGGCGAAGACGAACCTTGCGAGCGCCCGGGCCAATCTGGATGCGGTTCGCCATGAACGGACACGCGTCCGCTTGGATCGCGATGCGCTTGCCAAGCAACGTGCAAACCTACGTCTGATCGCTCCAGCGGATGGCCTTGTGGTGTCCCGGCAAGCGGAACCGGGCTCGACGGTGGTTGCGGGACAACCCGTGGTGGAGATCGTCGATCCGGGGAGTCTGTGGATCAATACACGCTTTGACCAATTGAATGCCTCGGGCCTGCAGTCTGCGCGTGCATGCCAGATCGTGCTGCGTTCGCAAGGGGGACGCGCCCTTGCCGGGCGGGTGTTGCGCGTCGAGCCGCTTGCCGATTCGGTCACGGAGGAGGTTCTCGCCAAAGTGGCATTCAATGCCGTTCCGGCACGGTTGCCGGCCCTTGGGGAATTAGCCGAGGTTACCGTTGCCTTGCCTGCGCTTCCGTCTGGACCGAGCATCCCCAATGCGGCCATCCAGCGCATCGAAGGAAAATTGGGCGTGTGGCAAGTCATCCATGGCGACCTGCACTTCACGCCGATCGTGCTGGGCACCGCGGATTTGGACGGCCAGGTTCAGGTACGCGAAGGCCTGAAGGCCGGTGATCAGGTTGTCGTCTATAGCGAAAAAGCTTTGAGTCCCCGCAATCGTATCGATGTGGTGAATCGGATTTCCGGGGGGAAGAGATGATCAGCCTGGCCGGCCGCGACATCATGCACGCCTGGGGTAAATTCATCTTCACCGGTGTGGGGCTTGGGTTGCTGATTGGGATCACCCTGTCCATGGCCGGCATCTATCGCGGCATGGTGGATGACGCCAAAGCCCTGCTCGACAACAGCGGTGCCGATCTCTGGGTGGTGCAGAAGGATACCCTCGGGCCCTATGCCGAACCGTCGAGCCTCTATGACGATATCTGGCGCGGCATTCGCGGAATGCCTGGCGTAGCGCGCGCGGCCAACATCACTTATCTCACCATGCAGGTGCGCCAGGGTGAACGGGATGTGCGCTCGATGGTCACCGGCATCACGGTGGGAGAGCCCGGCACGCCCGGGTTGCCACCGGTACTCGTCGCCGGACGCCAGATCACCCGTGGCCATTACGAAGCGGTCGCCGATGTTGCCACTGGGTTTGCGCTGGGGGATCGCCTGCAGATCCGCCGCAACCACTACACCGTGGTCGGCTTGACCCGAAGAATGGTATCTTCCGGCGGCGATCCGATGATTTTCATACCCTTGAAGGATGCGCAGGAAGCGCAGTTCCTGAAGGACAACGATGCCGTTGTTCGACAACGGCGGCGAACCGCCGCGAATCCCGCTTTTAACCGCCCTGGGGCACCGGGGTTGCTGGACGCGGTGATCGCTTCGCAAAGCATGAACCCTTACGTCAACGCGGTGCTGGTGCAAACGAGACCGGGCCATGCCGCGGAGGAGGTGGCGGAAACGATTCGCCGCTGGAAACGACTGACGGTCTATACCCGCAACCAGATGGAGGAAATCCTGGTCGGCAAACTGATCGCCACCTCGGCCAGACAGATTTTCATGTTCCTGGTGATTCTTTCGATTGTCAGCGCGGCCATCGTCGCCTTTATCATCTATACCCTGACCCTTGGGAAGATCCGCGAGATCGCCGTGCTCAAACTGATTGGCACCAAGAACCGCACCATTG
>CAZIUM010000025.1:0-21780 GCA_964542285.1 uncultured Lentisphaerales bacterium
TAGCAGACCGAAGACGCCAGGACAAGAAATCTATTTGTCTGTCCCTAATATCCATCCTGACGCGCTTTCTCTCCTGGTATGTCGCCCATCGTCTGGGCAACGCCATGGTCTTCCGACCGGTGTACCGCTGGAGTGGCACGCGTGTGGCAAACCCCGAAGCCTGGTGCCGGCTCAAATCCCTGCTGGAAGGACTGGGCCTGCGCTATGCACTGATGCTGGACGAACGCGAGCTGCCCGGACGCCAGGGACGCCACGACGGTTGGACCTGCTTCAGCCGCAAGGGGTGGAACCCCCGTCCGGAATTTGCCTTCGGCCCATCCGAGGAGAGTTTCGATCTGCTGAGCATTTTTTACCCCCGGGCGACACTGGACACGATCTACCGCAACCCCTATCCGGACAACCGCCCGGAAGGCTGGTATTCCGGTGCGCCGTACGGTCCGATAGACCTGGTTCCCCTGGAGGCACGCGGGGCCCTGAACGACTACGGCGGTGTCGTTTTCCTCGGATGGAACACCTACGACGAGATGGACTTTCTTCACCTGCTGGCCTATCTGGAAGCCGGCGGCACACTGGTGCTGACGCGCCGGCACCTTTCCACTCACGTGGCGCGCAACCAACCTGCGGCGCCGCCGGTCCGCTCGCCGGCGCTGGAATCATGGTTCGGTGTCCTACCCCTCCATGGCGACAGAGTGGAACGCCGGGTCGGTAAGGGACGCGTGATTTACTTTCCACGCGACGCCTACCCTTCCGATCCCGCGCTGCGCGCGTCCTATGAAGCGGTGCTGCACGAACTGGGACAAGTGGTGACGCGGCTGGAATCAGCGCGCGGCTGGATTCGAGGCGGGAAGGACGTGGACTTCGTGGCCTACGACCGGGAAGACGGGCGCCTGCGCACGCTTTACCTGCTCAATATCGACGGACGAAAAAGCCCCGCGATGGATATCCATTAACGCCGGCGGCGTACAGGAAGTGCGGCTGCCCACCCTCTGAAGTGCCGAACACGCAGGAACCGAAGCCCGGGCTTGCCAACCGATATGCGCCCGAAGGTGAGCCGATCGATTGGCTGATGGCTGATGGCTGATTGGAATTTCCGGTTGCCACGCGGCCTTCCTGGCCGCTATACTTAATGACACTTGTTTTGTAGCACTTCAGGAAATTTCCGCTGGAGGATGACACCATGTACATGATGGGACTGGATCCACTGTATTGGATGCTGATGCTGCCGGTGATCGTGCTGGCGCTACTGGCCTCAATGCTCACCAAGGGCGTCTTCAAACGGTACTCGAAGGTGACCGCGGCCTCGCGCATCACGGGCGCCCAGGCGGCCGAGCGTATTCTGCGCTATGGCGGCGCACGCGATGTGCGCATCGAGCGCGTGCAGGGCTTTCTCTCGGACCACTACGATCCGCGCGGCCAGGTGTTACGCCTTTCCCCGGAGGTGCACGATTCCCCCTCCCTGTCGGCCATCGGCGTAGCCTGTCACGAAGCCGGGCACGCCCTTCAGCATGCCGAGAACTATGCACCCCTGGCCCTGCGCTCCATGCTCGTTCCCATCGTTCAATTCGGCAGCGGCATGGCGCAATGGGTGCTGCTGGCGGGCCTGATCCTGATGGGATTCGGGAATCGAATCGGGCAGACCCTGCTGCTGGGGGGCATTGTGCTGATCGCCTTTTCGGTAGTCTTTTCGCTCGTCACGCTGCCGGTGGAATGGAATGCCAGCAGCCGCGCCAAGCGCCTGATGGTCGATTGCGGCATCGTGGCACCCCAGGAAGCGACCGCGGCCGGCAAAGTATTAAACGCCGCCTTTTTGACCTATCTTTCCGCCGCCGTCAGCGGCATCGTTACCCTGCTGTACTGGCTGCTGCGCAGCGGACTGCTGGGCGGACGGCGCGATTGAACATGCCGAATCGTGACGACTCCGAGAACCAGGAGTCTGACTATGTGAACCGAGACCAGAAATCATGAAAAAACAAACCCATACCTTCAAAGCCGAAGTTCGTGAACTGCTCGACCTTGTCGTGCATTCCCTGTATTCCAAAAAGGAAATCTTCCTGCGGGAGCTGATCTCCAACGCTTCCGACGCCATTGACCGCGCGCAATACGAAGGCCTGACCGACAAGGTCCTGGTCGCGGATTCCCCCTCATGGGAAATTGGAATCGTCGCCGACAAGAAAGCGCGCACCCTGACGATCGCGGACAACGGCATCGGCATGACGGTCAAGGAAGCCGAAGCCAACCTGGGCGCCATCGCGCGTTCCGGCACGCAGTCTTTCATTGCCGCGATCAAGGAACAGGCTGGCGCCCAGGCGCCGGAAATGATCGGGCAGTTCGGGGTCGGTTTCTATGCCGCCTTCATGGTTGCGGACCGCGTAGTGGTGGATACCCTGCGCCGCGGTGAAGGGCAGGAGGCCATCCGCTGGAGCTCCGACGGACAGGGAAGCTACACGATCGAACCGTCGGATCACGCCACGCCGGGAACCACCATTACGCTGCACCTGCGCGAAGGCGAGGACCCATGGCTGGAGGAGTGGGAAATCAAGTCGCTGGTCAAACGCTACTCGGACTTCATCGCCTATCCCATCCGTCTGGCAACCGACGGCGGCGCGATCGACCCCAAGGCCGAACCGCTGAACACCATGCGCGCGTTATGGCGGCGTCCCAAAAACGAAGTCGGCAAGGAGGAATACACCGAATTCTACAAGCACATCAGCCACGATTACAACAAGCCGCTGCGCACCATCCATTATGCCGTTGAAGGACAGCTCGAATTCCGTGCCATGCTGTTCATCCCCGAGGCCCCCGGCTTCGATCTTTTCATGCCCAACCGCAAGCACGGGCTGCAGTTGTACGTGCGCAACGTGTTCATCGGCGCGGATTTCGAAGCGCTGCTGCCCGAATACCTGCGTTTTGTCAAGGGCGTCGTCGATTCGAGCGACCTGCCCCTGAACGTCTCGCGCGAAATGCTGCAGGACGACGCCATCATCCGCAAGATCCGAGTGAACCTGGTCGGGCGTATCCTGGGCGAACTCTCGACCCTGATGCGCGAGGAACGCGCGACCTACGAGACCTTCTTCCGCGGTTTTGGGCGCATTCTCAAGGAAGGACTGCATTTCGACCACGAAAACGCCGAACGTCTCAAGGAACTGATGCTGTTCCCCGCGGACCGGGCGGAGGGCGACGGCCTGGTTTCCCTGCGCCAATACCGCGACGCCATGCCCTCCACGCAAAAGGAGATTTACTACCTGATCGCCGACAGCCTCGACAACGCGCGCCGCTCGCCGCAGCTTGAAGCCTTCCGCAAACGCGAGCTGGATGTACTGTTCTTCATCGATCCGGTGGACGAATGGATCCTCGAGCCACTGGCGGAGTTCGACGGATGCAAATTGCGCGCCATCGATCGCGGCGAGATCGCTCTGGGAGACGAGGCCGAGCAGGCGGCCGACCGCAAGCAGCGCGAAGAATCCGGCAAGCAACTCCAGCCGTTACTGGACTTCATGCGCGCAAAGCTGACCGACGATGTCAAGGAAGTGCGGATCAGCACGCGTCTGACGGACTCCCCCTGCTGTCTGGTGGCCGACGAACAGGTCGTCAATCCCGCCATGGCCCGCATGATGCAAGCCATGGGGCAGGAGGTTCCGAAAACCCCGCGCACCCTCGAGGTCAATCCAACGCACCCCTTGCTGGCAAGCCTGGAATCGATGTTCGAGAAGGACCGCGAAAGCGAATCCCTGGCCGACCGCATCGACATGCTCTACGACATGGCGCTGGTGTCCGAGGGTTCGCAGCCGCGCGATCCGCAACGTTTCACCCGCCTGATCGCGGCCATCGCCGCCAACCAACCATAACCACCATGACACAACTGTTCGGCACGGATGGAATCCGCGGACAAGCCAACACCTTCCCGGTAAATTCCGAACTGGCCCTCAAATTGGGGAAAGCCCTGGGGATACGGCTGCAATCCCGGGGCTGCGGCAGCCGCCGGGTGGTGATTGGGAAAGACACCCGGCTCTCGGGATACATGCTGGAAACGGCCATCACCAGCGGACTGGTCGCCACCGGGAGCGATGTGTTCCTGGTCGGTCCGGTGCCGACCCCCGCCGTGGCACACCTCACCCGATCGCTGGCCGCCAACGTCGGGATCATGCTGACGGCCTCCCACAACCCCTACGACGACAACGGCATCAAGATTTTCGATTCGCAGGGATTCAAGCTGGAGGACGCCGAAGAGGAAGAGCTGACCCGACTGATCATCGAATCCGACCTCGACACCGACACCGTCCGCAGCGACCAGCTCGGCAAGGCCAACCGCCTGGAAGATGCCCGCGGTCGCTACATCGAGTTTGCCAAGAGCACCATCGACAACGACAATTTGAGCGGATTCAAAGTGGTCATGGACTGCGCCAATGGCGCTGCCTACAACATCGGGCCATGGATATTCCGCGAATTGGGCGCCACCGTGATTAAAACGGGGGTTTCGCCCGACGGTCTGAACATCAATGCCGATTGTGGAGCCCTGTATCCCGAAAATGTTGCCGCCCTGGTGCGGGAACACCGGGGAGACATCGGCATCGCGCTTGATGGCGATGCCGACCGCGTGATTTTCGTCGATGCGGAAGGAACGATCGTCGACGGGGACCGGATTCTGACCGCATGCGCCGTATCCATGCGGCAACGAGGACTCCTGACCGACAACACCCTGGTGGTCACGACCATGAGCAACCTGGGACTGCACGAGACCCTGCGCCAACACGGCATCCGGGTCGAGGTGACCGATGTCGGCGACCGGCACGTAATCGACCTGATGCGTCGCAAGGGATATACCCTGGGCGGCGAAAAGTCAGGCCACCTGATCTTCCGTCGGCATGCCACCACCGGCGACGGCATCATCAGCGCGCTGCAGGTCATGCACATCATGAAACGCGAAGACAAGTCGTTGCGCTCACTGGTCCGGGACATGGTGGAATACCCGCAGGAGCTGGTCAGCATCCCGGTACGCGAAAAGCTCCCCTTGGAAGAGTTCGCGGAACTGCAGGAGCTGATCGCCCGGTGCGAACGTGAACTGCAGGACCGGGGACGCCTGATTGTGAGGTACTCTGGAACCGAGCCAAAACTGCGCATTCTTGTGGAAGCCAGGGAAGAGGAACTTGTGCGCAAATGGGTCCGGCAACTGGCGCAGAAGGTTCACGAAACCCTGGGAGCGCCATGACCGGTGCGGTGCTTGAACAGCTGCTTGGAAAGGGTGTTCGGCTGCCGGCGCCGGAGGCGGTTCATGTCGGCGACGAGGTTTCTCCGCACACCATCGACGCCGGCGTAACCATTCATCCCGGGAGTCGCCTTGAAGGCTCTCGTCTCAGTATCGGCCCCGGTTGCATCATCGGGGGAGAGGGGCCCGCCACCATCGTAGACTGTCAACTGGGAGCCGGGGTGCGTCTCGGGGGGGGATTCTTTTCCGGGTCCTGTTTTTTGGACGGGGTCCGCATCGGCAACAACGCCCATGTGCGACCGGGGTGCCTTTTCGAAGAGCATTCCTCGCTGGCGCATGCCGTGGGGGTTAAGCAAACGATTTTCATGCCCTGGGTTACGGCGGGCAGCCTGATCAATTTCTGCGACGTTCTGATGGCGGGTGGAACCGGAACAAAATTTCACTCCGAAATCGGTTCCTCGTATGTTCACTTCAACTTCACGCCACGCCAGGACAAGGCCACGTCTTCTTTGGTCGGCGACGTTCCTCACGGGGTTCTCCTGAACCAGGCGCCCATCTTCCTGGGGGGTCAGGGCGGCTTGGTCGGCCCGTGCCGTATCGCATTCGGCACCGTACTGGCCGCGGGACAGGTCTTCCGTGAGGACATTCTCGAACCGGGACGTCTGATCGCGGGGACACGCCAGGCTGCATCCGCCGACAAGCCCTTCAATCCCGCACATTGCGGTTCCGCCGAACGTGTTTTTGCCAACAACCTGGTTTACATCGGCAATCTCCTGGCCCTGGATCGCTGGTATCGTTTGGTTCGCGCACAGTACATGAACGCCTCCCGTCACCAAGCCGCTTGTCATCGTGGGGCGCGCGAAACGATTACACTCATCCTGCGGGAACGCCTCCAGCGCCTGGATGAATACGTCGACAAGTTGTTGCGGACATCGCAGACAGAATCGACATCGGACTTTCGCCTTCGGCTGTCGGGCCGATGGACTGTGCTTCGATCCCATTTAGAAGAATTGGCACAGACGCGCCATGACGCTCGCGTGCCGCCAGCCGTGGCCGCGATCATTGAACACCTACCCCGGCGCGACTACCTGGCGGAAATCCAGAGGATCACCACATCCGATGCCGCGACAATCCTATCGTGGTTGTCGGAGGTGGTAAAAGGGGTTGCCGGCCTTGGCGCCGAATTATCCTCCCCAGCGGTCGAATAGACATGTTCCGCGCGCAAAAGCCGTCGAGATGACAAAATCCGCTCCTCACGCCGGCACGACGTACCAGAACACCCCGAGAAAATGCAGCAGGCTGCCGGCGAGCACAAACAGATGCCAGACGGCATGCATGAAGCGCACGTTTTTCCAGGCATAAAACACGGTGCCCAGGGTGTAGCAGCCCCCCCCCAGCGCCACCCACAAGAATCCGTGCGGTCCCAGATTCCGCCACATGGGATATACGGCGACCATCACGAGCCATCCCATCGCCAGGTAAGTCAGGGTGGACAAAATTCGATACCGGTGAATGAACAACGCCTGGAAGACGATTCCGGCAACCGCCAGCCCCCAGATCACGCCGAAGAGGCTCCAACCCCAGCCCGGACTCAACACTCCGAGAGTATAGGGTGTATAGGTGCCGGCGATCAGCAAGTAGATGGCGCAATGGTCCAGAATGTTCCAAATGCGCTTGGCGCGGCCGGGAGGCAGGCCGTGGTAGAGTGTCGACGCCAGGTACAGAAGGCACAGGGTGGCGCCATAGATGCTGACGCTGACGACGATTATCGGTGAACCACTGCGCACCGCGAACCCCACGCCCACCACCAGGCAGACAATGCTCATCAGCAGGCCGACACCATGAGTGACGGAGTTGGCGATTTCCTCCGCCGCCGTTTGTTCGCGCAAGTTCGGGGTCACATTTTAACTTTTCACATCGATCTGGAAAAAATTTCATCCGACACGCAGGCCGTCCCCCCAAGGGGCATCCTGCCTTGGCGGGAGCGTCCTGCGAGCAACAATATCTATTCAACCTTGAACGCCCGACGATGGCAATCAAAATCTGGATTCCGGCATAAGACCTTCCCCATGGGACGGGGAGATTGCCTGAAAGGTCCTCCGGGGGAGACGTTTTTGGATCGCAAAGAATCCTGAAATCGGACAAGGAGGGCGGGTTTGCAATTGACACCGTCAAGAACATGCGAAATCATCTATCCGACATGAGCACGAGTACGAAAATTGTGATGCAATTAATCGACTACCTGTCCTATCGCCGCGAATGCGGACAGAAACGCATCGAGATCGAGCCGCAAACGCGCCGGCTGCTTCTGGAACTCTCCCGCGGCGGCGCCCCCCACCGTCCCGCGACGCCCGTAACGAAAGCGGCCGTCCAGGCCCCGGTTTCCGTCCCCAGACCCGGAACGAACGAGCCCCCGGAGGATGTCCTGGCGCGCACTGCCGCGGCCATAGAGGGTTGCAAGCGTTGCGGACTGCATGCGGGCCGACAGAAAGTGGTGCCGGGGCAAGGCAATTGTCACCGTCCCGACGTCATGTTCATCGGCGAAGCTCCCGGCGCCGACGAAGACCGACAGGGGTTGGCTTTCGTAGGACGCGCGGGACAGTTGCTGACCAAAATGATCGCCGCCATGGGATACCGGCGCGAAGAGGTCTTCATCGCCAACATCTGCAAGTGCCGTCCTCCCGGCAACCGCGCGCCGACGCCCGAGGAAATGAAAGCCTGCCTGCCTTTTCTTGAGGAGCAGATTTCCGTCATCCGCCCGCGCACGATTGTCGCCATGGGCAACGTGGCCGTGACGGGACTGCTGGGCATAAGCGGCATCACCCGCTTGCGGGGACAATGGACGCAGTTCGCGGGCATTCCCCTCCTGCCGATCTTTCACCCGGCCTACCTGTTGCGTTTTCCCCAGACCAAGCGTCTGGCCTGGGACGACCTCAAAAAGGTGTTGCGCAAGCTGGGCAAACCGATCCCCAAGCCGGCGAAAACGGCCCCGTCGAACCCGCAACGATGAACTTTCGTCCTTACCCGATGCGTTTCGAGCCAGTGCTGCGCCGGGCCATTTGGGGCGGCAACCGCATTGCGCAACGATACCGGCGCTTGTCCGCGCCTTCAAACTGCGCCGAATCGTGGGAGATTTCAGCCCATCCCGACGGGGCCGGGCGCTTGACGAACGGCCCCCTGGCCGGTATGACACTGGAAGAGCTGACCACCCGCTTCGGACGCGCGTTTCTTGGCACGGCGGCGCCCGACGCGGATCGCTTTCCGTTGCTGTTCAAAGTTTTGGACGCCCGCGCACGCCTGAGCTTACAGGTTCACCCCAACGAGAGGACCGCGCGCCTCACCGGCGGCGAGTCCAAAAGCGAAGGGTGGTACTTCCTCGATGCCACGCCGGACGCCCGAATTCAAGCGGGACTCCATCCCGGCACGCAACCCGAAACCCTGCGGCAGGCCTTGTCCAGGGGAACCGCCGCAAACCTGGTGGCCGACCATGCTGCACGCGCCGGTGATTTTCTGTTCGTTCCCGGTGGCCTGGTTCACGCCATCGGCGCGGGCTGCCTGGTTTATGAGGTGCAACAAAGCGCTAACACCACCTACCGGCTTTTCGATTGGAACCGCACCGATGCCAACGGGAAGCCACGTGAGTTGCACATCGAAGACGGTCTGCTCGCCATTAATTGGCACAGTCCGCCCGTAACGCCCCGACAATTGACCCCGGCAGCGGCATCGACCACAACCAACCGTCGGTGGGTGGCGCCGGAAAATCCGGTTTTTCGTCTGGAAAAACTGGCGTTGTCCGTCCCGGAACCCCTGGCAAGCGACGGCGTAAGCTTCCGGGTTCTTTTCGTGGAAGCCGGCGCCGCCATTCTGCTGTCCGCCGGATGCCACGACGAAACCCTGCACATGGGCGACAGCTGCCTGCTGCCCGCGGCCCTGGAAAACGCAATCCTGCAGCCGGCACCCGGCGGCGCCAGCCTGCTGATAACGACACTGTCATAAGAGATCCCGATTCGTTGAATTGAAGTGTCCCCTGTCTGACGTTCACATGATCGAGCACCTTTACATCCATGTTCCCTTTTGCGCCGCAAAATGCCGCTACTGCGGCTTCTATTCGGTCGTAGGCGACGAGGAGACACATCGGCGCTTCGCCCCCTTGCCCGGGCGGGAACTGGCGCTGCGGTCCCCTGAACCGCTACGCCCACTCACCCTTTACATGGGTGGCGGCACACCGGGCATCCTGGAGCCAGAAGCTTTTTCCGCCCTGGTACGCTCCCTGGGACAACATTGTCGTTTCGACGCGCTTGAGGAATGGACCGTGGAACTCAATCCCGCCTCCGTCACGCCGGAACGGATCAGGACCCTGCGACACGTCGGCGTCAATCGCGTCAGCGTAGGCGTGCAATGTCTCGATGACGGCATTCTGCGAACCATGGGACGAACGCACGACGCCGAATGTGCCGTCAAGGCGCTGAAACTTCTGCGCCAGGGCGGCTTCACCAGTCTCGGAGTAGACCTGATCGCGGGGTTGCCCGCCCTGTCGCGGCAAGGCTGGCAGCGCACCTTGACCGACGTGCTGGCCTGCAGCCCCGCTCATGTCTCGGTCTACGCACTCAGCGTGGAACCCAACACTCCCCTGGAACGCGACCTGGGCAGAGGATTGCAACTGCCCGGCGACACAGCGCAACTCGAGGCTCTGCGCCAGGCGGAGGAACGGCTGCGGGCGGAAGGATTCGAACGCTACGAAATTTCCAACTACGCCCGGCCCGGTCATGCCTGCCGCCACAACCTGGCTTGCTGGCGCGGCTTCGATTATCTCGGGCTCGGGCCGGCCGCCGCATCGCGTCAGGGACGCATCCGCCGGGTCAACCGACCCCACCTGGCCAACTACAGCCGGGCCATCAGGGAACAACGCCGACCGCCGGACCGTTGCGAAGAACTGACGCCCGAGGATGACGCCACCGAACGGCTGGTCTTCGGGCTGCGCCTGGCCGAGGGCATCTCGCCGGCGACATTCGCGGAAACCTTTCCCGCGGCCGCTCCCAGAGTCGCAACCTGGGAACGCCAACTGGCCAAGCTGGAAAACCACGGCATTGTGAAACGCATTCACGCCCCGCGACATCTCCGATGGCGGCTGACCCCACGCGGCTTTGAAGTGGCCGATGCCGCGATTCGCGAACTGTTGTGAGGCCCCCCGTGCCGGGATTTCGCCGCAGAAATCAGATACCGATAATCTGTTTTTCGATGTATCGGCCACTCATCAAGCGCAGCATGGAGGCATAGTTCATGCGAAAAGTGATCGAATCCCCTACTTTGAGATTTCGCGCCGAATCGCCAACATTGACCACCGTCAAGTCACTGCTGGCGCCGGCAATGTGGAAATCGGAATTCAACGGTTGCAGGCCGTCGATATCGGCATCCAGGTGCCCGAGGCTGACCAGCGCCCGGTAGCCACGCTGTCCTGGAGACATCTGATTTTCGTTCCCCGGGCTGTTGCCCGCCTCTCCATCGCTCGCAAAGGGCGAGATCGAACCGATATCGACCGCCGAGACCAAGCTTTTTTCCTTAATTTCGACAATCTCGGCTTCCAGCAAGACCACATCGTCCCGCAATCCCGGCAGGGTTCCGCCATTGATCAAGTCCGTGCCGAGAAACAGCGCCTCGCCGATACGGAAATGATTGATGCCCACGGGCAGTTGCCCCGCGATCGCCAGGGGCAGCACGGCACTGGAGCCGCCCGAGATGAAGGGCAGTTTGCGACCGAACTTCAGCTCCAGCAACTCCTTGTAGAGCATCAACTGCATGAGCTGGTCCACTGTCGGCGGCGTTCCCGCCAGACAGCCCAGATTGGCGCCGATCCCCGCCACCTCGATGTTCGGCAGATCGAACACATGCTCGTAAAAACGCACCAAGGCGGCCGGGAGCACGCCCTCGCGCAAATCCCCCAGCTCGATCATGATGATGATGCGGTGCAGCTTGTCCAGCTTGCCGGCTTCCCGGTTGAGCGCTTCGATCACGCTGGTCTCGCTGTTGAGGCTGATCGAGGACAACCGCACCACTTCGTCGCAGGAGGAGATGGTCGGCACCCTGAGGAACCAGCGCTCGACCTCTGGGGCGGCGCGTGCCAACCCGCGCAGATTGCGCAAGCGCGAGTCGCCCATCGACTTGACCCCCATGGCCTGCATGGCGGCAATCGTCGGCTTGTGGCCGCAAAGCACCTTGACCACCGCGGTCCAGGCAATGCGGCGCTGGCGCATCCAATGGTCGACCATGTTGATATTGTGCCGCAGGCCCTCGGCATCGATTATAATCCGGTTCATCGGCTGTATCGCATTTCCGCGTATTTGTCCTTGAAGCCCAGGCGCTCGTAGAGGCGCCGAGCCGGATTGTCCTTCTCGACGTGCAACTTGACATCGCCGGGCGTGAGTTCCAAGGCACGCCGGATGAGTTTGCCGCCCAGTCCCTCCCCCCGGCAGTCGTGATGCACTCCGACAAAAAGAAGCATGTGCTCCGGGGCATATCCCTGCATCCCCGTCCCGATCATCACCAGCGAACCCAGAATTTGGGCGTCACGTTCCGCCACGAGTACGAAGCCTCCGGCGGCGGGGCAACCCGACAAGGCGTTCAGCACGCCGCGCCGGATGTCGTCCGGCTGGTCGTGATACGGCTGCATCTCCGCATGCAGAAAGCGCACCAGGTCGTCCAGGCTCAGCCAGGACGGCAACTCCAGGCCGGAAGCCACGTGGTGAATCGTGATTTCGGCCCCGGCCGTCTTTGCGCTGGAAGATTTCTTCCCTGCCGGAGGGAGCGCTTCCGGGATACTCTCGGGGAGCAACGCTTCGTCACTGACGGTCATCGGGTGGCTCGCCAGAAGCGGCGCCGCGTCCAGATTTTCCACCCCCATCAGGGTGGCAATACGTTCCAACGCTTGAAGCAGGCGCTGTTGTTCGTCGACGGACAAGGCGTCAAAAGCCGGAACGAAACTCTCTTGCAACAGAGTGGGAGCGCGCTCGAGAGCCTCGCGCCCCTCCGTGGCGATCGACAGCAGCGACTGGCGCCGGTCCGTCACCCCGCGCCGCCGTTCGATCAGGCCGCGATGTTCCAGCCGGTCGACGATTCCTGAAACGGTGGCGTTGCTCAATCCCACGCGCTTGGCGATGCCGCTGACGGACAACTCGTCGCAGGAGCCCACGGCCTTGAGGCACAGGAGCTGGGGAACCGTGAGATGCTGCTTGTGCACCAACTGACGCGAATGCACATCGACCGCGCGAATAATGCGCCGCAGCGAAACCAGTAACTTGTCGTGAATGTTGACCGCAAGGTCTTCCATGAAAAAAACACCTTCCTTTGGGATTCGATTAGCACACGAAGTATCGCACACTTAGCATGTCGCGTCAAGTTCACGCGGGAACGCAGCCGGAGGAATTCAAAACGCAGAATTCGACGGCAAACCATTCGGTCAATAAGAACGGCGACGCAAGCGGACACGAGGTTGAATTCCCAAATCGGTATTCCTTCACGCGTGCCAAGCCGTAGCACTTGCGCGAAGGCTGGTCGCCGCGCTCGTCATCCGATTTCTCTTTGCCACCCTTGTCAGAGAATTTGGCTCCGTCCCGACCGACAAAATACTCCCCACGCATTCAGAAGCCGAGCCCAAATTTTTCCAGCCTGCATGGTCTTATTTCCGATTCGCTTCTCTTCCTTACCGAATCTGGAGGAGAGTCCCGAGAGGCGGAGCGGTATATTGGACAAAAACCACCGTTCCGTCTTGTCCGGGATTGGCGGCCGTTCCGCCCCGAACCCAGGTGTTCCCCGTAAAAGTCAACGGAGGCGATTCGGAAATCGTTACCGAAGCCGGACTCTCTCCGGCCACAAGGGCGGCGCGCACCTTTGCTGGAATCGGGGCACCGGTCCAGACAGCAATACGGCCGCCGCCCCCGCCGGATGCGCCCCCCCCGGCGCTGGCATCGCCCCCGTCGGCTCTCAGCTCTCCGCTCCCGCGAAGCTCGCGACCGATCAGCCATAGGCTTCCGCCGCTGCCGGCGCCCGATGCAAAATAATACTGGGTCCAGGTGTCGGCGGAAACGACCCCCTCTACGACAAGGTCCCCTTCCGCTTCGAGAATCACGACGCCGCCTCCCCTCGGGTTGGCATTGGCCGTGGTGGTACCGCCACCGCTTCCCAGGTCGATCGGCGCATTCGTGTTGCCGTACACCGGTCCCGCATTAACCCCACCTCCCAGGCCCCCGTAACTTCCGCCACTGTTTCCCGAGGCACCTCCGGGACCGTTCTTAGCCTCAAAACCCATTCCATCCGCCGAGATGCCGGCACCGGGTTCAATCGTAACATCGCCACGGACAACCAGTCGCGAAACGGTGTCAGGAGAGGACTGAATGTCCAGCACGGCCCCGGCCAGCACGGTCAACGAAGCAAAAGTCCATCCGTTGGAGGGACTGAGCGCAATATCGCCGGAAACCATGAGCGCATCGTTCGACGCCAGGCAATCCTGAAAGTTAAACGTGCCATGCCCTGCCCGTTCGTAGCGCCCCAACCCACCGGATGCGCGCACCGTACCGGAAAAATCACACTGTTCCGTCTCGAAGGCAATGCGACCGCCCCCACCCCCTCCACTGTTGCCGCTGCCGGGGCGATACGCGGTGCCGCCATCCGCCATGACCAGGCCGTCGCCGGCGATCCGAGGGGCGCAAAGCCAGACGCTTCCCCCACTGCCGCCCCCGCCATAAAAACTGTAGGTGCTCCACCCGTTGGCAGACACGACGCCATCGAGGATCATCGTTTCCCCTGCCTGTACCAGCACGGCGCCGCCCCCGCGGCCGGCCGTATCGGGATCGCCACCGCCGCCGCTTCCGAGAGCGTCCGGGCTCGAAACCGATCCATAAAGCGGCCCACCATGGCCGCCTTCCGCATCGGCACCTAACCCACCGTAACTTGCACCACCGCGCGCAATCCCCGTTCCAGGCCCCTGCCCTTGCGGGAACCCTTGACCGTCGCCCGAAAGCCCGGCCCCTTCGGCGATCAGCACATCCTGCAAAACCGTAAGGCGGGAAACCGTACCGGGGAACGATTGAACTTCCAGAGTAGCGTTGTTCGAAACGATCAACCCACGAAAGGCCCAGTTTGTCGAAGGGGGCAACGCGATATCACCGGTGACAACCAAATCGTCGTCCGGCCCGTACAGGTCCATCACGTTCAACGTCCCGTGTCCGGCCCGCTCGTGGTAGCTTTTGCCGCCGGAGGCTCTCACAATGCCCAGGAAGAGATTGGTCTCAACCGCAAAGGCGATGCGTCCGCCTCCACCTCCAGCGCCGGCTCCTCCTACGGGATAACATCCGCCTCCGTCAGCACAGATTAATCCGCTCCCACCCAGTGTGGGCGCGGAAAGCCAAAGGCTGCCCCCGCTGCCCCCGCTGCCTTTGGTCTGTGGAGAATCGATTCCATTAGCCGAAAGGGTTCCATCAATCTCCAGAATATCGCTCGCAACCAGGCGGATCGCGCCCCCTCCCGCTCCGCCGGCGTGGGCGCCTCCCTTGCTTCCGCCGCTGCCCAGCGTAACCGGTTCACGTACCGACCCATAGCGTCCGCCTCCGGTCGCGTTCGGACTGCCACCGCCCAATCCACCATGCCCCGCGCCGGGACCGCCCGTGCCGGGGCCTTCCGCCATGGGATATCCCGCGCCATTGGCGCTCAAAACGCCTTTAATTCGAATACGATCCGCGAAAACCGCCGCGGCTCCCGAGCCGGGAACATCGGACTGGTAGGTCATGACCGAAACCGTGACGCCCTCGGGCACGGAAAAAAGACCCACGTTTGTATGGACACCCCCGATGGTATCTCCATCGGCAAGAACCCAGTCCGCTCCGGTCCAATCGGTATCGTTGGTATATTCTTCCGCCTGTCCCAACACGGCGGCTAATCCCGCCCAGGTCATGACGCACGTCCTGGCCATTCGTAGCGCCAACTTCATCCGTTTCTTCATGCCGATTCTCCTTTTGTCATAGTGACACGTTAATCGATCCACGATCTATCGCATGAACCCTGTCTCCACGAAGAAGCTGTATCAGGTAGCGTTTGGTCGCCCCCCCGTGCTGGCACGCTCCACGATCGTCATCGGAAGCAATTCATTGCCCCTGCGCTGAATATGGGACGCCATCATTTCCCCGAGCACCGCCACCGCTCGCCTGGCCAGAAGCGCAAGGTCCACATGCACCACCGTCAAGGGAGGAAAAAGAAACTCGCTTTCCGGCAGCCCATCGATTCCGACGAACTCAATGTCACGCCCGACACGCAATCCTCGCTCGAGAGCGGCCCGGTACAACCCCAACATTCCACCATCCGGCCCGACAACCACCTCTGGAGGATGATTAAACAGGCGCCTTCCCAAGTCGTAGCCGGACCCGGGCCGATCGGCATGCCCCACATAGGGTGTCCTGGGAAGCGGCAGTCCGCACGCGAGATAGGCCTGGCGATATCCGGCCGCCACCCGCTCCATGTAGGTGTTTTTCAGCGGATGGTCGGGACGATTCATCGCCAGGACGATTTCCCGACGTCCCGAATCGAGCAGCCGTCGGGTCATGGCGCCAATTTGTGCCTCGTAGTCCGGAATTAAGCAATAACACGGTGGCGGATCGATCCAGGTTTCGATGGCAACCGTCGGAACGTGTTGGGCAATGTGGCTCAAGAGAGGAGCGCGTCCACGCACGATGACGCCATCGCATTCCCCCTCGAGGAGCATACCGGGCACCCGGCCTTCCGGGTTGGCGCGAATCAGCCGCATTTCCAGGGAAGCCTGTCGCAGCGCCGATTCGACCGCACCAGCCGCCGCCAGGGTATAGGGGTCTTCCTGCAACATGCTGGGTCGAAACGTGACGAACCCCACCACGTAGGTCCGTTCCCTCGTTCCGTTGGAGCGCCGGCGCATATTCCGCGCAGCGGCCAGCGGCCGGTAATTGAGCTGCGCAGCCACGTCCAGAATCCGTTGACGCGTGATGTCCCGCACGAGGCCTCCGTTTATGGCACGAGATACCGTCGCCGAAGAAACCCCGGATGCGCGGGCAATATCATAAATCGTTGCTGTCGAATCCGATCTCACGCAACCCAGCCCTTTGTCACCTTATGCCGGTTCCAACCCGAAACTTCCCCCAAACAAGGGATAATCGATAGTGTAACCGGTAATGTAACCGATTGCAACCCTTCTTCAGACCCTTTTTTCTCTCTGAACGGCGAACCCTTGCACTGAACCCTTGTTGTCGCCCCAACATAAAATCGACAAATCACCTCCACCCCGCATCCGCATCCGCGATTGACATGGACTGCCCTTTCTCTAATATGAGCGCTAAATTATTGATATCCATTGGAGAACTTCATGCCGAACCCCTTTCTTCAAAAGGTAGCGCAACGCAAGGCCTGCATCGGAATCGTCGGACTCGGGTATGTCGGGTTGCCGCTGGCGATCGAATTCTGCCGGGCGGGGTTCGAGGTCGTGGGCATGGACATCGACCGCAAGAAAATCGATTCCCTGCGCGCCTCCGAAACTTATATCCGGCACATTCCGTCGACAACGCTTGAAGAAATCAATGCCGCCGGACGGTTTTCCGCCACGGACGATTTCGGCGCCAGTCGCACTTGTGACGCGGTTATTCTTTGCGTTCCGACGCCGCTGACCCCCCATCGCGAGCCGGACATGAGCTACATCGTCGGCACGGCGGAACAACTGGCACCACACTTGCGCAAGGGTCAACTGTACTGCCTGGAATCCACCACCTATCCGGGCACAACCACAGAGGTCCTCGTACCGATCCTCGAAAAAATCAGCGGACTGAAGGCCGGCGTCGATTTTCTGGTAGCCTATTCGCCGGAACGGGAAGATCCCAATAACAAAGAATATTCCACCGGCACGATTCCCAAGGTGGTCGGCGGGCTCGACGCCCCAAGCCTGCAAGCGGCCCAGGCGCTGTACGAAACCGTGGTTTGCCGTACGGTGCCGGTATCCTCCACTTCCACTGCGGAAGCCACCAAACTACTGGAGAACATTTTTCGCGCCGTCAACATTGCCCTGGTAAACGAGCTCAAGGTCGTTTTCGAAAAAATGGAAATCGACATCTGGGAGGTCATTGACGCCGCGGCCACCAAGCCCTTCGGCTACATGCCGTTTTATCCCGGCCCCGGCTTGGGGGGCCACTGCATTCCAATCGACCCGTTTTATCTTACCTGGAAGGCCCGGGAATACGACACGCCAACCCGCTTTATCGAGCTGGCCGGCGAGATCAACTCGTTCATGCCCTATCGTGTCGTGCAACGCATGCTGGAAATCATGAGTCGCAACGGAATTCCCATCCGGAATGCCCGCATTCTGCTGGTTGGGCTTTCGTACAAGAAAAACGTGGACGACCCTCGCGAAAGCCCCAGTTTCAAGCTGTGGCAACTGCTGGAACGCGAGGGCGCCAGAGTCGATTACAGCGATCCCTATTGCCCCCGGGCGCCGCACATGCGCGCTTATCCCCAGTTCGAGGGCATTGCCGGCGTCTCGCTCGATCGGGCGGTGGAATACGATGCCGTCCTGATCGCCACGGCGCACGATGGACTCGATTACGAACGCCTGGGCAGGGAAGCCCGACTGGTTGTCGACACCCGCAACGTCGTGCCAGCCGGCCCGAAGGTCTACAAGGCCTGAAACTTGCGGTACGCGCTCGCGGCAACGCGAGAGTTCACCGAAAAGGATGGAATAACGAAATAACGAAATAACGAACTGTTCGTTGTGTTGCCATTCCGCCCCTGCTAAAATGATTGCAAGTCCAATTAAAAACGAAAACGTCAGACATTCATGAAGCCCTCACGAATGAACAAAGCGTCCAGCGACACCATCCGCGTCAAACGCGGCCCCGACAATCTGCGGGTCGGCAACTGCCGGTTCACCACGATTTTCCGTCCGGAAACGGGGGGCTTCCCCGCCGCCATTGGATTCCCGGACGAATCGCCCCTGGTCCGGCGCGAAGCGCCGCTGCTCTCCGCGCATCTCGACGGAGTGGGGACTGTCCATCCGTTTCTGGAACGGCTCGCCCCACGCGTGGCCCGGCAGGACGACGCGGTGCGCCTGACGTTTGACGACATTCCCTGGCGCGATGCGGCCGGCAAACGCGTGGAAGGCTTCCGCCTGGCGCTTGAATACGAATTTTTCGCCGACGGCGCGGTCTTTGTGCGCTCCTGTTTTTTCGGAGGCGTTCTCGATGCTCCGCCGCTGCGCGACTTTTGCCTGGCGCCCGGTCTGACCCTGCCCGACGACAACGAAGTCAACTGGGCCTACTGGACCTTTCCTGGAGAGATCAGCGCCAAGATCATCCAGGATGCGGGTTCGTTCGAACGTGGCCTCAACCGTGGAGACAAGCGACGTATCGAGGGAGCGATCGCGCCATTTTTCTCGTTCGATCTGGGCGCCGGCGGTCGCCGCGACAAGCACCTCGAGTTTTTTGTCGAATCCTGGAATTCCTTGGACGGGGGACCTTCCGAAACCGCAACGCATCTCGACTGGCAAGGGCGCAATGCCGAGCTGTCCTGGAATTTCCAGACGCGGGCGACCCAACCGCAAGGCCGGGCCTCCCAATGGCGCAATACCTGGGGCTGGTGCCTGCGCCGCTTCCCGGTCGAACGGCGCCGTACCCCGCCGCGCGTGTTCCACTATCTCGACAATTTCACGCGCTATCCCACAACGGACATCCTTCGCCGTATCGCCGCCACCGGGGCCGACACCCTGATCCTGCACGAGAACTGGCGCCTGGACCTGCCCGGCGATGCCTTTCCCCACGACGCGAAAAGCCTGGAGAGAACCTGCCGGGCCTGCCGTCGATACGGGCTGCGCCTGGGGTTGTATGTGCGCGGCAACGAACAGGCCATTCGCGAACGGCTGGCGGAACCGCTGCGTCCCTGGTTGCGCCGCAACATCGACGGCATCTACATGGATTTCGGCAGTCCGATGTGCTACCTGAGTCGTGAGGAAACCGCCCCGGGCGGACGCCTGCACTTCCGAGAACACTACCGCATGACACGCGCGGTCCGTGAATTTGTCGGGCCGGACGGTTTTTTCATCAGTCACTCCGGCTCGTTCTTCTCCGCGATCGGCCATACCACCGTCGATGCCTACCTGGGTGGCGAACAAGAAAAAGGCCGCCTGATCGAATCGCCGACGCTGCATGGTTATTTCAGCGGATTGTCGGTGGCGCCCAGCGCCTTGTGGACGGCGGCGTTTCCAGCCTACCGCACGGGGCGCGCCCTGCCCTACCTGGCGGCAAGCGGGCAGACGCCCTTTCTGCACCTGGGTGTGCAATTCCCGACCAGTTCTCTGGCGCATCCGCATTGTCCCGAAGTGCTCACTTTCGCCAGACCGCTGTGGCGCATGTGGGAGCTGCTCGACGGGCAACGCAACCTGCGTTTCTACAGCACCTCCGGCGGACCGCAAGTGTTGAAGACCGATGCGCCGGAAACCGGCGCGTCCTTGTTCATTACACGCGGCGGCGATGCGCTGCTGATCCTGGCGAACTACGCGGATGTGGCGCGCAACGCTTCCGTATCGGTGAACTGGAAAGCCCTCGGCCTGCCTTCCCCGAAAAAAGGATACCGGCTGACGGTCGGCGAAGACCGGGCCAAGGCGACCGCGTTGGCGAGCCGGCCCGGCCTGCGCGCCGATCTCGACGCGGAGGGATTGTGCGGCTGGTTGCTGGTGTCCAATCCGCGTCCTTGGGGCCGCGCGATCGCGTCATTTGCGCGGCCCTACCCGGCACATCCCAGGGCGGAATCCGCCTGGAAAAAGCAGGTCGAAACAATCCGTCGCGCCCGTTTCGAGCCGCCCACCGGGCGGCAGGCCTTCATGCGGGTGACCATCCCCAATTTTGCCAACAACTACGAAGATTCGATCTGGTACGATCTGTTCGACAATGACATCGAACTGCTGCTGCTGACCAAAGGCCCTCCCCGGCGACTGGGATATGTCACCTTACAGGGCTTGCGCGACCAGCCGCCGAACCCCAGGGAGCGTCTCCTGCCCGGAAGACCGACCCCCTGGCTGGCGTTGCACGACCTGCTGCCCGCGGGAAGGCATCGCCTTGGTTTGCGATCGAGACGGGGAGACGGACAATTTTATTCCTTTGTCCAAGCGGAACTGTCGTCCTCGTCGCGCCATGTCACCCAATCCCGTGTGGTTGAATATTGCAACGAAATCGACCGAGACTGGTCCCTGCTGGATTTTGAAATCAAACTGGAATGACGAATGAACACGCGACGGCCCGAGATTGTCGTTTTATCGTGCCTGCTGATGACCTGTGCAGGCATCGTTGCGGCCCCTTTGGATGCGCGAATCGAATGCGAGCGCCCCTCCCAAGCGCTGCGCGCGAACTTCCGCATCGGCTCGCGGGAAACGGCGATCCTGACGCTGGAATGGGCCGATGAAAAGGCCTTTTCGATCCACGTGGTTCCCCAGCCGGAAACCCTGACGCTGACCCGGGATGGAACCCGCGAGAAGGTGGAGTTGCCCGATGCGCGGCTGCTTTTCCGGGAGCTGCGGGTGCCCTACTACATCCGGCCAAGACCGCGGCGCTACACCGAAACACAACAGGCCGAACGGCTGTCGGACTGGCTGGCGATGCCGGGCGCCTCGGAACACGAAGTGACCTTTGAAGCCATTCCCGACCGCCGCGGCGTGGAATTTTACATCGACCGCCGCTATGCCGGGCGCATCGAACGCGACACGCCGCCGCGGGCACTCCGATTGCGCCTGCCCGAAGCCGGAGAAATCGGCGCCCTGGTCGCCTTCGACCCCCGCCGGGATGAGCGCTTCCTGCCGCTGGATTTCGGCGCCGCCGCGCAACCCGGATCGATGCGCCAGGCCCGGCTCTCGATTGCACCCGGACCGCAAACGATCGAAAGCGTTCCGATGCGGGTGGCTTCGGGCGAGCGTTCCGGCGACATCGGACGGGTGCGCGAAATGAAGGGTTCCTGGGCACTCGAATGCGACGAATACCTTTCGCGCACGACCTTTGACGGTATGCCGGAGTCGCAGATGCTCACGGTCCCCAAAGGCTACTATCACCGGGCCTGGGTGCTTTTTGCCGTCGACCCCAACCCCGAAAGGGATGCCCGCATGACCGTGCGCCTGACCCGCTTTGCCGGACAGTCGGTGACCGGACGCGGAGCCGCCTTCGCCGATGCCGACGTCGATCTGCCGCGGGGCGACGAACCCCTGCCCGAATCCATCAGGAGAGTCGGGCACGTCATGCTTCCCGCACCGGAAGAGGCCCCGGACACCGGCGAGACCGAATTGCCGTTGTACCTGGCACGGGTGGACCTTCCGATCGGCGAAATGCTGGACCTTTTGGCCGAAGACGGACAGGACCCGCATGCCGAATTGAAAATCGGTCCCTACCTGGATTTCGAAATTCTCGGGCGGCGTGGCGCGCTGGGCATCCAATGGGATCGCCGGCACAAGCCCGCCCGGGTTTCCAGCGCGGCCCAGGTATTTGGCGTCACTCTCGAACGCGCGCCCGCCGAACTGCGCCTGGTCCAGTCGCAACCGGGCA
>CAZIUM010000026.1:0-21200 GCA_964542285.1 uncultured Lentisphaerales bacterium
GGCTTTTTCGAGCAAATCTTGGTTCACGAGCACATCTCCTGAAATGGCAATTCAATAATCGTACCACCTTATGATCGTGGCGTCAAACCGTTCGGCAACAGCGCAGCAATTCCGTTACTTGACGGAGGCCGCGAAAGTTGATTAAGTAAAATTTCATTTTTAGAGGCGAGCGTTTTTCTTCGAGGATGCTTCTGGAAAAAATGACCGTAATGAAGGCGACATGAAAGTACGAAGCAAGCTGGCACTGGCGACGGGGTTTGGGTTGCTTCTGCTCTTGGCGGCCTTTTACATCGGTGGCCGTTGGGTCATGGTGGCCACGTTTCGACATGCGGAACAGCAATTGTTGCGGGCGTTGCCCGATTTGCGGCGTTCGCTGCGCGTCGAGATGGACAATATCGCGGCGATCGCACGGGAGCAGGCGGCGACCCTGGATGAAGACGCGGTTTGGGAAGCGCCCCCTGCGGGGGGGCCGCCGCCAACCTTGAGTGATGCCGCCATGCTGGGACGGCATGGACTGCATTTGTATGTGTTGATCGATTCCGAGCATCGCATCCTCAAGTCTTTCTGGCGATCGCCGGAGGATCCCGACAACCTTGGGATTCCGGACGCGTCGGTCGCATCCTATCTGCGTCCCGGCAGTCGGTTGCTGGGGACGAATGGGACATCGGGCGTCAACAGCGGCATTTTATCTCTCAAAGAAGGCCCCGTAATGGTCGTCGCTGAGCCGGTACGGAGGCGCGGGGGCACCAATGACATGCCGCTTGGGACGCTGTTGCTGGGGCGATCCCTAAGCGACGCGCAGACGGTGCTGCGGATCGCTTCGGGGTTCGGTTCCTTGTCATTGTTCGATTCCTCGCATCCCCTGAAGATGCAAGTGGAACCGCTAACGAACGGTTTCGTCCAGGCAAAAGACATGTTTAAGGAAACGATTGAACTTGCCTTGCCCGATTTATGGGGGACGCGACCGTCTCTGAGGGCCAGGGTGCCGCTGTACGATGTGAACGGTAAGCCCGTGTGCGCTTTTCAACTCAGACTGAATCGGTCGTTGCGGGACGTCAGCGAGTTGGCCTTGGCCTGGTTTGCCTTGTTGGTGGCGATTACGGGCGGTTTATTTGTGCTGCCGGTCTTTCTGATGCAGAGCCATACGGTGCTCAATCCCCTGACAAGGCTTGCCGAAGCGTTGCGCAACATCCAGGATGAAATTCCGCATGTGCGGCGGTTGGGATGGCGGCGCAAAGACGAGTTTGGCCTGGTGGCCAGGACCATTGACGGCATGTTGGATGCTCTGGAGCATGAGCGCCGGGAAGTGCTCGAAAGCAATGAACGCATTAAGGCCCTGCTGACGGCCAACCCCGACACGATCTTTGCGTTTGACCGGAATGGAAACATTCTGGATGTGGTCACGCCACGCGACGGGCGCATGGAGTTGCTGTTCTCCAGCCGGATGGAGGGGTGCAACATCCGGCAGGTGTCGGGGGTCAAAACGGAAGTTGCGGAACGTATCGTGGAACTGGTTCGGGAGGCCATCGATACGCATCGCATACAGATTTACGAATACAACATGAAAAGGCCGTCCGGGTCGTTGTTCTGGGCCGAGACGCGTATCGTGCGCATGTCCGAAGAAAGGGCGCTGGTGATCGTGCGCGACATCACGGCTCGTCGCTCGGCACAGCAGGAACGCGCAAGGCTGGAAGAAAAAATGGCCCGGATACAGAAGGTCGAAAGCTTGGGAGTGCTAGCCGGAGGCATCGCCCACGACTACAACAACATCCTGGCCGCCATGCTGGGTCATGTGGAGTTGGCCTTGGAGGAGAGACTTTCCCCGTCAGGGCGCGAAGCGATCGAAAGCATTCGCCAGGCCATGTTGCGCGCCGCGGCCCTGACACGCCAGATGCTGGCCTTTGCCGGACAGGGACCGTTCCAATTCCAATTGACGAATATCAATCGCCTGTTGCGCGACCTGGTGCGTTTGATGCGCGGATCCATTTCGCGGCAGGTGCTGGTCAACCTCGATCTGGCGCCGGACCTGCCCCTGGGAAGGGTGGACAACACCCAGATCTGGCAGGTTGCGATGAACCTTCTGGTGAATGCCTCCGACGCCCTGGCCGGCTCCGTGGGAACCATCACGCTGAAGACCGCGCATGTCAAGCCCGCGAAAGCGGAACTGGACGCGTTCCTTTCGGTGACTCCGCTCAAGGTTGACGACTACATCGAGATCTCGGTCAGCGACACCGGAAACGGTATGGATGCGCGCACAATCGAGCGGATTTTCGACCCGTTCTTTTCCACCAAGGCGGTCGGACGCGGGTTGGGCTTGTCGGCGGTACTGGGGATTGTGCGTGCCCACAATGGAAGCATTGCGGTGTCGAGCAAGCCGGGGGGCGGGACGACTTTCCGGCTTTTGTTGCCGGCAGCGCGGAATAAAGAAGGACAACTGCTGTTTGAAATGCCCGAGGACTCTGGCGAAGCCGGGAAACAGGCGGAACCCCAATTCATAAAAGAGGTTCCGGTTGGCCGGCATGCCAAGGGGCTTGTGTTGGTGGCGGATGATGAGCCGGCAGTGTTGCACCTGATCGGGATGGTGCTGAAGAACGCTGGGTATCGTGTTTTGGCGGCCGCCAATGGGGAAGAGTTGCTGTCGCATTTGGAACGTCATCAGGATGAGGTCGTCGCCGTGCTGATCGATCTGATGCTGCCGGACATGAACGGCATGCAGATTGTGGATGCCGTGCATGCGCGCGTGCCGGACCTGCCGGCCATCATCATGAGCGGCTATGGCGATGCCCAGGCGCGCATCAAGGGCAGCGGACGGGTGATTTCCGATTACCTGGCCAAACCCTTTTCGAGTGCGGAATTGATCGCTATTGTTGCGAAAGCCTTGAAAAGCAAGGACAAGAAATTCACCGGAAAGGAATAACTTGCGATGGCATGGACAGGGGAACGCAAGATCACCACTAGCGGGATCAATGGAATTCCATCCACTTCGGCATCGAAGCCCCCCCAGGGAACGGAAACGACGGGTGAGCCTGGGGAAACGGCGTCCGTGGGCGAGCAGACCGCGGCCGTCCCGTCCCCGGCCAAGAGGGATTTAAAGGTGCCTGAGTCTAAGAGAACCGATTCCGCGGCTCCAGGCAAACGAAAATCCTGGCGAGGGTTGATCGTGCTGTTGATCCTTGTCCTGCTGGGCGTGGGCGCCGGCGCATATTTTTGGTTTTCCTGGAATGGCGAGGAAGGTCATCCTGGCTCCGGGTTGTCACGTTGGTGGCGGGAGCGGACCCAAGTGACAACGGCCGAAAAGGTTGACGGCGGCGAATCGGGAAAATCCTTCTGGCGTGTTCAGGTCGACAAGGCGCTTGAGGCGACGTCCAGGTGGCGCGACCGTTCGGAGGGCTCCAAGACGCCGGAGGCGGCGGCAAAGGGGTCCCCGGAAGCGTTGCAGGAGGCGATCAAACCCGCGCCGTGTGCCGTTGCGGCGATCCGGGAGGAGGCGGAGTCCGATGTTTCGGTCGACGCGGACCCCGACGGTGCGGATACCGTGGCGGATGAGTCTTTGTCCGGTTGGCCGCAATTGATGCTGAATGCCGTGGTTGGCCGCGGGCGCAACGGAGTGGTGCAACTCAATGGAAAGTTGTTGCGGGTCGGAGAGACCACGGCGGATGGGGTCACATTGGTGAGCGTGGAGGCGCAAACCGCTTTTTTTCGTTGGCAGGACCAGACCCGACGGGTCACCGTCGGGGACGACCAACGCGAAGATTTCTAGACAGAAAACTCAAACGGTGGGCGCATCGTCATTGTTCGTTCTCAATTTTGCGAGAGATAGGTCGAATTCCTCGGGTGTGACCAGGTAGAAATGACAAGGAGCCTTGAGAAGCCGTCGCAGATTACTTCGCAAGGACTCATCCAGGGGGTTGAGGACACCCACGGCAAACTCGTCTCCGATTTTTTCGAAAGGCAAGGCCCCCAGCAGAGTCATCTCATCCACCGACAGGAAGTTTTGCAGGTCGATTTGGGGGGCGAATGCGGAGAGGGGAACGATCGGCGTGCGGCAACGCTTCGCCAAGTATTGCAAGAGCTGTTCGAATCCAGGCATGGCGCGGTCGAAATGCGCGTGCAGCAAAGAAATAGTGGTAATGTGGTCTTCGGCCGTCAGGCGGGAGAGGTCTTCAATTAATACGGCGTATTGATCCTGTGTGATGATCTCGTTCTGCAGCAGTTCCCAGGCCAGGCTCATTTCACGGTTGAGCGCTTCGCGCCGCATGGCGGCGCTCGACAATGGAGCGACCGGTTGGTCGCTCTTTTTTTCGGGATGGCTTTCGGGCCCTTTGACGGCGAGCATGGTTTCGATGCTGCGCAAGGCCTCCAGGGCCTCGAAATCGTCGTTGGCATAAGCCTTCAAACGATTGGCCACATTGGCGGCGGCTTCCCGCTCGTTTTTGCGCACCAGCACATGCGCCAGACGGATCAGCGTGGCGCAGGTGCGGGGTTTGTCCCCGGTCTGTTCGTAGGCCATCGAAAGAGCCTCGAGCGCGACGCGGTCTTCGGGCATGGTTTGCAGGATGCCCTCGAAAAGTGCGATGGCTTCGTCGAGGGATTTGTGTTCAGGGACAGGATCGCCAGATGTATTTTCAGTATTCATGCATTCACCTTGTAAATTAATAGCAATAAGCATGCCGGATGACGGGAACAGCGCCCCGCCTTCGCGCGAGCGCTACGGCCTGGCACGCACGAACGGATCCGACGCAGGACAAGCGGCGAGCCGTTCCTACCCTTCCGGCGCGGAGCGACCGGAACAATCAAATCCCGGCACGGACGTCATGCCTCAAGTTCTTTCTTCGTGTCCTTCTGTTCTTCGTGGTGAATGATCCCGCCAAGGTGCCGGGCAGGGGACTCCATTGCGGGGTCCGCTTGGGAAAATATCGACACCGACTTGGAAAGGGAATCTTTTTGGAGTTGCCATGCTTCCCCGTTCGCGTTTCAATGTCCCCGATTGAAACGGGGCGATCCGCTTGCATTCTTCAGTACGGGAAATCCATGAACACGCATGAACGCTTTGACGCGGTGATGCAATTTAGGCCGTTTGACCGGTTGCCGATTCTCGAATGGGCGCCCTGGTGGGGCCAGACCCTCGATCGATGGCATGAGGAGGGATTGCCGGCGGATGTGACGGATCGCTATGCGATCTGCCGGCACTTTGGCCTCGAACTTTACCGTCAGGACCGCATCGGGGTTTATACGCCGCAATGCCCACGTCCGGAATCGTTCGGTGCCGGGATCATTAAGAACGCCTCCGATTACCGCGAAATGTTACCCTGCCTCTATCCCGGTCAAGCGGTCGATCTCGAAAAATGGTGTCGCTGGGCCGACGAACAGCGCCAGGGCGATGCCGTGCTCTGGTTCACTGTCGACGGCTTTTTCTGGTTTTCCAGGAGCCTGCTGGGCATCGAACGCCACCTGTACGCCTTTTACGATCAGCCTGAGTTGCTTCATCGCATCAACTCGGATCTGGCGGACTGGATTCTGAGGGTGGTCGAGCAGGTGTGCTCCATCTGTACGCCCGACTTTATGACCTTTGCCGAGGACATGAGCTACAATCACGGTGCCATGCTTTCCGAGGAACATTTCGAGCAGTTCATGCGCCCCTACTATGATCGGGTGGTTCCCGCACTGCGCAACCATGGCATCATGCCGATCATCGATTCGGACGGGGATATAACGGTGCCGGCCGCCTGGTTTGCCCGGTCGGGTCTTGACGGCATCCTGCCCCTGGAACGACAGGCGGGAGTGGACATGGCCGTCTTGCGACGCAATCATCCCCGCATGAAATTTATCGGACACTTTGACAAGATGACCATGTCTCGCGGGGAGGCGGCCATGCGCGCGGAATTCGAGCGGTTGCTTCCGGTGGCCGCGCAGGGCGGATTTCTCGTCAGTTGCGACCACCAGACCCCGCCCGGGGTATCCTATCGGAACTACAAGACGTATTTGTCGCTGTTCAACGAATACGCCGTCCAGGCCGGTAAAATGTCCCGACGGGATACGGCACTCGCATGACCCTGGTTCTCTGGTTCCGCACTCTGCATGCCGGGGCCGATTGGAAGAAGCAATGACCAAGCGACCGAATATAGTGTGGATTTCGTTTGAAGACACCAACCCTTTTTACGGTTGCTACGGGGATCGCATGGCACGTACGCCCAACCTGGACCGGTTCGCCGCCCAGGGATGTCGCTGGTCCCATTGTTTTTCGACCGCTGGAGTCTGCGCTCCGGCGCGGTCGGCCATCATTACCGGCATGTACCCGATTTCCATCGGCACGCACCACATGCGCACGACCCACAAACAGGCGGCCACCCCCGAACTGCCGACCCCCTATTCGGCCGTGGTGCCTCACTACGTCAAATGTTTTACGGAATTTCTGCGCTCGGCGGGATATTACTGCACCAATAACGAAAAAACGGATTACCAGTTCGCCGCGCCCCGCACGGCCTGGGACGAGTGTGGGCCCCAGGCGCACTGGCGCAACCGAAGGGACCCCGAACAGCCCTTTTTTGCCGTGTTCAACCCGATGCGTACGCATGAGAGCGGCATGTGGGAGAATAACCCGGTGTCGCCCTCGATCGATCCCGCGGCGATCGAGCTCCCGCCCTATTTTCCCGATACGCCCAGGGTGCGCGAAGCCATGGCGCGGATGTACGCCCATATCGAGCAAAGCGACCGCGAGCTGGGCGTCATTCTGCGGCAATTGCGTGACGATGGACTCGACGACAACACCTATGTCGTCCATTGGTCCGATCACGGACCCCTGCCGCGCGGGAAACGCTGGCCCTACGATGCGGGCATCCACGTGCCGCTGATCGCCCGGGGGCCCGGAATTGAGGCGGGACAGGTTTCCGGCCGGCTGGTCAGCACCATCGACCTGGCTCCGACGATGTTGTCGCTGGCCGGTCTCGAGGTTCCATGGCATATGCAGGGCCGGGCCTTTCTGGGACCGCGGGCCGTGAAACCACGGGAGTTTGTGTATGCGACGCGTGACCGCTACGACGAATCCTACGACATGGTCCGCGCCGTACGCGATTCCCGCTGGAAATACATCCGACACTACCGGCCGGACCTGCCTTATCTCTTGTGGATTCCGTATCGCAACCGCCATCCCATCATGCAGGAACTGTGGCGCCTGCACCGGGTCGGGAAACTGAACGAGGCGCAGTCGCTGCTGTTCCGCCCGCGTCCCGTCGAGGAGCTTTACGACACCCGGAGCGATCCGCACGAAATCCGCAACCTGGCATCCAAGTCCGACCATCGCCGGGAATTGCTGCGTTTGCGAAACGCGCTGGATACATGGTTGAGCGAGGTCGGCGATTGGGGCCGGGTTCCGGAAAGCGAGATGGTGCGCCAGTGGTATCCCGACGGGGTCCAGCCCCAAACGGCCGCCCCGGTGGCCATCCCAATCTGCGACGTACATCCGGGCATCGAGCCCGCCGTCTCCGGGGCGGCTTGGCAGACCCCGGTGTTGTTGCAGCTTCATTGCGCAACCCAGGGAGCCTCCATCGCCTACAGGTTCGAGGCGGGGAACGCCGCCCCCTGGCATCTTTATTCCCGCCCGCTGCAATTGACGCCTGGAATCCACTGTTTGCGAGCGCTCGCGACGCGCATCGGCTACCGCGAGAGCGAGGAAATCCAGCTTGATCTTACGGTGGTCGATCCCCAATAATGAACGCTTCAAAGGAAAACACATGAAAAAAGTCTCATTGGCGATCGTGGGGGCAGGGAGCCGCGGGGGCGTCTATGCCCGCTATGCCGCGTCGCATCCCGAAGAAGCCGAGGTCGTCGCGGTCTGCGAACCGCGCGTGAAATGGCGCGAACGCATGGCCCGCGAACACGGAATTCCGCCGGAACGCTGCTTCGACGATTGGCGGGAATTGCTGAATCAACCCCGCCTGGCGGATGCCGCGGTGGTTTCCACGGTCGAGGACCTGCATCGCGACATTGCCGTGGCCCTGGCGGACCGCAAATACCATTTGCTGCTGGAAAAGCCGATGGCCCGCACGGAGGAGGAATGTCGCGAGATTTACCGGGCAACACGGCAGAACGACATCGTGCTGGCGGTTTGCCATGTGCTGCGCTACACGGACTGGTTCGCCAGGCTCAAGTCCATGGTGGACAGCGGAATGATCGGGAAAGTACATCACATCGCGGCCACGGAGCTGGTGAACGCCTGGCATTTTTCGCATTCCTTCGTTCGTGGCAATTTTCGCAACGAGGATTCTTCGGCCTTCTTCCTGATGGCCAAATGCTGTCACGATCTGGACCTGCTCAACGCCCTGGTGCCCTCGCGTTGCGTTCAGGCCGCGTCCTTCGGGCGCTTGAGCCACTTTAAACGCGAGAATCAGCCGCAGGGCGCCGCCGATCGTTGCCTGGATTGTCCGGCGCGCATCGAGTCGCGCTGTCCCTATTCGGCGCTCAAGATCTATTTGCGCGACCGTCTGGACAACCTGGGGCAGTGGCCGGTGTCCATGGTGACGATGGATGCCACGCCCGCGGGGGTTGAAGCGGCTCTGCGCGACGGTCCCTACGGACGCTGTGTCTATGCCTGCGACAATAACGTGGTCGACCACCAGACCGTCAACCTGGATTTTGCCGACGGGACCACGGTTGGCTTCATCACCACGGCCTTTGCAGTCGGCGGACGGGATTACTTCATCATGGGCGACCGGGGAAGTCTGCGGTTTAACGGCGAGGAAATTCTGCACAACGATTTCCTGTACGGGCCGGCCGGACGCGTGACCAGTCATTCCATCACCAGCGGCGACAGCACCATGCTCAGCGGTCACGGGGGCGGCGATTTCGGCCTGATGCGGCAATTCGTCCGGGCGGTTGGGACCGGAGATACCAGCGGCATCCTGACCGGACCGGAGGATTCGCTGCAGAGTCACCTGATGGTGTTCGCCGCCGAAGAATCGCGCAAGACCGGGCAGGTCGTGAAGATTCGTTCCGTGGAAGGATGAGCATCGGAAACCGAAAACGAGGAAAACCGCGCCATGAAACAAGACCGTTACGCCGTCATTCTGGGCAACCTGGGCAACACCTGCGACAGGTTCTGCTCCAGTTATAAAACCAAGCTCGAAACATTGGAAATGCTCAAACAAGCCGCCGCGATTCCGGCCGTTACGGGGATCGAGCTGGTTGGCACCTGGGATATCCGGACTGAGAACGTCAAGGAGATGGCGACGGCGCTGAAGGACCTGGGGCTGCAAACGGTTTCGATCATCCCGGACTTGTTTGCCAACCGCACATTCTGGAAAGGCGCCTTCACGAGTCGCGAGATTGCCATCCGGCGCGAAGCCATCGACTACACGAAGCGCATGTGCGATGTGGCGTGCGAGCTTCAGTGTCCCGTGATCAATATATGGCCCGGACAGGATGGGTATGACTACCTGTTGACCGCGGATTACGAGCGGGAACGCGGCTGGGAGACCGAAGCCGTCCGGGAAATCGCCATATCCTACCCGAACTTGCGTTTCGCGCTGGAATACAAACCCAAGGAACCCCGTACGCATTCCTACATGGCACGCATGGCCGACACCCTGTTGCTGGCGGGCGAAACCGACTGTGAAAACGTTGGCGTCACCATCGACACCGGGCACGCCTTCGTGGGCGGCGAGGTGGTGGCGGAGTCGATCGTGCTGGCCCGTCGCGCCGGCAACAAGCTCTTCCACATGCATTTCAACGACAATTTTACCGCCTGGGACGACGACATGATCGTCGGGACCACCCATAGCGTGGCCTTTGTCGAAATGCTGTTCTGGCTGGACCGCTGCGAGTATGACGGCTGGCTCTCGATGGACCAGTACCCCTATCGTGAGGATGCCGCCGGGGCCATTGGCGAAAGCATTCAATGGATCATCAAGTTCAATGCGATTCAGCGTGAACATCACGATCGCATCGAGGAGTTGCTTCAGATCGGGGATCCGGTCGCAACCTCGCGGTTTCTGCGCGAGGTGCTCTGAGCGGAACCGCGATAGGACCCTGTGATTGCCAAACCCGATATCGTCTGGATTTATTGCGACGAGCTTCGAACGGATGCCCTGGGATGTTATGGCCATCCAAGGCTGAAGCTGCACACCCCTAATCTCGACCGGCTTGCGGCCGGGGGGGTGCGGTTTACCAACAATTTCTGCAATTCACCGGTCTGCGTGTCGTCCCGGTGTTGTCTTCTGACCGGGCGGTATCCGGAAGAAACCGGGGTGTATAACAACGAGGGAGCCTGGAAGAACTTCCGTCTGCCCTCCCTTCCCCGCACCTTTCCCGCCGTCATGGGCGCCGCGGGGTATGGCACCGCCAACTTCGGTAAAATTCATGTGGCCCGCGGCATGTATCCGGGAGAAACGCCCGGATACGAGATTTTCCGGCACCACGACGGCAGGGGCGGCGACATGGGCTTCTGGCAGCACCTGGGCGAGGAAGCGGTCGGGTTGATCCGCTCGCCCAGCGGGCGCGGCATGAACGGCGGAATCTTTCCCGAGGACGTTCCCTATCCGCCGGACGCGGTCACGGAGAATGCCCTGCAATGGATCGACCGGGCGGAGAGTCCGTTTCTGGCGCGCATTTCACTGTTGCAGCCCCATACCCCGGTGCTGCCGCCCGCCCGGTACGTTCGGCTGTTCGAAGGACAGTATCCGGGCCTGCCATCCTTCCCTTTCGAAGGCCTGTCCGCGTTCGAGCGGCGCGTGGCCGAGGTCCATGGATTGGACAAGATGCCGCCGGAAAAACTCCGGGCGGCCCGTTTGCATTATTATGCGCTGGTTTCGTGGGTCGACGACCAGGTGGGGCGCGTGATGAGCTACCTGGCGGAGAACAACCGGCTGGAACGGACCCTGGTCGTCTTTGGCGCCGATCATGGCACCCCCGTCGGAGACACCGGGGCTTTCGAAAAGCATACTTTCGCCCCCTGTGTTCATCGGGTGCCCCTGCTGTTTTCTTGGCCGTGGACTCTCAAGGCCGGACAGGTGCGAGACGATCTCTGCGACAGCCTGGACATCGGAAAAACCCTTTGCGGCCTGGCGGGGATCTCGCTGCCCGACGAATTCAAGGGGCGCAATCTCTTTGCCGACCCGCCCCCCGACAGGATTTTCTCGACCATCGGCTTCGGACAGCCCGAAAGTCGCATGGGTCCCAATGGAGGACGCGGCGAGTGGTATGGCGGCCTGGGCTGGCCACGGCGCAGTTGTGTTCGCACCTCGCGGTACCGGCTCGACAAGAACATGCTCATCGACCACCGTCTTCCCACCTCGGAGGAGGAAGACCTCTTTCTGGCGGATGTGCGGCAGGATCCTTTTGAACGCACGAACCTGGCCGCGATCCGGGAATACACCTCCATCGCTCAAGAACTTTCCCATGCGCTGGACCGGCATGCCGAGGGGGCCGTCGAAATCCCGGAGGAATACCTGGTCCGATAACCGAACCCCGAACTCCCGTTGCGAATCCCATGAAAAAGAAACTCACTTGTGTAATTGTCGGCGCCGGGCACCGGGCGCTGGGCTATGCCGGTGCCTGCCCGGACGATGTCGAAGTCGTTGGCGTGGCCGATCCTTCGGAACTGCGTCGGAAAACGACTGCGGAGCGGTTTGGTTTGCCGGAATCGCGCTGCTTTCGTTCGTCCGAGGCCCTGGCCGAACATCCCAGGCTCGCGGATTTTGTCATCAACGGCACCATGGACCATCAGCATGTGCCCACCACGCTGCCCTTGCTTGAGCGCGGCTACGACGTGCTGCTGGAGAAGCCCTTCGCCACGAACGAGGAGGAAATGTGGCGCCTGGTGCGGGCGGTACGCAAGCATAAGCGGCATGTCGCCATTTGCCATGTGCTGCGCCATGCCCCGTTTTACGCGGCCATCAAGGAACGCGTGGCCGCCGGAGCCATCGGGGAGCTTCTCAACGTGCAGGCCGTGGAACATGTCTCCTACCATCACATGGCCGTAGGATACATCCGCGGCAAGTGGAACCGGACCGATTATTGCCAGTCGACCATGTTGATGGCCAAGTCGTGTCACGATCTCGATTTGATTGCCTGGTTTAAAAGCGGCATCTACCCCCGAACGGTCGCCAGCTTCGGCGGCAATTTCCAGTTTCGCGAGGAAAAGGCCCCTGCCGGGGCCGGAACACGCTGCCTTGTCGATTGCCCGATCGAGTCCGAGTGTCTCTACTCGGCCCGCAAGCATTACCTCGATCATCCCAACCGATGGTCGTTTTATGTCTGGGATTCGCTGGAGCATATTCCCAACCCGACCCTGGAGGACAAACTCGAATCGCTCAAGACCAGTCCCTACGGACGGTGCGTCTGGAAAACCGATATGAACGTGGTGGATCATCAGTCGGTGGCGATCGAGTTCGAGGATGGGTGCACGGCGACGTTGAACATGATCGGGGGCAGCGCCAAGCCCTCGCGCTCCCTGCACCTGATTGGAACGCAGGGCGAAATCCAGGGGTGCCTGGAAGACAGCCTTTTCAAGATTCGGCGCATCGATCCGCGTCCGGGCCACGAGTATGCCGAGGAAGTCGTGGACTTGAAGGTGACGGGCGACATGACCGGTGCCCATGGGGGACATGGTGGCGGCGACGGACGGTTGGTGTGGGACTTTGTGAACGTGCTCCGCGGCGGACAACCTTCTCTGTCCTCGACGGGAATCGAGGATTCCGTCGCCGGACATCTGATGGGATTTTTCGCGGATCGTTCCCGGGGCGAAAAGCGGATTGAAGCGCTGAACCTTCGCGAAAAGTTCGCCAACTTGGTCTAGCTCTTTCCCCGCGGTTCGATGAATGAAGTCAGCGATTGCGGTGCGATTCCCGGTATGCCCCGGGAGTTATGCCGGTCAGTTGCTTGAAGCGGCGCGCGAAGTGGTATTCGTTGGCAAAGCCGATGGCGCGGGCGATCGCGGCGGCCTTTGCTTCGCTTTCGAGCAAAAGGCGACAGGCGTCGTCGATACGGCAGAGGGCGCGGAAACGGGAAGGCGTTATTCCGCTCAGGTCCTTGAATTTTCTGCGGAAGTTCCGTTCGCTCAGTCCCATGCCGCGCGCCAGTTTTTCCGAATCGAATTCGGCGTCATAAAGGCTGGCGTGCAGATCGTGTCGTACGCTCTTGAGCCAATCGGCTTCCGGATCGGAAGCGGGAGCTTGCCAGGCGGCGGCCATTTCCCCGACCAGTTCCGCCAGGCGCCCCCAATCTTGGGGTGTTTGTTCGCGGCGGTGGCTCATCGGCAAAAAGGTTTCGTGCATGCGCTCGATCCAGTACTCGACCGGAAAGAGATGGCGGACCGGCTGTTTTTCGTCCAGCAGGCCGTTTCCTTGCCAGGACTCGAAGATCGGGCCTCCGAAAAAAACGCTGATTTCGCCCCAGCGTTCTCCCGGGATCGGTCCGTACACATGCGGGTTTTCCGGGAAAAGGGTCAGCAGATCCCCGGCCTTGACACGCTTTTTCCCGGATTGGTCGCGGAAATGACCGTGTCCCCGGAGGATGTAGGTAAAGGACAACGAATGAATGGTCCGGCGATAGCGGGGGTTGGCCTTCAGGCGCGGGATCATGCCCCAGCTTCCGGAAATCCGGGCCGCATTGCGGATGAATTTGATGCCGTCATGCAAGGGGTGTTCGAAGATCAGCCAGTAGGTGCGGGGGGGATGGAAGGGGCGCGGCAAATCCTGCCCGTGCTGCAAAAACAGGCGCCCGCCATGGGCCGCGCACAACGCGCGCAACGCCGGGTCGCCTGCGTCCGCCGCCGGAACGGCGCGATTCGTTGCCGGAGAGGCGTTCATTTCATGACATCCATCCGCACATCCAGAAGCCGGATGGGCGTGTCCCGGACCCGGCTTGTAATTTCCAGGCGGTTCTCGCCGCGCCGCGGAACGGCGCCTGCGGGGTCCCACAGGAGGGCGTCGGAAGCATTCCGTCCCGGCCCCATCTCCCGGTCGTTCCACACGACGCGCAACGAAGCGGGTGACCGCGGGACGGGGTCGGTCTCGATCCGCAAGCAGGTGTGCGGCGCCGTTTCGAGATCCCGTCCGCTCAGCGTCAGGGTCGTGCGGTAGGGCACCCCCGGGGCTAAGCGGACGGGTTGGTCGGGATTCAGGTCGGGCAGGTTAAAATAGGCATCGTAGGGCAAATTGCCGTTGGCGGCCTGCTTGCGTCCGCGGTAACTGACAAAGTATTGGCGTTCGAGGGATTCGAGCCGCGCCGGGTCCCCCAGTTCGCGCCAGACCGCCCGCCGCGGATCGAAGAGATTGAAGAGATATATTCCGTCCACGCCGGCTTCCCATGCGTTCAGCGCCCGGGCGCGGTAACAGGCGTCGCCGGCCCGGCCGGGATGCCGGTGATGTCCGCCGCCCACGCGGGATTCGCTCAGGCCGGCCCAGACCTTGACGCCTTGCGTTCGGGCCTTGTCGACGCTGTAGGTCCAGGGATTAAGCTGAAAGTACCCGCTGGGGATGTGGATGTCGATCAACCCCTCGCGCATCCATTGCTCCAGGTCCAACCCGATGGCGCGACAGTAATCGAGCGAGTCCGGGGTACGTACGCCCAAGAGGAGGGGGCGGTTTCGGCGTTGACCCTCCTCGCGGCACAGGGCCGCCATGCGGCGCAACAGGTCGGTCATGGCTTCCCGTTCCGCATCGGTCGACGGCTCGCCGGCAGCGGTGGTCGGGAAAAAGACCGGATGGCGAAAAAAGTCGAGTTCCACGCCGTCGATCTCGTAGTTCCGACAGACCTCCTCGACAAAGCGGAAGGCCAGTTCCCGCACCTCGGGCCGTCCATAGTTCATCTTGGACCACCCCCCATGGCACGGCTCGTTCTTGGGCGTGCCCATCAGGTACTCGGGATGCTCCGCCTTGAGTTGCGGAAAAAGAAAGTAGGGCTTGTTCGTCCGGTGTCCCCGGTCGTGGGTGTCGTTCATCCGCATCGACCAGAAAACCTCCATGCCGTTTTCATGGCCGAAGTCCACCATGATCCGCAGGCAATCCCGCCCCTGGGCAATCAGCTCGGGCGCGATGTTGCGTCCGAGTCCCGGATGGGGTTTCGCCAGGACCTCGCCCACGCGCGTATCGTGGGTGAAGAGGCCAAAGCCGGAGCTGATCGTTGTGTAAACGATCGTGTCCACCTGGGTTCCCGCCAGCGGCAGGGTGCGCTGCGCCAGGAAATTCTCCGGTGTGGCGGGTCGATCGGCTGGCAGCGTAAACACGTCACAGCCGTCGTTGTTGAAAACGATGCGCCGCGGACGGTTGCGCGACGCCAGGCGGCGTGTCTCGAAAGATTTCGAATTCATCGCAGGTACTCTCCCTGGAGTCCGACTATACCATTTCTCCCATCCGAATCCCAACCGACTTTCGGCCCTGATTTAGAACGGTTGTCTTGAAAACCATATTGAAGTTCGCTTACGATTTGCGGCCATCCGAGCGATGGAAGAGGAACGGAAGGGGTTAGAGTCATCCATGAAGAACATCACCTGGCAACGGGAAATCCCGTTGCGTTACGAAGCGGATGTGGCCGTGGTCGGGGGTGGCATGGCGGGAGTCTGCGCGGCCTGCGCCGCGGCGCGTGAGGGGGCGGACGTCATCCTGGTGGAACGCTTCGGTGTGCCCGGCGGCAACGCCACCGTTGGCGGCGTGGCCAATTGGTCGGGGGAGACCGCGGGGCAGGGAGCCGTCTTTGACGAGATTCTGGCCATGCAGGACGAATGGCACAGCCTCGATCCCTATCCCGGGCCCTATGAGCTGGGTGGGCAGAACCGCTGCTTCGATCACGAGGTTCTGGCTGTCGTGCTGCAGGAGCTTCTGCTGCGGCACAAGGTGCGGTTGCTGTTGCATACCCGTTGTGTCGATGCCGGCATGACGCGGGGCAAGGTGGGGCCGGTCGCGATTTATGGTCCCTCGGGCCTCGAGGCCCTGCATGCCGGGGTGTATGTCGATGCGTCGGGTGGCGGGGAGCTGGCACGGGCCGCGGGATGTGCGACCCTGCCGCCCGGTCCCCTGGGGCCGTTGCCCCCCTCGATGATGTTCTTTGTGCGCGAGCTGTCCGAGCCCGTCGCGCCGCAACTGCCGCCCGGATGGTTCGATCCCGTATCCCGCACGGAAGACCTGCCCATGACCAGCACCTGGCCGGCGGGGCCGGAGGCAAAGGCGCTCAAGCTCAAGGTGCCGGGATACGATAGCGGCGACACCGAGTCCATGACCGCCCTGGAAATCCGGGCGCGCCGTCGCCAGTGGGAAGTGCTCGATTTCTACCAGCGGGATTTTCACGGCGAGAACACTCCGCTGCGCAACCACCGGCGCAACACCAAAACTACCCACTGGCATTACGACCATTGCTCCCCGATTATCGGGTTGCGCGAGACCCGGCGCATCGCGGGGGATTACGTGTTGCGGGTCGACGATCTGCGCGCCGGACGGGCGTTCGACGATGCCGTGGCGCGCGGCACGTTTTACCTGGACGGCATGCGTCCCGACGACGAGAAGCGCACCTATCTGCTTGCGTGCGAGGAGCAAAAGGTGCCCCCGTACCATATTCCCTTTCGGTCCCTGATTGCGCGGGACGCCGTGAATCTGCTGGTGGCCGGACGTTGTTTTTCCGCCGACCAGTTGGCGCTTTCTTCGGCGCGCGTGATGCCGACCTGCGCCATGATGGGACAGGCCGCCGGCATCGCGGCCGCCTGGGGGGCCTCCCGGCAGTGTGCGCCGCGCGATCTCGATGGGACGCAACTGCGCCGCCGTTTGGAGTCGCTCGGCGCCAATCTGGCCTTGCGTGCCCCGCATTGAGGTCCGATTCCTTGTCTACATCCCAGGTGCGCTTCGACGAGCATGAAGCGCACCCAATCGCCCCCTATCCGAAACAGATAAAATTTTGTCCGTTATGGACATTGCCGCGGTGGGGCGGTATGGGCTAAAGTGCCCTGCATCGGCGAATTTTTTGTCACGAACATCCAGATGGGGATAGGGTATGGAACTTCTGACCGTTGCTACCGTTTCTTGGGGCACCGTATTTCGTGTCCGAGGCGGTCCGGCTCGTCGGCTCTCGCGGATGGCCGGCGTTCTGACGCTGCTGGCTTCGATGTCCGTTCGGGCGCACGCGGCGCTGACCCTGGTGGAGGGGGGGGAGCCGCGCACGACGATTGTGCTGCCGGGCGAGACCGAGTGGGTTCGGTATATTAACGCCTCGCCCGAAGAAATCGCGGCCTTTGCGCGCAAGCGCTTCCCCAACGCCACGGCGGAACGACTGGCGGAGGCGATCGAGAAATTGCCCGCGGAACGCCGCAAGAAGGCCAACCGCGTGGGCGACGATGAAGTCCTGGCGGTCGAGGAACTGGTGGCGTTCGTTCAGAAAATGTCTGGAGCGGAATTGCCGGTGACGCGTCCGGCCGCCGGAGAGGCCCGTCCCGAGGGAGCCTTGATTCTGTTGGGCACCGAATTGGCCCGGGCGGAGGGTCTGGCCAAAGAGATCGAGGCGCTCGAACCCCACGGGTTCCTGATCCGTACGCAACCGGACCGGCTCGTCGTGGCCGGACGCACCGCCCGCGGGACCCTGCACGGGGTCTATGCGCTGCTTGAGCATTTGGGCTGCCGCTGGATCATGCCCGGCCCGTTCGGCGAGATCGTGCCGGAACGTCAAACCCTGGCCGTGGACCTCGACACCGTCGAGAACCCTTCCCACCCGATTCACCGGTACTGGTGGGCCACGGGAGGGTCCGGCAAGGATTTCGGCCGCTGGCTGCTGCGCAACAAGGGCGGGGGCGGCGGACTGGACGATGCGCGTGTGCACCAGTCCCACGCCTCAAGGGTGCCGCTGGCATGGGGCGCGAAGGGGGAACGCGGCGAAACGGTCACCATTGAAGCCCAGGATTGGAAACGGGACGAGAACAACAAAATCCTCCGCGACCGCAGCGGTCGTCCACTGGATCGGGTGACGGTCGAGCGCGAAGTCCGCCGGCTTCCGGAGGAGTATTACGCGCTGAAGAACGGCAAGATCACCACGCATTTCGCCAACATGGTCAACCCGAAAGCCTGGGACCTTCATGCGGAGTATTTCACGGAACGGTTCTACCAGGCGCCCCTGGAGGACTACCTTTCCATCTCCGCCGAGGACGGCATCGTGGACGACGACCGGCCGGCGGTGCGTGAACTCGACAGCAACGAGTTCGACTGGACCATGGGCACCTATTCGGTGACCGATCGCCTGTGGTTCTTTCATCGGCGCTACCTCGACGAGGTGGCCAAGGTCCATCCCGACCGCAAGTTCGGCGTGCTGGTCTATGCCAACAACCTGATGCCGCCGCGCATCGAGACCGTCCATCCGTCCATGGCGCTGGTGCTGGCCCCGCTGGGGATCTGCCCGTTGCATCATGTGCGCGACGACAAGTGCAAGACCAACCGGGCCTATCGCAAGTGGCTCGAAAGCTGGATGGAACAGGCCCGGGCCGTCGGTGCCGAAAGCTATTACTACGACTACCTCCCGATCGGATTCCAGTGGTGCAATTTCATGGTGTCGCCCCAGTGGCAGATCATCGGGCGCAACTATCCCTGGTTTTACGAGATGGGGCTGACCGGCCACACCACCCAGGGGTTTGATGACTGGGGCGCCATGGGGCTGACCGCCTGGGTGGCGGTGCGTCTTTACTGGGACGCCGAGCAGGACTACAACGACCTGGTGGCCGAGTACTGCCGCATCCGCTTCGGGGAAGAGGCCGCCGACGCCATGCATGCCTATTACCGGGTGTTCGAGCAGCGCATGGATGAAATCCCGGACATGTGCAGCAACGAAATCTGGGACAACCACTTGATCATCGACCCGGAAACCCGCGCGGCGGCCCGCGCGGCCCTGGCGTCCGCCAGGCCGCGGGTGGCGGGCGAACGCGAAACGGCGCATTTCGAGACCGTGGAGCTGTTTCAACAGGCCATGGATGCCTGGTGCGATGGCATCGAGCACACCCGCGAGACCGGTGACTTCGCGGCCGGCGCGGCCATGATGGCCCCGGCGTTCGAAATCAAGGACCAGTTGAACACGCTCTACTCGCATTTCGTCAACCCGTTCAACACCAATCCCGACCGCGACAACGTCAACAACCTGCGCCGTTACCGCGCCAGCGGCTGGTACAACAAGTACCGCGTCTGGAGCGAGGTGCTGGCGGAATCCGGGGCTTACCAGGTGTTGCCCCGCGAGATGGCGGTGGCGCTCGACACGGACAATCTGGCCTGGACGCGCGGTTGGCACAAGCCGGAGGTGTCCGTGGATACCCTCGAGAAATGGGATACGACCCAGGTGCCGGACATCAAGTACCAGACGCAGCGCGAAGTGGCGGCCTATTTTTACCGGACCGACGTCGAGGTGCCGCAAAACTTCGCCGATCACGAAAAGATCGCCCTGTTTTTTCCCAGCATCATTGCCCGCGCGTTGCGTATCTGGGTCAACGGCGAGCCGGTGATGTTCGACCACGGCGAGTACCGGGACGAAACCTGGCGCGGTCCGGCGTACTTCTGGATGAACTACAATCATACCCGCACCTTCGATGTGACCTCGCTGATCCGCCCGGGCGAAAAGAACACGATCGCCTTCCGGATCTTCAAGAGCTTCGACCACGGCGGGACCTATGACCGCGTGTTCCTGGTGGCCGATCCGTCGGAGCAATAAGCAACAGGGAGAATAAGAATAATTTGCACCACGAAGAACGCGAAGAGCACGAAGGGAGAAGAAGGGGTACGGATGGAATTTGATGTTTTGTCGAAACGGGTTATAGGTTGCGCGATTGAAGTGCACCGGCAACTCGGACCAGGTTTACTTGAAACAACCTACGAACAGTGTTTGGCCTACGAATTGGATCAGGCCGGAATCGTATACAAGCTGCAACTGGCATTGCCGGTGAACTACAAAGGTCTTAGGCTGGATTGCGGATACCGGATCGATGTTCTGGTGCAAAATGCTTTGATTTTGGAACTAAAGAGTGTGGATGCTGTCCTTGGCATTCATCAGGCGCAACTGCTGACCTACATGAAACTTGCCGGCATCGAAACGGGACTGTTGATCAACTTCAATGTCATGCAATTGAAATCGGGGATCCAAAGATTCATTCTCTAACTGTTATTGATCTTCTTCGTGCTCCACTGTCCTTCGTGGTGTTTAAAAACTTTTCGAAATAAGCTTCACGCAACCACGAAGAACACGAAATGCACGAAGTTGGAAAGAAGCAAAACCATGGAAAACAATGTGATTCGCCACCGCATAGTCTGCGGAGGGCCCGGCCAGTACGCCGGCTGGCCGGCCAATGGGGGGGTATGGGCCTGGGGCAACGAGCTGCTGGTGGGGTTCTCCCTGGGCCGCCACAAGGAACAGGTCGGCCATGCCCGCGAAGCCGGGAGCATGCGTGACACGCTGGCCCGTAGCCTGGACGGCGGAGAGAACTGGGCCATCGAACCGGGGCCGGCGGCGGGGCAGGATCCCGAGCCCACCGTGGAAGCGAAATTCCGGGCTCCGGCATCCTGTGCCGGCGGATTCGACTTTACCGCGCCGGGCTTTGCCCTGGCGTTCCGCGGCCGCAACTTCTTTATATCCGACGACCGTGGTCGCCACTGGCAGGGGCCCTGGCGCTTTCCAGAGGTCGACGGTCAGCACATCCAAGGGCGAACCGACTACCTGGTCGAAGGACCGCAAACGCTGCTGGCCATGCTGACGGTCACGAAACAAAACGGCCTTGAAGGCCGGGTTGGCTGTTTCCGTACCACGGATGGCGGACGGACTTGGCGGCGCAATTCTTGGATTGGTCCCGAGCCCGAGGGATTTTCGATCATGCCCGCCACCGTGCGGCTGGACTCCAACCGGCTGCTGAGCGTGCTGCGCTGTCGCGACGGCATTCACCGCTGGCTCTCGCGCGAGGCTTCGGAGGATCGCAACTGGTTGGAAGTCTGGCTTTCCGAGGACAACGCGGAAAGCTGGCGCAAGCATTCCGTCCCCGTTTCCGACACCGGCTGGGGCGGCAATCCCGCCGCGCTGGTGAAAATGGCGGACGGGCAACTCTGCCTGGCTTATGCCTGGCGCGGGCACAGCCTGGAACAGCCCTCCCGCATCTGCGTGCGGTACAGCCGGGACGAGGGCCGCACCTGGGACGATGAGGTCGTGCTACGAGGCAATGACGGCGCGAATTTCGATGTAGGCTATCCGCGCATGATCCAGCGCCC
>CAZIUM010000027.1:0-20769 GCA_964542285.1 uncultured Lentisphaerales bacterium
CGCTCGTCGCTTCAATCGTGGCCTCCTTGTTGTCGAGCGTCAGGATCACGGGCGAGGCCAGCGTGCGCGTACGCGAATCGGTGGCGGAAGCCTGGATGATGGCATCCACGTTCAGGTCGAAGAAGGTGGTGTAGTACGCCACCCCGCCGATGGCATCGCCGAAACTGCCCGGAGTGTTGAACCCCAGGGCATCGCGCGGCAACTGCGTGCCGCCGCCGCCCTGGCCCGCAAAGCCGACACGGGGCTTCCCGCTGCTGTCGTACCCGATCAGGGAGCGCTGCACCCAGTCGATGCCGGTCGAGAGGGTATCGGACAGGTTGACCTCGACGATCACGGTTTCTACCAGCACCTGCGAAAGCATGATATCCATGTCCTGGATGATCTCGCGCAGGGTCGCCAGGTCGGAGGGACTGGCCATGAGAATCAGGGCGTTGGTACGCTCGTCGGCCAGGATTTTTATGTTGTCCTTGTTGAGCTCTCCTACCTTGCTGCGGCCCGGCTCGGCGGTCATTCCCACGGCTTCGGCGGCGGCACGGCGGCGACGCTCGGCCGCCTGCGCCAGCGTCTCGCTGCGATCGTCACCCTCGTCGGCGGTCGAAGAGGCGGCACCGGTCTCGTCCTTCTTGACATTGCCGATCAGGTCATTGAGCATGGTCGCCACATCCTTAGACTGCGCATACTCGAGTCGGAGAATCTCAACCGTCACGTCCGGGGCGGTTTCGACGTCCAGCACACTGATGATCTTGTCGAAAAAGGCCATGTTTTCGGGGCGGGTGACGATAATCAACAGGTTGGTGCGTTCGTCGGCGGTGATCTGCACCTTACCGCGAATCACGCCACGTTCGGCATCGGCCACCAGGGTTTCAAGGATGGCGTTCTCGGCGGGTTCCTCGGGGGCGACGGGCGCCCTGGGTCGAATGACCCCGGGCACCGGCGTAGGCAAGGTGCGCCGGCTGATGCCGGGGGCTCCGGAAACATTGGCTTCCGGAATGCTTTTGGTCTTCTCCTGGGCCTTGAGCGACTCGGCGATGATCTCCTCGAGGCGCTTTTTGATATCGGCGGCCTTGGCATAGCGAATCGCGCGGATGTTGGTTTCTTCCCGCAACACCAGCGGCTGGTCGATATAGCGCAGGATTTCCATCATGCGGTTGACGTTTTGGGCGGTGTCGGTCACCAGGATGCTGTTGGTGCGTTCGAAAAGCTGAATCTGGCCCTCGCCGCGCTTAAAGCCCTCGATGGCCTTCTTGGCCTCTTCGAGCACAATATGCTTGAGGGAAATCATCTGGCTGACCATGCGGTCCTTTTCGGGATGGCGGCCGTCCTCGGGCTCTTTGAATTCGGTTTGGATGCCCAGTTTACGCAAATCCTTGGAAGGCAGCACCTTGACAAACTTGTCGCCCGCGGGTTGCAAGGCGATGCCATGCATCAGCAGCACGGTTTCGATGGCTTCCAGGAACTCCTCGCGCGTCAGTTCCGATTGGCTACGCAGGGTAATATTGGCCTTGGGGACATCGGGTGCCATCAGGAGCGTCCGCTGGGTGACCTCGGCATAGGTCTGCAGAACGATGTCCGAGGGCGCGTTTTCGAACTTGAGCGCCGGGGCTTCGCCCTCCGTCGCCGCGGGTTCCGCCACCGTTCGCGGCTGGAACGGACGCGGTTGCATGGGCCGTGGGGGAGGCTCTGGAACGGGCGCCTGTGAATGCGCCGTCAGAATCAGCATAAGCCCCAACAAAAGGGCCATGCCCGGTGCATGGATCAACCTGGAACGATGTGTCATCATGGTGTCTCTTCCCCCTCCGCGGCGGACGCCGCCGATGCGTCCCTCAGGTAAGCGCAGTACAGCGTGAAACTGCCGCGTAACAGGGCGGGTTTTTTGGGTGTCGGACGGATGAACATTTGCCGCATGTCCAGCATCGCGCCCTCGGCTTGAATATCGTACAGAAAGCCCACCAGGGCTTCAAGCGAACCTTCCCAGTCCTTGCAGTCGATCGGCATTTCGAACACGTCGCCCACCTGGCGTTCGGAGCCCACCTGGCGACGGACGATCGACAGGTTGTTTTTGGCCGCCAGTCGGTCCATGATGCCCAGCCAATAGGTATCGACGCGGCGGACGGGATCGAAAACGGGCATCAAGTCGCGCAAGCCGGCATACTGGGACTCCCATTCGGCCCGTTGCGAAATCAACAGCTCGCGATCGTCGAGCAGGCGCTGTTGTTCGTTACGTTCGGCCCGCAGTTCCCGGAGGATTTCCAGGCGACCGCGCGCGGTCAACCCCAGGGTGCCGTAGAGCAACACCACCAGGGTCATGCCCAGCAAGACCTGTTCGCGCGGTGAAATGCTCATTCGTCACGCTCCTCGAAATAGGCATCGATCTCGAAACGATGCCGGCGGCGGGCGGCGTCGAGGGTCGGACCGCTCAGGCGCGTAAACGTGAAAATGGCGGAAGCATCCAGCGCATCCTTGAAATCGTAGACCATGGCCGGTTGCGCGGCATCGCCCAACAGCTTGACGCCATCGTCACGCCGGTACGAAAGCGAGGACAAATCCAATCCCGGCGGCATCTCCGTGCAGAGTTCGCGTAAAACCTCGAGCAGGGATTGCGACCGGTCCATGTAGGAACGAATCAGGCGCACGCGGGTGCGCACATCGGCGACCTGGCGATAGGGGGCTTCGCGCGCCTGGATGGCGGCGGCGAGCTCCCGGCCGCGCCCGCGCATGTACCAAGGCGCCAGCAACAGCGCGCCCGCCAGCAGCAACCAGACCAGCAGGGCCAGAATTGCGCCTGCCAGAAAGCGACGGCGCGCCACGTGTTGACGTTCCTGCTCGCGCCACGCCGCCGGCACCAAATCGAGGCTTTCCGGGCGCAGGTCCCGTCGAGCAGTTCCCAGGGCCGGTTGGTCGAGACGTTTCCGGTCGATGAATTCTGGCGTCCTTCCCGCGACCTCGGCCACGGCTTCCATCCAATCGTCCGCCGGTCGTTCGGGAGCCACCACCCACAGCGCGTCCAAAGGAGCCGGTGCGGATTCGAGTTCGGCATTCATCAGCGAAAGCGCCACCTCGCGGGCCAGGTCCAGCGGGCCGCGGGGCTGGCCCAGGGCACGCGCCAGCAACGGCGTTCCGGCATCGATCAACAGGCAATCCCAACTCGGCCCCTGGGCGAACAGAACCAGTCGACGTCCCTGCGACAATCCGGGTCCGAACGGCTCGAGGGTCTGCAACTGGTGCCACCAACCCAGCAAGGCGGCATCGAGACGCGTCAGGCGCACTCCGGCCGCGGCCAGCACGCCTTCCAGCTCGGCCAGAGCCGGGCGGGCGATCGCCACGGCGAAAACCTGCACACCCTCCGGGCTTTCCGCAAGGACCTCGTAACTGACGGTAAGGTCCTCGCCGGCATAGGGCGCGATCTTTTCCATCTGCAAGCGCACCATGGCATCCCGGCTGCCGGCATCCGCCGGAGGCAGGATCAGGACCTTGAACATCAGGGAGGAGGCAGGCAGGGCAAGAGAACAGCCGGAATCGATTTTCCAGTCGGCGCGCGCGGCTCGCAAGGCCGCGGTCAAGGCCGCCTCTTCGGCTTGGCGCGGAGCCCCTTCGGCCTCCTCACCCGAGTCCGAAGCCGGGGGAGGGGTCAAGGGCCAACTCCGGGACGCCGCCAGGGCAAACCCGCCACGGCCGCGCACCAACCGGACGCCGTGAAGGGCTCCGTTTTCGACCAGCAAGGCTATGCGTTCCGTATCCGACATCGGCATGCTTTCCCGCGGGCCGGGTTTTTCCCGTTCCCTCAGGGTTCTTCGCGCCAGCGCAAAACGCGCCATACGCGCCCGTCATCCTTGTAATACACGATGGCCCAAATGCGACGCGTGACGCGCCCCACCTGTCCCACCGACGAAATCCGGTACAGTTCCGAGCGCGTGGCAATGGATTCACGCACCGAAGGTTCGTCCAGCCACTGGCCAACACGGCTCATGAAGTCGTTCTCGCTCTCGAACGAACTGTCCGCCTCGACATCCCCCGTTCGCGTGGCCACGCCACGCAGACGTTCTTCGATGATGGCCTTGGCACCCAGATCGTCGATGCCCGGCAACGTCATCAGGACACGCTCGCCAGCCACGTTGACATTCACCTTGCCGTCCCCATAGGTTGTGAGCAAGTCCTGTATGCCGGATACCGTAATCTGTTGTTCCACCGGCGCCTCGGGGTTCAAGACGCCGCCCGATAATATCGCTTCCTTAAAGCCTTTTACAAGCAGAAGTTCCCGCACCGTATCGAGGGGGCCGTTGCGCGCGGCATAGGGCGGATCGAGCCCGGCGTAATAGTCGGATGTTTCGCCGCCGTCGCGCCGCGGCATGCTGTCGGGATCGATCCAATCGAAATAGGAATCGATCAACTCGGGCCAGAATTCCTCCGGCACACCCGTCACGGTAAAAATGCGCTCCCAGTCTTCGTCGCGCAGTTTGTTAACGTTGCGCAGCCCCGGCTCGGGGGTAATGTCCAGGCGGATGACGCCTTCGTCGACGGGTTCGAGCAACCCCACCACCGCGCGTCCGCGCCGCAGACTCAGGGCTGGCTGATACCACCGGTCGTCTTGCCGAGTGTCCTCGGCCTCGGAGCCGGAAACGGACCGCTGCTTGTCCAGCAGCATGCGCGCGATCTCCATGCCGGAGAGCGCCAGCGACTCGGCCCGCCGCCGACGGCGGGCAAACGACACCACCTTGCCCTCCAGGTGGGACTCGAAAGCAAACGACATCACCAGCATCGACAGCAATCCCAGCACCCACAGCACCAGGATCAGCGCGGAACCGCGGATCGCGGCCGGCTTTGCCGTCATGCGGCCACGTTTGTCGGACTTCATGGATTTAAGTTTGCCGTTTTAGGCCGGCGACGTCAAGAAACCCCGGCCATCGACCCGCGGCGGAAATCGCGCGGGGGACCCGCGCGCGGCGGCGAAGGGCCTCGCCGCCCTACCTTTCCGGCGCCTGGAGCCGGAACAGTAAACCCTTGCGCGAAGCCTCAACCCTCAACCCTCAACCCTCAACCCTCAACCCTCAACCCTCAATACCCGTGTTCGCGCAGGGCGGGGAGCAGAAAATCCGGAAACTGGATTTCCGGGTGCCCGGCATGGCGTCCGACCGCCTCGGGCCGGACGGGAATGCGCACCAAGGAGCGTTGCAGAAATTGCTCCAGGCGTTGCAGCTCCCGCTCCTGCTGCCGCACGAAATCCTCGAACCGCACCTTGAGCCAGTGCCGGGGACGTCCAGAGGCCCGCACCAAGTCGTTCTGGTACCTCCATGAAATCGCACGCCGCAGCAACAGGTCCCCGGTGCGGGGATATTCAAGGCCGAAATCGGCCAGGTCGTCCGTCAGGTGACTCCCGATGACGCAATCCCGCGGATCGCGCACCCAGAAGATGTACCGGATTTCGGGAAACAGGCGCTTGATCCAGGGATAACAGAGGGTTGTTTCGGGAATTTTCCAGCCCTTGTCCGCGGCGGGATGTTCCCGCACGCTTTTCAGGTAGCGAAAAATGCAATCCGAGAAGGCCCCGGGGATCGGCATGGTCTGCACGGGGCCGAAATCCCAATCGAGTCCTCCACGCCAGGGAATGTAGCGCGCAATAATGCGACAGGCCTCGTACATGGCTTCGGGGGGGAGCAAATCCCCGGAAACATTGAGCGGCTCGCCCATGAAAAATCCGCTTTGCGACAGGGTGTGCGACATGGCGCGAGTGCCGGAATGGCCGCGCCCGATTACAGTGACCGTCATAACCTGTTCCCTTGTTTCTTCACACCCCTCCATGCGGCACGTTCACGACCTGCCCGGTTTGGATCGATTCGATCGCGGCGGCCAGCACCTTCTGGGCTTCCAGGGCATCGGCGGCCTTGCCGTCCAGTTCCTCCGGCGCCACGCCTGCGAGCACCTGGGCGACAAAACGCCCGATACGGTCGCGAAAGGTGTCTTCGAAATCGCGCATGCCTCCGAAAAGCGGATTGGAATAGACCTGTTTGATCAAATCGCCGGCCGGATAGAGCGTGGCCTCGCGAAACATGTCCTCGATGACAAAGCGTCCCTTGAGTCCCGCCACTTCGCAGCGTTCCATGGGGTGACCGCGTTCGATGTCGTAGCTGCCGCTCAGGTGACCGAGGGCGCCACTGGTAAAGCGCATATTAAATTGGGCCGTCGACCAGATTTTACGCCCCGGTGCCTTCATGGCAAAGCAATGCACGGACTCGATATCGCCGCAGAAATAGCGCATGATATCCACCGTATGAGGGTGCAGGGCCTTGATCTGGAACCAGGGCGAGGATTCGCGCGGATTCTTGATCCACATGCTCATGTTCATGAAGAGCACGTGCCCGATGCGGCCTTCGTCCATCCAGCGGCGCGCCAGGCGTGCCGCCGGGGTGAAGCGGTGGTTCAGGTCGATGCCGTAGCACAGGCCGGTCTCGCGTCCCAGCGCCACCATTTCCTCGGCCTGGTCGATGCGGTTGGAAATCGGCTTCTCGCCCAGTACGTGGCATCCCGCTCGCAAGGCCTGCAGGGTGGGTTCGTAGTGATCCGAGGCGTATTCCTCGCCGCCCGTGGCGACGCTGACGGCATCGGGTCGCGCCCTGGACAGCAGCTCCGGCACGCTGTAATAGGCCGGCACGCCATGGCGCCCGGCACCGGCGTCGGCCCGGTCGCGCAGCCGGTCACAGACGCCGACCAGTTCCACATCTTCACGTTCGCGATAGATTTTGGCATGACGGTTGCCAATCGGTCCCATGCCGATCACGCCGACTCGAAGTGTCTTTTTCATGCCTGCTTTCCCTGTAATTTCCGCGCCTGGGCGGGATTGCCGATATGCAAGGTATCGTACGCCTGTTGACTGCTGCTGAAATAATCGATCTCGGGATGGCCATGCCAATGGGGCTGGCGAAAGATCGGCGCCGGCTTGCCGGTTTGCTTTTCCCGTCGCGCGATATGCGCCTGCATGCGGGCTTCGAGCAACGCCACCACATCCGGGTGCTTGCGAGCGACATTGCGATTTTCATCCGGATCGCTCACCAGGTCATAGAGTTCGATCTCCGGTTTAAAATGGAAATCGGGCTCCAGCGCGTGAATGTACTTCCATTGCGGCGTGCGCCAGCCATGCTTTCGCATCCAGGTGCATTCCGTCAGGTACATCTCGGGTTCGAAACTGGAGACCTTGCCCTTGACCAGATCCAGCAGGGACCGCCCGTCGAATTCGATGCGCGGCCTGATGCCCGCCATGGCCAGCAATGTCGGCACCAGGTCCTTGTGCTGGTTGTAGCCGGCCACGCGGCGCCCCGCGGGGAGGTGCGCCGGGTATCGAACGATCAGGGGTACCTTGAGGGTGTTGTCATAAAGGCCATGGTGGTCGAAATAGCAATCATGGTCGTAAAGCGTTTCGCCATGGTCGCTGTTGAGCACCACGATGGTGTCTTCTAGGATGCCGAGCTGCGACAACTTTTCGAAAATCTGTTGGATGCAGGTGTCCATGTAGGCAATGGCGCCGTCGTACTGGGCGATCACATACTCCTTGTCCGTGAGCCCGGGCTTCATCCAGGTCAGGAAATAATCCCGGAAGGGTTTGAAGTCGTACACCGGCTGCATGGAGCGGTTGCCGGGGTCGCATTCATTGCCCTGGTAAAACATGCGGTCGAACGGCTCGGGGGGCAGGTAGGGGCTGTGGGGGTCCATATGCCGCAAAAACAGCAGGAACGGCTTGTCGCCGGACGAAAGACGTTCGAGTTCCGGCAGGGCCACGTCGTTGAGCCGGGCGGCCTTGCGCAGCGCGCCCGCGGTGAGATCGCCCCAGCTTTCGGCGTAATTGAGGTAGCGGTCGAACCCGCGCGAAGCGGGATTGCCGCCAAATCCGACGCAAACGGATTCATAGCCGGCCTCGCCGAGAATTTCCGGCAGCGTGCGCACCCCTTCGTGCAGCGGACCCTTGTGGCGCAGGGCCACGCATTGCGTGGAAAACACGTCCATCCCGGTCAGCATGCAGGCATAGCCCGACGTGGTGGGGACATTGGGCGAGAAGGTGTTCTCGAACAGCGTGGCATCCGCCGCGAATCGATCGATATGCGGCGTGGTCTGGCGGGAATAGCCGTAACAACTCATATGCGTTGAAACCAGCGAATCGATCCCGATCAGCAGAATGTTGGGTTTGCGTTTGGCCATGTCGGTTCTCTTGGAGTAGGGAATAAAAATGGTGGGGAAAAGTCTCGTCTGTTCTTGTCCTTCGGCCGCTATCGCGCGCCGCAGGCCTGCAAACAGGCCTGCATGTGGCCGCGGGCCTCGGCGGCAATCACGGCGCATTCGTCGAACGGCAGGCCCTTGGCGCCGATGACCTCGAGGTCGACCGCCCCCTGGTAGCCGGCCTCGTGCAACACCCGGAAGAATCCAAGCAGGTCGATATCGCCGCGACCGTTGGCCTGCAACGGTGGCGGGCCCGGATTGCGCTGTCGCCCCTTGCAGTCGCGCACATGCACATGTCGGATGCGTCCAACGACCCGGCGCAGCGCCGCCACGGGATCCTCGCCGCCACGGTAGATGTGGCTGGGGTCCATGTCGAGCCCGAAACTGGGCGCATCCACGGCCTCCAACACTTGCAGCGTGGTGGCGGTGTCGTGCATGGCGGCGCCGACATGAGCCTTGACGCAGAGGGTCAAACCATGATCGGCGGCCATGCCGGCCAACGTCTTGAGGCTGGCAATCAATTCCTTGAGGCTTTCGGGATCGTCGGCCCGGCCGCCGGGGCCGCAGTTGATCACGGGAATGCCCAGGGCGGAGGCGGCTTCCATGGCCGCCTTCATAATGGCGGGATCGCGGTTCGGTTGTTCCATCGCCAACAATTGCAACCCGCTTTCTTCGGCCAGGTGGCGAATTTGTGGAACACATTCGCGCCAGCGGTCCATCGCCAGGTGTTCGCTCATGCCGGAAATGGCTGAAATTTCGATTCCGTCGTAGCCCGCGAGCTTGATGTAACGAAAGGCGGTGGCCGTGTCATGGCCACCAAACAATACGCTGTTGGCTCCCAGTTTCATGGTTTCTCCCGGTTTTTCGTTTCGTTCCGTCAAAGTGCCGCCCCAGTATTCAGGAACCCGTCCTCAGGCACGACCCCTTGCACTTGCCGCTTGCCTCTCGCGGTTCTACTCCGCTCCCGCGGGGCGCGCGGGCGGCGGCAAGGGGTGGGGTCGCACCACGGCGCCGCCGTTTTCACAGGACTCGATGGCGGCAAAGGTATATTCCAGCGTCGCCAGGGCATCCCGTCCCGAGGCACGCAGACAATGCTTGGGCACTTTGTTGGTAACGTCCTCAAGAAAGGCGTGAATCCGACGCGGGAAGGTGGCGCCGAAATCCTTGATCCCGGTGTTCCAGACCTTGGCGGGCGGCATTTCTCCCAGCCCCAGCTTGGCATCCCCGGCGTCGGGGCTGCCGGGGGAGGGGACATAGGTCAATTTTTCGACGCAGTTTTCGATCGTGAAGGTCCCGCGGGTGCCGCCCATCTCAAAACTCCACCAGCCGCCCAGGTTCATGGTGGCGTCGCCGCGCTGACTGAACAGATAGCCAATCCCGCCCCGGGCAAAGCGCACATGAATGCTGTTGATCGAGACCATCGGATCGTTGGCGGCGCGACGGAAATGCGGCCGCTCCATGAAAGCCTGCACATGGGTGATGTCGCCGCAGAAATGCCGCATCAGGCTGAACGGATGCGCCAGGAACGCCTTGGCGTGGGCATAGGGAAAGCCGCCCAGATTTCCGCCGGCGGGCCCCGGGTAGCCATATTCTCCCCCGACGAAGCCCATGCGGTGCAGACAATACACCTGCTCCCCGATTTTGCCTTCGGCCATCAAACCCGCCGCCTGCTCCGCCGGAGTGGTAAAGTAGTGGTTGAGATTGCACCCCAGGTACAAATCGCGCTTGGCCGCCTGGGCCACCATGGCGCGCGCCTCCTCGATGCGGTTAGAAATGGGCTTTTCCACCAGGACATGCTTGCCGGACTCCAGGGCCTGCAGCACCGGTTCGCAATGCCAGCCGCCATTCTCGTCGCCGCCGGTACAGACATCCACGATCTCGATCTCCGGGTGTGCCGCCAGCATGGTCCCCAGTTCGTAATAGGCCGGAACCTCCAGCTCCCGCGCCAGCTTGTCGGCCCGCTCCCCGACCACGTCGCAGACCGCCACCAGATCCGCCAGATCGTCCTGCTTGTGACATTTGGCGTGGGTCGTTCCGATCCCACGCGCGCCCACCACGGCTACTTTCAAGGCCATCATTTCGCGCTCCCCTTATCCTCGTGATCTCACTCCGATAAAACCCAGTTATTATAGCACGCGAAACGATCGATGCCTTGATTTAACCGTATAAAATTAGCATAATCCTGCAACGAGGTTTTTATGCGCAACTCGCTGCATCACATCCATGCCGCCACGGTGTTCGCGGACGACGACTTCCCCCTGGCCGTCATGCGCATCGCCGATCATCGTGACATCGGGCCACACGATCATGCCTTCCACGAACTGGTGCTGATCAAGGAGGGGACCGGACGTCATGTCACGGAACACGGCAGTTATCCGCTGCACGTCGGCGATGTCTTCCTGATCCGGGACGCCACCCGTCACGGCTACACGGGGGTCAGCCATCTGCACCTGGTCAACATCCTGTTCGAGCCCAAACGCCTCCATTTGCCCCTGTCGCAACTGGACCTGGGCGCCGCGCCGGGGTATCACGCCTTGTTTCGCATCGATCCGCGCATGCGCCAGGCCGGACGCCCGGGCATCCGGCTGGGACTTTCCAGGGCGCAACGTGACGCGGCCGACGAAATTGTCAAGGACCTCGAGGAAGAACTGCGGCGGCGTCAGCCGGGGTGCCGCTTCATGGCCTGCAGTCACCTGATGCGCCTGATCGGGTACCTGTCGCGCTGTCATTCCGACGTGCGCACACCCGGCGCCACACCGGGATTGGGCATCAGTCGCGCGCTCGGGCACATGGACCAGCACGTTGCCGAACGACTGTCGGTGGCGCAACTGGCACACATTGCCGGCATGTCCGAAAGCTCCTTCCTGCATCGCTTTCACGAGTCGGTCGGCAACACACCGATCCGCTATCTCAACGCCCTGCGCATCCGCAAAGCCTGCGATCTGCTGCGCCGCGACACGTCCCTGCCGATCCAGGAGGTCGCCATGCAATGCGGCTTTGACGACGGCAACTATTTCAGCCGTCGGTTCCGCCAGGAAACGGGCCGCTCCCCGCGGGTTTTCCGCGCCGCCGCCCGCCTGGGCGCCTGATGCACTGGACACCGCGGAAGGTAGGGGCAGACACGGAGTGCCGAACTCCACAATCGCGCGGGTTTCCCGCGCGAAACATTGTAACGCCTCCAGCCTATCACGACCCACGCGCGGCGGCGAAGGGCCTCGCCGGTCTACCCTTTCCGGCGCAAAGCGCCGAACGCAGAATTCAGAATGGGAACGGACTCCAGCGCGGGGGAGATCGCGCGGTGAATCCGCGCGCGGCGGCGAAGGGCCTCGCCGCCCTACCCTTACGGCGCTTTGCGCCGGAACAGTAAAAACTTGCGCGGCGCTCCCCCTCAACCCTCACCCCTCAAGTCTCAAGCCTCGACCCTTGTCGTTATCGTGCCGAAGGATTTCGTCATTCGGATTTCCGAGCGGGTCGAGTACAATGCCTCGCATGAACTTCCCGCCCCCAATGGATATCCTGGTCCTGACGGATCTGCACTATACCGAACAGGCCCGCCATGCCTGTCCTGCTCCGGCCAGAAAATCGTCCCTGGCGCTCGACCTGACGCGCAAGGCGCTGGCACGCCTGCGAGCCGATGGAATCGAGCCGCAACTGATTCTGCTGCTGGGCGACCTCGTGGACAACGGCGACGCGCCCGACGCGCGTCGCGACCTTGAACGCCTGGCCGGCGCCATCCTGAGCACCGGCATCCGCACCCTGGCCGTGCCCGGAAACCATGACGGCGACCCGTCCTGGGTTTCCTCCCTGTTCGATTCGGCCCCGGGCCTGCACATCGTCAACGGATACGGTTTCCTGCTGTTTCACGATCGGCGCGTCGACGGAGACCTTTTCGCCCGTCCCCAGGATCCGCTCGACCTGCCCGCGCGCGTCGCCGCCGACCATCCCGGCATGCCGCTGATCGCACTTCAACACAACCCTCTCCATCCCAGAATCGACAGCCGATACCCCTACATGCTTCAGAACGGAGAAAAGGTTCTTAATAGCCTCAGCCGGTCCGGCGTCTGCCTGGCGCTCAGCGGCCATGCCCATCGCGGACAACCGGCCCATCGACACCAGGGCGTAACCTACTGCACGGTGCCGGCCTTGACCGAACACCCTTTCGAATTTCTGCACCTCCGCCTGGAAGGCACGCGCAACACGATCCGAACCCATCGCCTGGCGGTCGAAACGGCCGGTCTTTGCGATGTGCATTGCCATACGGAATTCGCCTACTGTGCCACGAGCGTGAACGCCGGCAAAAACATCGCCCTGGCGCGAGCGCTGGGCCTGGGAAAATTGTGCCTGACCGAACATGCCTTCCACCTGTACCTGCCCCGGGAACAGGCCTGGGGGTACCAATGGCAGAACGAGCGCGACATCATCGCCAGGGTCTGGGAATCCGATCCCCGACGCGGGCGCATGGCCGCCTACCGGGCGTTCGCTCAAAGCCTGCGCGGGGAGGACATCCGCCTGGGGCTGGAAGTCGACCTGATGGCCGAGGGACAATTGCTGCTGCATCCCGACGACCAATCCGGCTGGGACCTGCTCGTCGGCGCCATCCATGCCATCGACGGCAACGGAAAGGGCTTCGATACCCCGCGCCGGACGAAGCGACTGTTCATGCGCGACCTGGAACGCCTGCTCGAACACCCCATCCAGGTGCTGGCGCATCCCTTCCGGTATTTCGTGCGCGCGGGGCAGCCCCGACCGGTGGAATTGTATCGCCCGGTTGCCCGCATGCTGGCCGTTCAGGACGTGGCCGCGGAAATTAATTGCCACGGAAATCGCCCGGACCCCATATTCGTCCGTGCCTGTCTGGAAGAGGGGACACGACTGGCCCTGGGAAGCGATTCCCATGACCTGAACGAAGTGGCGGAGATGTCGCCACACCTGCGCCTGCTGCGCGAGGCGGGATTGCGCGACGAGGAACTCGCCGCGCATCTGTACGCCCCGGCATGACGGGGTGGCCTTCTCCCACCCAGGCGCGGGAACCGATTCCCGCGCTGTTTTATTCGATCACGGCCTTGTAGAACTTCGTCGTATCGGCATCGGCAAAGCTGTAGGTGTGATGGTTGCCGCTGTTGTCGAAATCCACTCCGCCGATTTGTTGTCCGGCCACCGGCACAAAGGCGCCGTTGACGAGGTCGTCGCTGGCATAGAGAACCAGCGTGCCGTTGATCGGTCCAAGTTCCGTTGTGCGGGTCAGTTGCACCGTCACGTCCACCTGCCCGTTCGCCACGGCCACATCCGTGACGCTCAGGTCATAGGTGGAGTCCTGCAACGGATCCGTGTTCAACAGGTACTCGGTCTCCAGGTCGAGATCGTCGGCATCGCCGGCGGCAATCTGCGCCTCGGTCCACTGCGACAGCCAGCCCGCGGGGACATCTCCGTAGGGATGGCTCCAGGCCGCGAAGGTCACATGGTTGCTGAGGTTTCCGGTGACGTTTTCAGCGGTCCAGGTGTAGGAATTCTCCCCATTGGCTTCGAGCAGCAGAATGCCGTCCTCCTCGAAAATGTCGATGCGGTACCAGTCATCGGCCGTATAGACGATTTGCGTGGAGCCGCCATCCTGCACCTCGATCTGCACCACGGCGAGATCCAATCCATCATGGGTTCCGTTCGGTCCGATCACGGAGGTGATCCAGTAGGTCGACGTCGGCGGCAGGCCAAGCTCCGCCAGAATCTGGCGTTCATTCACGCCGCCGGGGGTGTAATCGTTGTCGCCCCCCACTTCCCAAACGAAATCGGTATAGTTGGTTCCGGCCCCGATGGACACCTTGTTCTTCAGGTGCAGCGGCGCATCGAACCAGGTAGTCTTGAGCCCGGTGTATTCGTAGCCATTATAGGTCATGCCGCCGACCGTCGCCTCGTTTCCGTAGCAGACCTTTTGCTCCACGGCTCCCATGCTGCGGATCAACTTGATCCCGCCATTGAGCGCAATATTCTGGTTTGCGTGGTTGTCGAAAAGTCGGTCGACATTCGTCACGATAGGATCGCCCCAGACAAAGAAGCCCCATCCCTTGGTGTCGTTCGGCAGGGTGAACCCGCTGTCGATTTCGCATTCCTCGTAGGCGGCATAGCTCGCGTAGTCGATCAACTGAACACGCCAGCCGTCCAATTTGGCCGTGGCGGGACCGATCAGTTCGACATACTCGCCCACCTCGTAGTCCCGGCTGGTGCGGTAATAATTGATTTCGTTGATCCAGACCGAGTACGGCGGGCAGGAATACACGTAATAATAGGGCGACCAGCCATCCTCTCCCAGCGTCGCGTTCAGGTCGATCGGATCGTACCAGGCAGGGTTTTCGAAGGTATTCGTTCCCTGGAAAATCGGCAGGTCGCCCTGGTCGAGCTTGAGGTCCTTGTGCGTGCCCCAGGCAACGTACTGCACCACCGTGTCCACGGGATACGAAGGCAGCGAATTGCTGGATGTCGTCCGATAGATGCTCGATCCCGGTTCGATCGGTTCGAGCTGCACCCGTTCGCTGACATTCGGCGTGTGGGCGACGGTCCACCAGTTGGTGTAGCCCCAGTCATTCGTGCCGGTACGATAACTGACGAACACTTCAATGTTTTCGGGGTTCATGATGTACCGTCCGAGCCTGACCTCGATCTCGGGCACTTCGCTGGACAAGGGCTGCTCCGGGATCAGGCTCACGCTCTGGATTTCGAATCCGGGGCGGACCGGATCCGTCACAAGCACGTTGTCGAGGCAGATGCGCGCGCCTTCGTTGGTGGGACTGTAGAGGCGCAGCACGAAATTTTTCTGGTCGAAGATGGTGTCGTCCTGGAAGTATTCGAAGTCCGTATTGGTCACCGTCAGGTTGGTCACCACCGTCCATTCGCCATAGGGACTGTCGAGCGTCGGGGTATCGGACGCATCGGCATTCGGCGCCGCCGCAAGGGTCAAGGTTCCGGTTTCGCCCTCGCCCCAAACGCGATACCAGAAAGCGATCTCCCCGATGCCGGCGCTAAGCTTGGGGGTCTGAATAAAGGGACGATGCTCATTCAACACCTGCGTGCCGACGGTATCTTCGCTTGGGTCATTGTTCAGGTAGGCGCTCTGTCCCACAAACAACCGGTCGGGCTGCTGATCCGTCACCAGGATGTTGTATCCCTGCCAAGTTGTCTCGTCGCGCGGAGGATAGTCCCGCGCGAGCAGGTTGTCGAGTCGCAGGATGGCATCGAAATCGCTTTCCTCCAGCAGTCGCACCCGGATGCGCCCCGTAAACAGTTCGCGAACCTGCAGGAAGATGTTGCCGCTGCTGCCCACGGCATTGGTATGGGTCTGCAAGCGTGTCCAGTTGCGCATGTTGCCTTCCTGGGACCGCTCGATGGCGAAGACGGCCGTTCCGCCGGCGACCCGGTAGCTGAAATTGATGGACCCGATGCCGTTGGTCAACACCGGAGAAACCAGCGCCTGGACCAGGTCGGGATTGGCCCGGGAGCGTTCCAACTGAACTTCGTTGCCGGCCGAGCCCAGCGAGGTATTGACCCAGCCTTCCAGTACGGCCCAGCCCAGCTCGTCACGCAGCCAGTTGTACTGCGTATCCCAGTCGGGCCAGCGATTGTAGGTCACACCACCGGTTTCGGCCGGTTCACTGTTGTCGGTTCCCCGGGTGTTGGCGCGCCAGGCATAGACCCTGGGATCGTCGATCACCACGTGACCCTCGCCGCCGCCATACCGCAATTCGACAAAATTCTCGTCCCACAAATGAAACACCTCGGTCAGGTCCACATAGTTGAGCGAATCGATTTCCACCCCGAGATGCTTGGCAACGTAATCCTCTTCGTCGGGCAGGCTGGCGCCGGTTCGCCGCGGCGCGTACCAGATGTCCAGCTTCTGCGATCCGAGCGGTCGTTCCAAGCGCATGCTGGTGCCGTCGCTCTTGGCTTGCCAGGGCGCGATGTCAGCATGCCCTGCGCTCAGATACCAGTTGGCCGTACTGCTGAAGTTGGCCTGGTTGAGAACCTGGGACCCCGCGCTCCAGACCTGCACCGATCCGATGGACGGAACGGCATCGTGCGTCCGGAACCCCACCGTACCGCCGTCAACCAGGCGCTCGTCCGACGTGTCCGTGGTCACGGCACGCTGGGTATCGTTCAGCTTGACACGGATTTCCGTGCCGCTTCCGATGTTCGTCACGCCGATCATGAACTTTTGATTAGAGTTCAAGCTTCCGTTCAGAGACGTTCCATTGGCCAACAGAGTCGCTTCGGTCATGCCGGCATTCCAGCGCCAGATTTGGGGCTGGTACTGGTTGTCGTCCTGATTGTTGTGCGGTTCGCTGATCTGCACCAGACGAATTTCGTAACAACTGCTGCCCTGGATGACGGGCTGATAGCCCACCAGCACGGAGACATAGGGCATGGCGGGGGACATTTGTTCGGCACGGAACGACGCCACGACGGTCTGGGGCAACGCCCAGGAAGCCCCCAGTTGATAAATGGCGGAGCCTCTCACATCCTTGTCGATCACGCCGGCCCTGGCGCGATAGGTCAATTTTTCCAGGCCGTTCGGCATGGAATCCTCGGTGTTGCCGAACCGCCCGGGGGCGTAGGCCTCGTTGTTCAACAGGAGGGCGTGGTTGACCGTATCGGTATTGCGCTTTGTCCGTTCGGCAACAAATCGCCCCAGGTTCAGGATCCAGCCGTTGGCCGTCCCATAGGGAGCGCCGATGATGTCATCCACCGGATCGTCGTTCTGGAAGTCCTCGCCCTTGTCGTCGGTCGCGGAATACTGGTCCGGCGCCCAAGCGTTGAAATTCTGGTCATAGCTGTTGATGGCGTACAGGCCGAGGCTTTCTTCGAAATACTCCTTGTTGGCGATCCAGCCGTCAAAGTTCTGGTATACGGCTTGTTTGGCAATATAGTTGCGATTGGTGGTGTTGAAACGCATCAATAGGAAGCCGGTGTAATCCAATTCCGCCAGGATGCCGTTGGTGGCGTCCAGTTCCGCATACCCGGCAATGGGCGGCGAAATCAGGGTACCCTGGTCGTTTTCTCCCCAGACCGTCACCCCCTCGCCGAAGGACGCCGCGTCGTTGGTGTACTTGCCATATCCTTTGAAATGCCAGTTCAGGTTGGTGATGCCCGTCACCAGCGTGACGCCCTGCCAGACCTCGTCCTCGACCAGTTCCATCGAAACGGTGGCGGCGGAAGGGGTGGCGTCGAGCACCATTTGCCCGTACACGGAACGGTAGCGTCGGATTTCATAACGCGAATAAATCGTGTTTTCGTCCGGCGCATCGCTCCGCGTTTCGCCATCCCACCAGTAATTGGCACTGCGGTTTTCGCTGTGAAGCGGTTCGTCCCCATCGCCATCGGGGTCCCGTTCGGTGTAAAACCCGTCGAAATCGCAGGAATAGTAATAATGCATGTAGCCGTTGTCATGCATCGGGATGACGCCTTCGTACTGGTCGTCTCCGACAAGCTCCATGTCGACGCTGGTGAAGTTTCCCGGCGTGGGAAGGTCCACTTCCTTTTGCACCCACTGATACCAGACCTTGACGCGGCGGTTAACCGTCGGAGCCAGGGGATTGAGGTCCGTCACGCGGCAACGCATGCGCACATCCTGGTCCAGCGCCGGATAGCCCGGATTGCGCAACTCTTCCTCGATCTCGACGTCTGCCGGGAAGGGCGACAACAAGATGTTGTCGAAAACCACAACAGCCATGTTTCGGTACGTAGAAGAATCGGTAGGACTGAGAACCGTCCGAACAAAACGCACGCGGCGGACATCGTGGCGTTGCAACACGAGGGCATCGGCAATCGTTTCAGGCTCTCCAGAAGACACACGAGGATAAACAAGTGTATCCACCGTTTCCCATTCCGCTTTCGTTGGGGAAACGTTCGTTGAAACTTGTATGGCGACTTCCCCCGACTGATTTAACACTCGCATACGACTGGTATAATAAATCACCGAAACACCCTCGGGAAGAGGCGGGGATTCAATAAAGGCATCCTCGATATTAAGCAAGCCTCCATAAAAACCAGAACCGCCTGGAGGAACATACCCAGAAGCATAATGATAGTATAAACCACTCCCATACCACCGGTCTCCGGTACCGTCATTAACCTCAACATAAAAATTTGTGGCCGTCCCAGTTCCATCTTTTATCCAGCCTTCAAAGTCGGCAAAACGCCGCGTTCCGGGCACCGCGAGGATGGTATAGGTGTTGGTGGGGGTAGCGACGGGACTGACGGCGTCCACGCCGCTGAAATGGCATTCCACGGCATAGTCGACATCGCCGCTCGCCAGGGCCGGAATGTTGTTGCTGAAGAGATTTCCCGTCAGGGGGATCATTTCGCGCACCGTCCAACTGTTTTCGGCGCCGTCGGCCCAGGTGCGGAAAATCAGGTTCACCGCATCGACCGACGCCTCGGGATTGGGCACGGCCTCTACGGTAACGGCCACCTCCTGGCCGCCCGGCACCGTGGGATCGGCGGGAACGCGGACAAGGTTTTGAAGTTGTACGTCCGCCGCCCCCAACAACAGGACCGGACAAAGTAGCAGACCGGACAAAGTCCGAACCATTCGACGCCTCTGGGTATTCATAACGCAACGCTCCTCTCTTGCAACCAATGCAATATAACAACTTCAACACAGAAAGGGGAAGAGAAAAAATCGTTTTCCCTGGCACCGGGGGCTACAATCCGCGGTCGAGCATTCGGTATTGAATGGCCTCTCCGATGTGCAGGTCCTGGATTTCATCGGCGCCTTCAAGGTCGGCAATGGTGCGCGCCACCTTGACCAGGCGATCGTAGGCGCGGGCACTCAGGTTCAAGTCGTTCATGGCCATGCGCAGCAGGGCCTGCGCCGCTTGGTCGAGCCGGCAGAACCGCTGCACCTCGCGCGGCCGCATGCCGGCATTGCAGTTGACTCCCCGAAGGTCCTGGAACCGCTCCCGCTGCCTGTCGCGAGCCGCTTCCACCCTTGTGCGGATCGTGGCGGAATCCGCACCGGAGGCCATGGCCTGCATGTCCTGGTAGCGTACCGCCGGCACCTGGATATGAATATCGATGCGATCCAGCAACGGGCCCGAAATACGGTTGCGATAGTTCTGCACCTTGAGGGCGCTGCAGTTGCAGGCATGCCGCGGGTCGCCGTAATAGCCGCAGGGACAGGGATTCATGGCCGCCACCAGGATGAACCGCGAGGGAAAGGTCACGCTGCCCGCGGCCCGCGAAATCGTGACCAGCCCGTCTTCCAACGGTTGCCGCAACACTTCCAGCACGTTGCGATGAAATTCCGGCAGCTCGTCGAGAAACAGAACCCCATGATGCGCCAGGCTGACCTCTCCCGGCATCGGGTGAACCCCGCCGCCCAGCAGACCGGCGTCGGAAATCGTATGGTGCGGCGAGCGGAAAGGACGCTGGGTCACCAGGGCCTGGTGACTGCGCAGAATCCCGGCGATGCTGTGTATCTGCGTCGTTGCCAGGGCTTCTTCCAGCGTCATCGGCGGCAGAATGGACGCGAGTCGCCGCGCCAGCATGGTCTTGCCCGTGCCCGGGGGGCCGATCATCAGGATGTTGTGTCCGCCGCTGACCGCGACTTCCATGGCTCGTTTGGCGGATTCCTGTCCTTTGACATCGATGAAATCCTCGGGACCCTCCAAGTCGCGCCGCCGCAGGGCCTCCAGGTCCATCTTGACCCGGGAAAGGGGCTGTACGCCCCGCAACCCATCCGCGGCCTGGCGCAAGCTGCGCACCGGATACACGTCGATTCCTTCCACCACGGCGGCCTCTTCCGCGTTGTCCTCCGGCACCAGGATTCCGCGAATGCCGAGCCGTTGCATGGCCAGGGCAATCGGCAAAACCCCGCGCACCCGCCGGACCTCGCCGCTCAAGGCCAATTCGCCCACCATGGCATATCCGGCAATGTCCTCCTTCGCCAGCGCCTTGCCCGCCACCAGCATTCCGATGGCGATGGGCAAATCGAAACTCGGCCCCTCCTTGCGCATGTCGGCCGGCGCCAGGTTGATGGTCGTACGCCCGCGCGGCGTGTTGAAACCCGAATTGGCGATCGCCGTCCAGACGCGGTCCTTGCTTTCACGCACCGCCGCATCCGGCAGTCCGACGATGACCACGTTGATTTCCCCCCCTCCGGCATTGACTTCGATTTCCACCGGAAAGGCTTCCACGCCAAAAACCGCTCCAGAATATACCCGTGCCAGCATCCGCTTCCCCCGCATCCAAGCGCAACCCCGGTTTGATGGGATTGCCAAACGTTCAATCCCGACCATTGAACACCGAACCCCGGAATAAGGCAATTTTAAAGTGGCCTCGCCGCCCTACCTTTCCGGCGCCTGGAGCCGGAACAGTAAACCCTTGCGCGAAACCTCACCCCTCAACCCTCAACCCTCAACCCTTCCCATGGCCTCGCCGCCCTACCTTTCCGGCGCCTGGAGCCGGAACAGTAAACCCTTGCGCGAAACCTCACCCCTCAACCCTCAACCCTCAACCCTTCCCATGGCCTCGCCGCCCTACCTTTCCGGCGCCTGGAGCCGGAACAGTAAACCCTTGCGC
>CAZIUM010000028.1:0-20569 GCA_964542285.1 uncultured Lentisphaerales bacterium
CGGACGGCAAAGGCCAACGCTTTATCCGGGCCGTTCCCGATCCCTTGGCGGTCGTCTGCGACGAGGCCCATCGTCATGGGTAGACGGTGTGTGCCGTGCTCAAGGTACAGGACCTGGCGCTGGGGGTGCCCGCGGCCTCATACCCTTTCGGCGCGGGGCCCAATCCACCCACAGGGTTGCCGCACATCGGCGGCAACGGCTCTTGGGCGCTGGGCTGGTTGCGGGAGCACCCGGATCTGCGGTACCGCCTGCATCCGGCCTTGACTCCGTCGGATGCGGGACGACCGATTCGCACCCTCCGCCTTTGGCACGAATCGGCCACGGCGCCCGATCCGCTGCCCGCATTCCAAATCTGGGTCAGTGATGACAACGCCACCTACCGTCCGTACCAGGGGCCCCTGCGTCTGAAGCCGTCCTCCCGTCGCCGCCGGCCTCCCGTTTTTGCCCCGGCGCCGGAGACCCGTCTCGGTCCCGAGGAAACCTTTTTTTGCCTGGAATTCGCCGGGCTCGAGCTTCGCGAGCCGTTCTTTTGCATCGTGCCCGAAGCACCGGTGGACTTTGCCAACACCCTGGCGGCGCTGGTGGAAGTAGAAGATTCCGCCGGGGATTCCGTGGCCGTTACGTTCGGCTTCACCGCGGTCCAGCCCTATGGCCAGGCCGGCCACGACTGGCGCCGGGCCGGCATTTCTTTCGACACCAGCCGCCGCACCCAGCTCCCCGGCCGGGGCAAGAAGTATTCCGCCGGCCGCGACCGCTTTACTCTGGCGGAACGATTGACCGGTTCGCCCAACAAGCAAACGGCGCCCGCGGGCTGCCCGGAAGCGGAGTGGGTGGTCCTGGGAATGGCGCGGGGGCGCAACCTGTACCTGACCGGGCTGGTGGATTTTGCGTACGAGACCGTTCACCACTGCCTGCACACCATGCTGGAGCGCGCGCTCGACGCCGGTGTCGATGCGGTGGACATCCGCTCCGGTTCTCACACCGAGACCCTGGATTGGGAGAACTACGGCTTCAGTCCGGTGGCCGTGGCGGAATTCCAGCGCCGCTACGGAGTGGATGTCGCCACCCAGGTCTTCGATCGCCGGGCCTGGCAGACGCTGATGGGGGAATACTACGATCGCTTCATCACCGAGGCGGCCGCCCGGGTCCGCCGGCGCGGCGCGAAGTTCTACGCGCATATCATGCCGACGATGGACGGATTGCCGGAATGGCCGGAAGGGGTTGCCTGGCATAACCAGGCCTGGAACTGGCGCAACTGGTTGACGGAGGGCCTGCTTGACGGGGCAACGTTCAAGGGCTGCCGGGTCGACAGCCAAATGTTTGGCGAATTTGGAAGTGGATCCAACAAACGGGAGCAAATATAGATGCCGCAGGAGAAAACTGACACGAGCGTCGGGGAAACGGCAGGCAGATTCGCGCCTAGCTGGTTCGACCCGCAACACGAAATGGTTAAATCGCGCGTGAGTTACGTTCCGGGGATCAAGGTCATCCGGGGCGAGACGCAGGTTATTGTGCCCTGGAGCGAAAGTTTCTGTCCCAGTGGTTCGGTTTTCCGCTACAACAACGGAGATCTGCAAGTCCATAACCGACGCTCTTTGGACGGGGGAAAGACTTGGCACGCGGTCGAGCACATCCTGGAGCCTTCAACCTTTCAATTCCGGGAACCGGGTGGCGAGACCTTGATGTTCCAGCAGGAGCAAGACGATCTGCCGGAAAAACTGCGGGGCGCCAGAGGCGTGTGCGCCGCAGGGAGACCGGAGATCAGGGTTCGCCGATCCAAAACCCACGGCGTGATGGAAGCCACCCTCTTCCGCTCCCGGGATGAGGGACTGACCCGGACAAAGACAGTCGCTGCAATTCGCCTGCCGGAATGGCTGTGGGACGCCACGTTGGTTTTGTGCCGAAAAATCGTCGGCTTGGCGGACGGCAGTCTTTTGATGAGTCTGTATGGCAGGCCATCGACAAACTCCGCAGGTGGCCGTCAGGTGTACGTTATCCGTTCGGAGGACCAGGGGAGAACCTGGCAGTTCCTGGCCCCCGTCACGACGGGAATGCCTACAGATCTCCGCAGTGAGGGATATAATGAAACAGCGCTCCTGCTCCTGTCCGATGGCCGGGTCTTGAGCTTCATGCGGTCCGGGGGCAGTTACCAGGCTTCGCTCGGAACATGCAAGAGTGCCGACCCAAACGCGAAGATGCCATTCAGCTACCATCCGCAATCATCGCTCTATCTGTGCGAGTCCAGCAATGGTGGACGTACCTGGAGCAGCGCCGCCCCGGTGGCGCCTTTCGGTGTATGGCCCGACGCGGTGCAAATGCAGAACGGCATCATCGTTGCCGGTTACGGACGGCCCGGGAACTGGCTGATGTTCAGCGCCGACGGAGGCCGGCAATGGGGCCCCGTCCTCCAGTTCTTTAACGACCTCTACCCTCCAGACTGTGGCAATTATCTGGCGCTGGCAGAAGTCGCGCCCAATGTCTTGCTCGTTGCATACGCGCGAACCCATCCCAACGACCACTGGCAAAGCGAAATCGTCGGCACCTATTTCTGGGTAAAAAAAACGAAAAACAAACATTAAGTTGCATAAGTAAAAAAGGAGAGAGATGCGAGTACCTATTCAACTGGATCAATTTTTCGAACTGCCCCGTCTGAACAATCTTCTCCTGGGCGGCGTGCCGCTGCCCCAGGGGCAGGTCAGGGATTCCGGCTGGATGAACCTGCTGGCCGGGGACGGTTCCACCCAGGCCGTGCATGCCCGCCCCGCGGCTTACTGGCCCGACGGCTCCATCAAGTGGCTGCACCTGTGCGGCAAAATCAGTTGCGACCATGCCCTTGCCCATACCCTGGAGCTGGACACGGAGGTGCTTGCCCCGTCGCCGGAGAGCCCACGGTTGCAGGTCGAGCGCCGGGAGCGGGAGGTTCGGGTCGCGGGGGGGCCGCTCAGCGTACGGTTTGGCCCCGGGGTCCCGGGCTTGCTGCGGGCCGTTGCGGCGGACGGCAGCGATCCCGAAGTGCTGGGACTGACCCCGGAACTGGTTGTGATCGGCCCCGAGGACGATGCCCTGCCGCGGGTCTGCAAGTTCAATGTGGATGACGACGCCGTCCAGATCCCGGTCGAGTCGCCCAATCGCGTGGTGTTGCGTTTGAGCGGACGCTGGCTTGACCCGAATGGGGTCCAGATGGTGGAATTGCGGCTGATCGTGGACGTGCTGGCGGATCTGTCGGAGTTGAGATTGCAGCCGGTGTTGATTTACCTGGGGCATTCGGAGCGCGACCTGATCCGTCGGTGCGAACTGAAGGTGGAGACGAACCTGCGGGAAGTCGTGCCTGCCGAAGAGGAGACCCTGCCGCTGATCCAGCCGCGCGTGACTCCGGTGGACGAGCCCTGGCCCGATCCGCGCCCGGTTGACAGCCTGGTGTACGGGTTTGGCGAGCAGCAGGGCGCCGGGTATTGGGACCGGGTTCGTCCTTTTGTTCCGCTGCTGCGCTGGCCGACCGCCCGGCAAGTCCAAGTCGGATCGAGTTTCTATCGTATCGAAAAAAGGGTTGCCCCCGGCAGAAGCTGGGTCAAGGCCTGCGAAGGCCAACATGCTAGGGGCTGGTGCCATCTGAACAACGGCCGGGCAGGGGTGACCGCCGCCATCCGCAAATTCTGGCAGGAATATCCCACGGCGCTGGAGGTGGATGCCGGAACGGGGGTGCTTACCTTCGGTTTCTGGCCCGACAGTGCGGAGCCGTTGGACATGCGCCGTTACTCGCTGGTGCGTCACGGCACCGAAGGCTACGAAACCGGCATCGGCATGTTTCCGCTGGACACCCACGGACCGGCGGGCATCGGCAAGGCGCGCGAACTGGCGCTGCAGTTCCATGACGGGGGAGCGGTCTCCGCGGAAGACCGGCGGGAGGTGGCGTGCAGGGCCATGGGCTTTCTGCATCCATTGTATCCCCTGACCCCGGGCGAATATTTTGCGCAAACCCGCGTGGTGGGCCGAATTGCCTCCACCGCGGAGCTGACGCATGCCGCGACGGAACAGAAGGTGGCGGATCTGATCGAATTCCTGGCCGTCGAACAGCGGCGCCGGGGTTGGTATGGCCTGATGAATTTCGGCGACATGCCGACGGCTTTTTACAGTGAAATCGACCGTTGGGGTTACGACGATGGCGGCTACGGCTGGGTCAATACCGAGCATTTGCCGGACCTGGGATTGTGGTTGAACTCACTGCGCTCCGGCAGACGGGACTGGCTCGAGCTAGCCGTGAACATGACCCGCCACAACCGGGATGTCGACACGTATCACGCCGGTCAATTCCTGGGCTCGGGCTCCCGTCACAACGTGCAGCACTGGGGCTGTGCCGACAAGGAATGGCGGGTATCGATGCCCCTGGTCCGCAGGCTGCACTACTATGTTTGCGCCGACCCCTGGACGGCCGAGGTGATCCATAACACCGTGGAGCTCTACCGCAGCTATGTACGCACCAGTGAAACGGCCCCCTCCATGGCTTCCGCCATGATCGGACTGGCCGTGAAATGGGAGATGAGCGGGGATCCTGCCGACCGCAAGCCGGTCGAACGCCTGGCCGATCTCTACGCATCGGCTTTCCGCGAAGACGGCCAATTCTACAAGTATCTGCATGTCGACATCGCCACCGGCGAGGGACATGTGGAGGGCGATGAAATCGCCACCAGTGTCTTTTTCTTCGACGGCTTCGGGGGGCAGCACATGCTGTGTGAACTGGCCGAAATGCTGCGGCACGAAGCCCTGGCCGAAGCCCTGGTGCGCTATTCGCTGTCGCCGAATTACGGTCCTTCGCGCGGTCCCGGCGAGTTCCTGGGGCGCTTTGTGTCGCTGGCGCTCGCCCATCGACGCCGGGACAGCCCGGAATACCTGGACAAGATCCGCGAAACGCTGCCGATCTTCACATTCGACATGCAGACGATCGGAGGTGATGATACACTGGACGAACCACCGCACGCATCGCCGGTCGGCATGGAGCGCCGCAACAAGTACGTCTGCGGCATTGCCCGATACCTGGCCGCCGTTCCCTACGGGTTAGGTGCCATGACCGGTCATAAGTAATCCCTGAAGAGTAAGATGGAGTAAGGCCATGAGAAAGAAATTGTTTTTCGGGTTGTTAAGAAACCGCGGCTCCCTTAATAAAATCGGGAAACCCGTTCCTGTGCGGGAAACCGTAACGACCGTTGGGACGGGATTTATGAAACTCTGTCTGATGGGGTGTTGTTGCCTGGGATTGACGATGACGGGGTCGGTCCGGGGCCGGGAAGTGCTCCTGGTGGAGGGCGGCGTCCCGAGAATGCGTATCCTGGCCGCGACCGTCGGGGATCCCGCCGCGGTGGAATTGCGTCGGGTTCTTCGGAAAATCAGCGGAGCCGAGCTGGAAATTGCCGCCGCCGAACCGGGGCAGGAGGGAATTTATGTCGGGAAAGCCTCTGACTTTCCCTGGACGATCCCGGAGGAGGACGCGGTTGATGGGGGAGTGGAAGACGGTCTTGTGCGGAGCGACGGCACGAATCTCTTGCTGCTGGGAAACGGCGAGAAGGGCGCCCGCCACGCGGTAATGACCTTTCTGCATGAACTGGGCTGTCGCTGGTTTTTTCCGGGAGAGGCCTGGGAAGTGTTGCCCGAACGGGCGACTCTCCGGGGTTCTTGGAACCTGCGCTTTTCGCCGAGCTTCAATATCCAGCGAAGGCTCGGTTACGGATTCGGGGCCTATCGCGGGAATGCCGAGGATAAGCAGGCTTGGGATTTTCACAACCGGCTGGGAGGCGCGATTCGGGTTTCCATCGGGCATGCGGGACACGGGTTGACCCGCGAGGATTTTGAGCGCAATCCCGGACTGTTCGCCATGCGGAAGGGCGAACGCGTTTTCGGAAGCAAGCCCTGCTACAGTCACCCGGAATATATCCGGCGGGCCACGGAGCGGGTCTTGAAGCAGGCGGAGGCGGGGGCGACGATGATCTCCATGACCCCGGCGGACGGACTCGGGTACTGCGAATGTCCGCGCTGCCACGAATGGGCTCGGGGCGGGGAGGTGTTCTGGGACAAGGGCTCCCAGTTCGCGAAGCGTCCCGACGGGACCTTGGTGTGTATTACTTCGGAGTCGCTGTTCCACTGCATCAACATCGCTGCCAGGGCTTTGCGGGAACAATACCCGGAGGCGACGATCGGCACCTACGCGTACAGCGCCTACTCGCATCCTCCTTCGTTTCCGATCGAACCCAACGTGTTTGTCCAGACGACCACATCCTACCGGCGCACGCCCATGTCGCTGCGGGAGCAACTGGAAACTTTCCGGAGCATGGGCGTTCGATCCGGCATACGGGGATACTGGTCGGTCTATCAGTGGGACTGGGATTTGCCCGTCGTGAAAGGGGAATTGGCGCTACCCCGCCTGGCGGAAGATATCCGGTTTTACCACCGCAACAATGTGCGATCGCTTAACACGGAGATGAGCTGCAACTGGGGGCCGCGCGGGCTCGGGTATTACGTGGGGGCGCGTCTTTTATGGAACGTCGAGGAGGATGTTCGCGCTCTGGTGGCCGAGTTTTATACCTTGGCGTTCGGTCCGGCGGCCGATGCGATGGAGCGGTATTATGTCCGCTGGCTGGGCGAGGGGGCGCGGGGAAATCTCCCGCCGGCAAAAATCGAGACCGTGCCGGATGCGCCCGGAGACGGGGCGCGGGAGGGAGTCGCCTTCACTCGGGAAACGTTGAAGGCCGCCTGCGCGGATCTCGAAGAAGCGGCCCGCCGGGTAAAGGATTGGCCGGAATACCGGGCCAGGGTGGACCTGTTGCGAATGTACGCGCATTACCTGGGGTTGCGGTTTCGCGTCGAAGATGCCGCCGAAACCGGGGACAAGGCGGCCGTCGTCGAGGCGGTGCGCAACGAGACCGTTTTCGGGGCGCGGATCATGAAGACGAACATGATTCACACCCGGCCGCTGATCGGAAAGGCGTTTCACCGGCGTTTCCGGGCTTACAAGTCCTGCCTGGAAGGGTTGCCCGAGTGGCCGGCCAACCCGAAGAACGGTTGGAACGTGGGATTTCGGTCGGTGCGGGATGACGTTCCTGCGCAGGAAGAACTGGAAACGCTGTGGGCACAGGACAAAGCCTTCCTGGGCTTTTAACGGACAAGGGAAAAACCGATGTATTTGGAGTTTCGACCTTTCCCGGCGGTCTCCCTGCCGATTCTGAAACTACACGGGGCAAAGATGGCGTACCGGTCGAAGCCCTACGGTGCCGTTGCGATTTAATAAGGCTCTCCGCTCCCGTCGTTCGTATTCGTTACGGCACCCATGCCGTGGGGGAACCCGAAGGGGTGTGTTTTTTTCGCGGTGCGCAAAACCGCGTTGAGTTCGTTCCGACAAGCGATTACAATACCCGCTATTCATGCCACCAGTGCTTACACGTAAACAATTTGACGCCGCGGAACGCCATCTGTTGCATCGGGGACGCTTCGGCAACGCCACCGTCTGGCGTCTGCCCGGAGACGAAGGGCCCTGGGTAATCAAGGATTTCTCCAATTGCCCGGCCGTGGTGCGCTGGACCTGGGGACGTTGGCTGGCCGGACACGAGTACCGGGTGCTGCGGCGACTCCAGGGCGTGCCCGGAGTGCCAGCCGATCCCTTCCGGGTGGATGCCTTGGCGTTCGGCTATCGCTTCATCGTGGGAAGATCCCTGCGTGAAATCGATCATGGGGCCTGCCGGCGCGCGTTTTTCGAACACCTGGAATCCATGGTGCGCGCGATGCACGAACGGTGTATCGTGCACCTGGACCTGCGCAATGCGCGCAATCTCATCGTCGGGGGCGACCGGTGCCCCGCGATGATCGATTTCCAGTCGGCCATGTCCACCCGGAGATGGCCGCATCGCTGGCGCCGGGCCCTGGAGCGAGTGGACTTGTCGGGAGTCTACAAGCATTGGGCGCAGCACGATCCCGACAGCCTGGGGGCGGAGCGGACCGAAATTCTGCGCTGGCAGTTGCGTTCGCGCCGTTGGTGGCGTTTGCGCGGCTACCAGTGGCCCGGACGTCAGCGGGCCCTGCGGCATTTTGAAATCCGCCTGTTGCGGGAACCGGATTCCCAGGCGGCCGACGGCAAGAAACCAACGCGGCAACAATCGACCCCCTCAACGGAAAACCAACCATGATATTTCTGGATCAACTCAACGCCCTGTTCAACCATCCCGGACTGCGTCGTTTCATCGTTCGCACGCGGCAGCCCCTGGGGATTTTGGCCCTGTTGGCGGCGTTGTGGCACGTGCCGACCGATTCGTCCTGGTTCTGGATCGGCATGGCGATCTCTTTGGTGGGGGCTGCCGGACAATGGTGGTGTTTTGCCTGCATCATGACCTCCCAGGAACTCGCGGTGAACGGGCCCTACCGTTACGTCCGCAACCCGATGTACCTGACTCGTTATGTATTGATTCTGGGCCTGGTGCTGATGCTGGACCCCACGCGAACGGCCTGGAGCTGGCTAGCTCCGGTGTTGTATACGCTGTTTTACCTGTTATTCATGCGCAACCGCGTGTTGCGCGAAGAACGTAAACTGACGCCGATTTTCGGGGAATCCTATGCCCGGTACCTGCGCGAGGTCCCGCGCTTTGTGCCGGGGCACAGACCCTTTCCAGGTGGACGGACCCTTTATTGGAATCCGGTGGCGTTCAAGCGCAATCATGGCGCCCGCAATGCTTTGGCGGTGCTGATCGGATACCTGTTGGCGTACCTGCTTGTTTTTCACCTGTATCCTACCTTGCGGTGACAAGATGGAGGTATCGTTGTATGCGCGTGTTTTGAAGGAATTGGAGTGACGGCATGATCTATCGTACCCTGGGTAAAACGAATCTTTCGGTCTCACAACTGGGATTCGGCTGCATGCGCTTGCCTATGAACGGTACGGGCGCGACGGCCACGGTCAATCGCGACCTGGCCGTTCCGATGCTGCGGCGGGCATTCGAACGGGGAGTCAACTATTTCGACACGGCGGTGGGGTATTGCAACCAGGACAGCCAGCGGGTGGTGGGCGAAGCCTTGCGCGACCGGCGCCACGAGGTCGTGCTCTCCACCAAGAATCCTTACTACGGTGCCAGCGAAAAAGAGTGGTGGACTAATCTCGAAAACAGCCTCGAGCGTTTAGGCACCGATTACATTGATATCTACAACCACCATGGTTTGAACTGGAAGCACTGGACCGAAGACGTCGAGCCGCGCGTTGCGCGTTGGATGGCCAGGGCGCGCGATCAGAAACTAGTGCGGCATGTCTGCTTTTCGTTTCACGACGAACCCGACGTCCTGAGTCGTCTGGTCGATACCGGCTACGCGGATGTCATCACGGTGCAGTACAACCTTCTCGACCGGCGTCTCGAGGAGGCCATCGCCGAAGCCCATGCCGCCGGCATCGGGGTCGTGGTCATGGGACCGGTCGCCGGCGGTCGCCTCGGCGACAGCAGCGATGTGCTGGATGGGTTGGTTCCGGGAATTCGTCACATGCCCGAACTTGCGCTGCGCTTCGTGTTGGCGAACCCCGCGGTGTCGGTAGCCTTGTCCGGCATGAGCACCCTGCAAATGGTCGAGGAAAATGCCGCCGTGGCCGCTTCTCCGGTGGTACTGGGGTCGGGGGAACTGGCCGCCATCGACACGCGCATGGCAACCCTGCGCAAGCTGGCGGATCTTTATTGTACCGGCTGCGGGTACTGCCTGCCTTGCCCGCATGAAGTTGCCATCCCGAGAATTTTCGAAATCTACAATCGCGGCCGGGTGTATGGGCTGTGGGGAAGCGCACGGAGCGGGTATGCGGCCATGGCACCACAGAACCGGGCCGATGCCTGCGTCAACTGCGGCCTTTGCGAGACGAAATGCCCCCAGAACATTCCCATCCGACGGCAATTGGCCGAGGCGCATGCGGCCCTGCTCCAATCCGCCGCCGACGATGCCTCCCCACAATGATCAGCATTGTTATTCCCACGTTGAATTCCGCGCGTACCCTGGCGGCCTGCCTGGACTCCATACGGGCGCAGAAGGTTCCGGGAGAATCGATCGAGATCGTCATCTCCGACGGCGGGTCCAATGACGACACGCGCGCCATTGCGCAACGTCACGGCGCCGACATCGTCGTAGAAAATCCATTACGCACCGGTGAAGCCGGGAAAAGTGCCGGCATCGCCGCCAGTCACGGCGATCTGATCGCCCTGATCGACAGCGACAACATTCTGCCCTCATCCGATTGGCTTCTGCGCATGACGGTCCCTTTTACCGATCCGGAGATCGTGGCTGCCGAACCATGGGCCTATACCCGGCGCGCGACGGATCCGCCCCTGACGCGCTACTTTGCCATGCTGGGCATGAACGATCCCTTATGCCTGTTTCTGGGGAATTACGACCGGCACAGTGCCGTCACGGGCCGTTGGACGGGGATCGATCTGTCGTGGCGGGACCGTGGCGATTACCTCAAGCTGACACTGGACGCACGGCATCTGCCGACCATCGGCGCCAATGGTTTCGTTTTGCGTCGTTCGCTGCTGGAGTCCGTGCGGTGGCAACCCTACTTCTTTGACATCGACGTGGTGCACCAAGCCGTGGCTGCCGGACATCGGCATCTGGCCAAGGTCAAATGCGGGATTGTGCATTTGTATTGCGAGCGCCTGTCCGACTTTGCCCGCAAGCAACGGCGGCGCATCCGCGATTATCTTTTTTTTTCACGCGAACGCGGACGCACCTATCCCTGGAGGGGAGGACGCCGCATCCGTTTGCTGGGATTCGGACTGGCGACCGTTTTCATGGTGCCGCTGGCGCTCCAGGCCCTGCGTGGCCATCGCCGGTTTCGCGATGCCGCCTGGTGGTATCATTTCCCGGCATGTTGGATCACGCTGTGGGTGTATGGTGTCCAGGGACTCAAGTACCGGCTAGGCCTTCCACCGACCGCACTGGACCGTCAGTCCTGGCAGACCGACCGACAACAGGAGCCGCGATGAAGGCGGTAGGGCAAACCCTGGAGGTCGCGGATGCCGCCGCCATGTGGCGCCTGGCCCGGCAACTGGCAATGACTCTGGTCCCCGGCACGGTTGTGGCGTTGCATGGCGATCTCGGAGCGGGCAAAACCACCTTTGTTCAGGGGTTGGCCGGTGCCCTGGGTATTGTGCAACCTGTCACCAGCCCCACGTTTACACTGGTGTGCGAGTACCCCATTCCCAACGGCGGAATCTTGGTGCATATCGACCTCTACCGGCTGCCGGAACCCTGCGATCTGGAGAGCCTGGGCTTCTGGGAATACCTTGAACATGGGGCCATTGTGGCAGTGGAATGGGCCGAGAAAGCGCCCGAACTGCAGGACGATACCTGTTTGCATGTCAGGATCGCCCCCCGACCGGGACGACCGGAGGAATCCCGCTTGGTGCGAATCGAAATCGGGGTACCGTCCACCCGATGACCTAAGTTCGCCACTATCAACGGTTAATAAGAAAATTTGCCAAAAAACACCAAATATGGTGGACGTTTCAAGCATAACCCACTATATATTGATTGTCGCTGGGCAAGCTTCTTCACGATGTCAAAGGGGGGGGGGCATCACATGCCGTGAGCCTGCAAATTTTTCAAGGAAATTTCACATGAGTATCGAATCGCTGCAAAACTATGTCTTCACCTCCAAATACAGTCGTTACATCCCCGACAAGATGCGACGCGAGACCTTCGAGGAGGCTGTGGATCGTGTCCTGGACATGCATCGACGCCATTTTGCCGCCAAGGGGATCGAAATCGACGATCTGCTTGCGATCTGCGAGCGCGGCATGAAGCAAAGAATGATGTTGGGAAGCCAGCGGGCCATGCAGTTTGGCGGCGATCCGATCTTGCGCAAGCATGCGCGCATTTACAATTGCGCCACGTCCTATTGCGATCGCTCCCGTTTTTTTCAGGAAGCACTTTGGCTGTTGCTCTGCGGGTGTGGGGTTGGGTTTTCGGTGCAGCAGCATCATGTTGCCAAGTTGCCGGGAATTGCCCGTCCCACCGGACCGCGGGCCACCTTCGTGGTGCCGGACACCATCGAAGGCTGGGCCGATGCCCTGGGGGTTTTACTTTCGGGCTATTTCGTATCGGATCAACCGCTGCCGAAATTCGCCGGGCGTCCGGTGGAGTTCGATTACAGCCAGGTGCGTCCCAAGGGTCGTCCGATCTCCTCCGGCATGGGACGGGCGCCGGGACCCGAACCGTTGCAGCGCAGCCTCGAGATTATCCGGGCCCTGATGGATCGTTGCCTGGCCGATGGACAGAGCCGCTTACGTTCCATCGACGCCTACGACATCCTGATGCACGCTTCCGACGCCGTGCTGTCCGGCGGAGTGCGACGCAGTGCCACCATTTGCATCTTTTCACCCGACGATGCGGAGATGGCCACCGCCAAAACCGGCAACTGGTTCAACGACAATCCACAACGCGCGCGTTCCAACAACTCCGCGATCCTGCTGCGTGACGCCACCCGCCGCGCACAGTTCCGGGACCTGATGAAATCGGTGCGTGAATTCGGAGAACCGGGCTTTATCTGGACCGACGATCTCGAGGCTACCTTCAACCCCTGCGGCGAAATCGGACTTCTGCCACAGATCGACGGGCAATCGGGATTTGCCTTTTGCAATCTCTGTGAAATCAACATGGGGCGTGTAACCGACGAAGCCTCCTTTCGCGAAGCCTGCGAGGCCGCCGCCGTGCTGGGCACCCTGCAGGCGGACTATACCGATTTCGAGTACCTGGGGCCCGTCAGCACCGCCATTGCGCGGCGCGAATCGTTGCTGGGAATTTCCATGACCGGCATGATGGAACATCCCGAGGTGGCGTTCAACCCCGCTCTCCAACGCAAGATGGCGCGGCACATCCTGGAGATCAACGAGCGCGTCGCGGCACGCATTGGGGTGCTGACCGCCGCACGGGCCACCTGCGTAAAACCCGCCGGCACCACCAGTTGCATCCTTGGGACCAGTTCCGGCATTCATCCACATCACTCGCGTCGCTATTTCCGGCGTACCCAGGCCAACGAAGACGAACTTCTGGTGGATTTCTTCCGTGCTCAGAATCCACTGGCGGTGGAAGCGTCGGTCTGGAATCCCAACGGCACCGATGTCGTACTGACGTTTTGTATCGAGGCCGGTCCCGATGCCCGCACCAAGCAGCAGGTCGATGCCCTCAAATTGCTGGATGCCGTGAGACTCACCAAGGAAAACTGGATCGACGCCGGCAAGCGGCCGGAGCGTTGCGCCGCCCCCTGGCTGAGCCACAATGTTTCCAACACCATATCGGTCAAGGACAGCGAATGGGAAGCGGTTACCGATTATATTTACGACCATCGGGATGCTTTTGCGGGCATTTCTCTGCTGCCGGATGGCGGCGATCTGGATTATCCCCAGGCTCCCTTCTGCGAGGTCCTGACGGCCGATGAGATTGTCGCCACCTACGGGGTGGGCGCCATCATGTCGTCCGGCCTGATCGTGGACGGTCTGCAGGCCTTCGACGATAATCTCTGGGCGGCCTGCGATTGCGTGCTGGGACGGGGCGAGAACCTGGGTACGCCCACACCGCGAAAGTATCCCAAACGTGTCTACGAGGCTATCGAGGCCGTGCGCGCGGCCAAGCTTGACTGGGTGCGGCGCGCCCACAAGTTTGCCGCAAATTATTTTGACAACGACGCCCTCAAGATGACGCGGTGCCTCAAACGGGTACACAATTGCAAGCTCTGGGAAGATCTGACGCGCACCTATGCCCCAGTGGATTATACCCGCATGATCGAGAAGCAGGACAACACCACCGTGACCGAGACCATTGCCTGTGCGGGCGGTAAATGCGAGATTCTCTGATCTCAGTGCATGGACCAGGTGAAGTCCCCGATGGCCGGCGAGCGGACCTCGACCCGATCGCCCGGCGCAACCGGTCCGACGCCTTCCGGGGTGCCGGTGAAGACCAGGTCGCCGGGGTGAAGGCGCCATTGCGAGCCGATTTGGACCAGAAGTTCCGCGACCGGCCGAATCATGTCGCGGGTGAACCCGTGCTGCCGACGAATGCCGTTAACAAGACAGCTCAGCTCAAGGCGTTGGGGGTCGGGTACGGCATGGGCCGGTACAAAGGCTCCCAGCGGTGCGCTCTGGTCGAATCCCTTGCATGACTCCCAGGGATCGCCGGCGGCCTTGAGGCGGTTCTGCTCGTCGCGCAAGGTCAGATCCAGTCCCAGGCTGTAGCCCGCCACATGCTCCAGCGCATTCTCCTTCGTAAGGCTTCGTCCGTCCTTGCCCACCGCCACGACCAGCTCGACCTCATGATGAATCGCTCCGCGGTGGCGCGGAAGACTCACCGGGTGTCCCGCGGGAACCAGCGCCGTCAGTGGTTTCATGAAGAGGACACAGGGCGTTTCTTTCTCCGAACTCAATTCCTGCATGTGCGCGCGATAGTTGCGCCCGATGCAAAAAATGCGCGCGACCTCGAGTCTGTGTTCCCCGATGGAGATGAAATATTGCATTGAATTCGCTTCCCGGCCCCGGGCTTATTTCCATGAAACGACTGGAGTTGGGCGCTTGTCATCCGTCCAACAGGCTGCGCCATTCCGCGATGCGCTGCCGGCGCGTCCGAGCCCATTGCTCCGCGGTGCCTTCGTAGTCGACCGGAGGAGCCACCCAGGGCGTTCCGCAACTCGGACAACAGGCGCCTCGGCGTACCGGTGCGCCGCACTGACGACAGGTTCTTTCCAGAACCTCTCCGCAGTAGGCGCAGTGACGCCCTCCCGGAACCGGTTGCGGGCGTGGCCACAGCAGCAGATCGCCATGGACGGCAAACGGAACGTTGGAGGGGCATTCGCTCTGCGGACAGATTCCGTGCGCGCCGGCTGTCGGCGTCACGGAAGCCCCGCAGGATTCCTCGGAATCCAGCTCGACGCCCAGAATTTCGGCCATTTTCTCGACCGCCGGACGCGCCAGGGCTTCCGACCGACCCGATTCCAGCATGCTGATGGCCGACTGCTTGCAGCCGATCCGGCCTGCCAGCTCGCTTTGCGTCATGCCCTGCGACCGGCGGGCATCGCGCAGCCTGCGGTGCAGGGGAATATGGGTTGGGTCTTGGTCGCTCATCACATGCGGGGGAGTATCCTATTTTCGGCCCATCGTGGCAAGAATGAAACCATGGCCCGCTGGTTCCTTGCACTCTATCCGGCGCTCGTGCCACAATACTCACCCGTAATCGTGTGCTGCGTCATCCCTACCGGCATCGACTCAAAGTCCGTTGGATCGAGGGGGGCGCACGATTCGTATCGCGTGGATGCCCGATTCGATAGGCCGTCTGAGGAGAACGAGAAATGACCCTGAATGCCACCCGACCCGATTTTGAGAAACTGCAGAGTCGCGCAAGATCTTTTGAGCCCGCCTCCGCGGGCTTGATCGGACACCCGCCCACGCTTGCGATTACGCCCGTGGCGGATGGCCGTGAAGGGGCTTACGAGGACAACGCCGCACGAACCTGGGCCTTGACGGCCAAGGTATACGATTTGATCTCCGAAAACGTCCGCCTTCCCGACGGACGCCGCCCCCGCCTGGTGGTAGCGCCTGAAATCGTGTATGGCGCCCGTTCGGGAGCCCGCGCCCAGGCCTGCTACGCCACCGAGGGCGTTTGCGCCAACCTGTGGGTGTCGCGTTCCTGGTGCTACAGCGACGAATTGATGTCGGCCTGTCTTGGCATGGGCAGCAGCGAGTGGCAGCAGGCCGCCTACGGGCTCAACCAGACCGACCGCCCCGGTGCCGTTTGGCTCAAGGCCTTCACGGCCGCCATGGACGAAAAACGGAGACCGATTTTTTCGATTTACAGTCCCGATCTCGAGGACGAGGACCAGCCTTTGAACGAGTATGTCGCCACGCGGTTGTTGCGCTTTGCCCGCTGTGCCACGGCCATCGGAACCCTGCGCGGCAAGAACTACCTGGGGGTCGGCGGCGTTTCCATGGGAATCGTCGGGGCCGACGCGCGGCGCAATCTGTTGCAGCATTATTTCGGCATGGGAACGGTTTCGTTCGATATGTCGGGAATTCGCGGACGAATGGACAGCGGATTTTACGACCACGAGGAGCTGGAACGTGCCGCGACTTTCATGAAGCGGAAATTTACCTTCGATTATGGCCACGGACCCCGTCCCTTGCCGCCGGATCAACTGTTGCGCGAATGTCTTAAAGCGACACTGGTTGTGCGCGATCTGATGATCGGCAATCCCCGGCTGGCGGATGCCGCGACGGGCAAGGCACAGGGGTTCACACCCAACGTGGAATATGCACAGGGATACAATGCCATTGCCGCCGGCACCCAGGGGCAGCGGCAATGGACCGACTATTATCCCAACTTCGACGTAACCGAATCGATTCTCAACAGTTCCTTCGACTGGAATGGTTTCCGTCCCCCCCATATCGTCGCTACGGAAAATGACTCCAAAAACGGGCTGGGCATGACGGTGGCGCATCTGGTGAGCGGTGGCGCGGCGCAATTGTTTGCGGACATCCGTTCGAACTGGACTCCGGCCAGCATTCGAAAGGCGACCGGGGTGGATGTGAGCGAGATTTGCCCCAATGGGATCATCGACAAGCGCAATTCAGGCGCCGCGGCGCTCGATTATGCCGTCGATCTTTTCAAAGTAGTCCAGCACGTTCCCGGCAGCGACATCCGGGCCGTCATGAATGCGTTGCGCGCAACCCCCGCGCTGCAAGATGCGTTAATGACCGAGGCCGCCAAGGCGACCACGTTCATGGGAGCGGCCTTGACCTATTTTCCCGGCGACGGATTGTCCAGTCATTTCCGTACACCTGGCGGAATTCCCTTGACGGCTTACCGTTTCAATGCCGTGGGGGACGAAATGACCTTTTCGGTTGTTGAAGGGGATACGGTTGAACTGCCCGATGAAGTCGCCAACCATATCAGCCGGAATACCGATCCCACCTGGCCGGAGGGATACTGGACGCCGCGTGGCATGACCTCGTTCGAATACATGCAGCGCATCGGTCCGAATCACGATGGCAACAGCTTCGGACGGATCGGCGCGGATCTGCTGACGTTCAGCGCGATGCTGCGCATTCCCGTGGACCTGCACAATCTCCCCGCGGAAGATGTTTTTCGCCCCACCTACTGGGATCGTTGCGGAGGCGACGATTTTCTCGCCTGCGGAAAATTGGGTCCGGTGTACCGGTAGCCGCGCGTTAAAATCAGAGCCTGACCAGGTCTTCGTGCAAGGGATCGTTGTGCGGATTGACATGGATCATGACATCTCCGATTTCGTCGAAGGCATCAAACAGGTGTTGCTTTACCCGCGTGGCCAGCTGATGGGAACGCTCGACGGTCATTTGCGGGTCCATGTCCAACTTGAGGTCCACGATCAGGTATTGTCCCGCACGCCGGCCGCGAATGTCGTGGACTCCCTCCACCCCCTCGACCGCGCTGGCGATGCGGCTGATGGCGGCCAGTTTCTCCTCGGGAAGGGCAACGTCCAGAAGTTCGCCCGCCGCTTGGCGAAAAGTCTTGCCCCCGATAAAAACAATCGACATTCCCGCCGCGATGGCAACCAGTGGATCGAGCAAGACCAATCCCATGGACGCCAAACCGCTGCCCAGAAGCACCGCGGAAGAGGTCAGGGCGTCCTTGCGGTGGTCCAGCGCCAGGGTACGCAGCAGCGGACTGCCCAGACGGTGCGCCCGGCTCATTGTCAGGCGCGTCATGATCAGCTTGATCATCACGGTAACCCCGGCTACGTAAACCACCGCCGACGTCGGACGGAGCAGCCGGTTGTTGCCAAGATGTCGCACGGAATTCCAGACGATTCCGCCGCCCGTAAGGATCACGGCGGCACCGACAAGCAGCGCGACCAGGCTTTCGATGCGGCCATGTCCGTAAGGATGGCAGCGGTCCAGGGGTTGACGGCAGACGCGCAGCGCCGCCAATGCGGCCATCGACACCGCCAGGTCGCAGGCATTCTCGACACCATCCGCAAACAGGGCATTGGAATGGCCCAGCCGCCCCGTGATCATTTTGACGATCATCAGCAGGCAGTTGACCATTAAGCTGAGCACCATCAGGCGTCCCGCCTGGTTGAAACGCTGGCGACGAAGAAATGATTCCTGCCCGGACATCTTTCCGCCTCAGTGCCGTTGCTGGGGATTGTACACCATGGCAACCTCGGGACAGGTGAAGGGATTGGCGTACTTGGTGCAGTTCATGCACCCCATGTAAATCTTATGCATGATGCGTGTTTTGGGAATCTCGCGAAATCCGAGACTGGCAAAAAAGGGCGGGGTGAAGGTCAGCACCAGGTATTGCGCGGCGCGCAACGGTTCGATGCGTTGCATTACCTCCCGGACTAGCCGCGTTCCTAGACGGCGCTTCTGCCAGTCCTGACGAATGGCGACGGATTGAATCTCGATCGTGGCCATGGAGGGTTCCCCGATTTCGGGCAGAATGTACCAGGCTGCGCAACCGACCACCTCGCCCCCGGCTTCCCCCACGATAAAGCGATCGATATTTTGCACAACATCCCCCAGAGGCCGCGCAACCAGTTCGTTAGGATGCGATCGAATGAGGTTGAAAATGGCGTGGGCATCCCTGAGATCCGCACAGCGCAAGGTCAGCTTATCCGGAAAATTGCTACCTGTTCCCATAAATGGCATTCTATTGGAATTGATGCACCAGCTCAAGCGCGGAGCGTGGAGGTGGGTTACCAGTGGGTTACCAGCGACCCTCTAATTGCTGGGGGTCAACAGACGCATTGTCAGCCACGGGCGAATTTGGTATGATTCCATCGTTTTTAGCCGGCATGTTTGCCAAACGGGAAAGTTGAGCGAGATGAAAATTTCGATTGCGAAAAACGACAAAAACGCCGATCAAAACGCCGAATCGTCAGAAGGAGCCCCCGCGGTTTCCAACAAGCCCAACGCCTACATTGCCGCCCGTCTTCGCAATCCGGACGAAGTCGAGGCCAGCTCGAGTGGCGGCAGCGACACCCTCGCGGCCCTGGGCGCCATTGCCGCAACGATTGTATACGTTCTGATCGTTTTGCTTCTCTGGTTCGACTGGCAGGCCCTTCAAAGCGCCTGATTCACGCTTTCGAGCCCTGTCCATTTTTCTTCGTTTTCCGGCATGATGTTGCGTACAACCGCATCGATAAAGGCTACGGAACGCACCCCGTCATCGATTGTGGGATAGAACCGGGACGGTTTGGGTCCGGAAGCTTCAATCAAGCCGTCAAGGGTCTCGGCGAAGGCGCGATAAACGTTTGCGAGCGCCCCCAAGTATCCTTCCGGCAATCCGGAGGGGAGCCACGTGGCCGATGTGGCCTGGATGCCTCGTTGCGTCCCTCCCGCGCGAAGCAGTTGACTCGTGCCGTCCAGGGCATGATGCCAGAGTTCCGCCGGACGTTCCAGTCTCCAGGAAAGCGATCCCTTGTCGCCGTAAATGCGCAGGGACAAGCCCTGGGCTTCCCCAATGCAAATCTGACTGGCCCACAACAGTCCCTGGGCGCCATTGGACAGTTGCATCATCACCGTGCCGTCGTCCTCCAGTTGACGACCGGGAATACAGGTTTTGGTGGCGGCACAGACCCGTGTAACGTCCAGCCCGGTCACGAAGTGCATGATTTCAAGCCCATGCGAACCAAGGTCCGCCAGACATCCGCTGGGACCCGAGCGCCTGGGGTCCGTGCGCCAACCGGCCTGCTTGTTGCCGCTGGTTTCGATGCGCGTGGCCATCCAACCCTGTGGATACTCGATCACCACGCGGCGAATTTCACCAACCTGTCCTTCCGTCACCAGGCGACGCGCTTCGATCAGCATGGGAAATCCGCACCCTGTGACGGTCAAGCCAAAGAGCAGATTGGTCTGCTTGAGTTTACGTCGCAAATTGAGGGCTTCGTCCAGGGTGGTAGCCATGGGGCGTTCGCACAGGATGTGAAAGCCTGCGTCAATCGAGGCCATGCTGATGGGATAGTGCATGTTGTTGGGTGCGGTGATCGCCACCAGGTCGATGCGCTTGTCTTCCGGAAGCCGGGCCTCCTTTTTAAGCATGTCGCGATACGAACCATAGACTCTCTCGGGTTGCAGGGGACAGTCCGGCAGTTCCTCCACCGCTTTTTGCCGATTGCTGCTGAAGCTGCCAGCCACAATTTCATACCGTCCCGTCAGGAGTGCGGCAAGCCGATGGACGGGGCCGATTTGGGAATCCGAACCGCCGCCAACCATGCCAATACGAAGTTTACGTTTCATGTCATCTACCTTGGTTTAAAGGATTTGTGAAAATCAAGGATTCATGCTCGAGATTCATTCAGTCAGCGGGCAACAGGACCGTCCCGGGCAATCGTCGATGCGTTTTCGCATTACTTTTATATACTATAGCAATCAAAAGAAGGAATGTCACGGTTTCGAATTGTGTCCGTGCCCCCGGGCTGTCGAGACTTGTAAAGACATTTAATATAGCATACCAAAAAACTCCGGTCTTGTTTTCCTTTTATTTCCCTGCGATTCAGACACTGGGGGCACCGGGGCGGGGGCTGCGGGGATTCTTGTCA
>CAZIUM010000029.1:0-20520 GCA_964542285.1 uncultured Lentisphaerales bacterium
GCGAACAAATGCGTCAGGCTAGGCCAGGGCCATACTCAGATGAAATGTCCCTGGAAAAGATTGCGATCTTGGCGTCAATGAGGGCAAGGTCTGGTAAACGGTCCGACAAATTCATCAAATTCACTGGACAATCCTCGTTGAATGTGTAAACATTTAACCTCTAGTTGAATTGGCTTGTTGGAAGTGTGTCCGCTAGATGCGCTTGGGTAAGGAGTCGTTATGAAGCATGTGAGCTGTTGGCCTTGGACGTTACACACAGGTGAAAGGATACGTTGCCATGAAAACCTTGATTTCAACCGGTGTTGCGGGAATGGTTCTGATGACGTTTTCCCCTGCCCATGCCGAGTCGATGACCTGGACCAATGGCGCCGGGGGAGTTTTTCAGAACCCGGTGAACTGGTCTCCGAATGTCGTGCCGGGCACCAACGACACCGCGGTGTTCGATTGGACCAACGGCGCCTATACCGTGACCTGGGAAGGCAATATCACCAACCATACGCAAATGGTAAAGGCCGGAACCGTGACTTTCGACCTGGGGGGATACACCTACTCGCTGAGCCGCTATGCCACCAATCGTATCGGCACGCTGGAAGATAGGACCCTGGTGACCTTCACCAACGGCACCGTCCGACGTCTGAATGCCGGGCACACCGGCAGCACGGGGACTGAGCGCTTCTACCTGCGCGGTCCCGGCTCCGCCCTGTTGTTGCGCAATGCCCTTTTCGACCGGATTCCCTATTATTTCTGGATGGACACGGATACGCGCATTGTCATCGACGGGCCGGACGCCCGGCTGAACACGATCGGGTATTCGATTCGAACCGCCGGTTCGATCGTCGTGACCAACGGGGGATTTCTCAGTGCTTCTGCCGGACTGGCATTAAGCAGCCTTCCCGGGTCGGTTCACATCGCGGGACCGGACTCCGGTGGGTTATTCATGTGGAACGGCATGCACGAGGAGTTCGTCGTGCGGATGGACAAGGGGGCCGTCGTTCAGTATGGATATGCCCCCCACGATAACGAGGCTTACGCGCTGGGCAGCGGCACGATCACGCTCGAGGACGCGCGCTGGTACGACCCGTATTCTCAACTGTCTCGGGGCTGGCGATCCCTCGGCCCCAACGGCGTGCTGCAGGGCACGGGTCGCGTTGAAATGCAGCGCATCATCCTGATTGGCGGCAGCATCCGTCCGGGATGTACCAACCGGGTCGGGCTGCTCACCTTCACGGGGCATATCACCAATGCCGTGGCCACCAGCGTGCTCGACCTCGAACTGGGCGGTCCGACGACCAACGAGTACGACCGGATTCGACTCGTGGCCGGAACGCGCGGGACGGGAACGCTCTATGCCGGTGGCATCCTGAAACTCAGCGCGATCGACGGATACGAACCGGCGCGCGAAACGACGTTCGCGCTGATCGATGCCGTCGAGATCGTTCCCGCCTTCGACGCCATCGAGCTCCCGGACTGGCGCGGAACCTGGGAGACCAACGAACTGTATGCGGCCGGCGAGGTTACCTTCGTTCCGCCACCGGGGGGATCGGTCATCCTGTTGCGTTAGCCAGAAAGCCCCCCTATCCTGTCACTCGAGGACGCCATGAAAAAAACCATTGTCAGCTCGATCGTTCTGCTCTCCGGTGCGCTGGTCTGGGCGCAGGAACCCTTCCGGCAAACCTATCCGGTCACGGAGGAAGCCGCGAATCGGATGCGCGAGCGGGTGGAGTCCGATTTGTCGGAGGCCGAGGCGCCCTGGCGCGCGGCGCCGTTGAGTTACTACGTAGTGTCGCCCTTGAGCGATGTGCCGCGTTTGCCGGATCGCTTTCCCGCGGATGGCGAAGCGTTGGGCGCGCTCGAGTACATCGCCGCGCAGGGGGAATACCGTCCCGCATCGTTCCAGGTGGCGCCGCGCCGGGCGGTGGATCGTTTTCTGCCGCGCGCCGGCGCCTTGCACGGCCCCGGCGGGGCCGCGATTCCGGCTTCGGCGCTGGACATCAAGGTGGTCAAGGTCTGGTACCAGTCGGGCGCGGCCTGGTATGGATATTTCGCGGACGCCCTCGGACGTCGCCTGGTCCCGGAACTGCTGCTCAACGACGAAACCCTGATCCGCGTCGATCACGATACGCGCGACGACTACGTCCGCTATGCCAACATGGACGGCTCGGAGCATTACCAGTGGATGAGCGCGAACTTCAGGGTGGTGAACTACTCGATGGCCAACCAGGCCAACATGGGGCTGATTCATGACGCCGACGAGCTGCAGCCGGCCGTGTTGAATCCCTGGGAACTCAAGCAGTTTTTCGTCACCCTGCATGTTCCCGAAGAGGCGACGCCCGGAATCTACACCGGGCAAATCGAGTTGCTGGCGGACGACGTTGCCGTTGGAAGCCTGCCCGTCCGGGTGCGCGTGTTGCCGTTTCAACTGCCGCGTGCCAGGACGTATTACGATCACGACAAGGAATTTCACCTGGCGCTTTACGGTACGGGGGCACGCAATCCGAAGGTCCTGAAAAATCTCGCCGCCCACAATCTGCTGACGCCCATGGGGTTCCCCTCGCCGAATCCGATGAATCCGGACCAACTCGTCAACGACCTGGCCCTGGCGCGGGAGGCCGGCATCGCCACCCGGCCCCTGTTCCGCATCGACACCATGGCAAATCTGCGGGTCGACCAGGAAAACCCCACGGCGGAAGAACTTCTGCGGGTGGAAAACCTGCGCCGCCAGATTGAAACCAACGTGGCGCAGTGCCGGGAACTGCTCGGCCATGCCGATCTTTACAGTTATGGCGTCGACGAAGGAGGCCCCGATACCGTCCGGAAAGAGCGCAATGCCTGGCGCGCGGTGCATCAGGGCGGCGGCAAGGTGATGGTGTCCACCCATCCGAGAGGGCGCCTGCTGTTCGCGCTGGACTACATGATCATGCCGCGCATGCCGGCCGAATCTCGATCCGCCGAAGTCCGGGCGTTTCACGACGCCAATCCCGACGGTCTGGTCGGATGGTATGCCGATCCCCACACCGGACCGGAAAACCCCGATTATTTTCGACGGATTCACGGCATGATGGCCTACAAGGCCGGATATGACGCCAGCAGCAACTACACCTGGTGGCGCAACAACTGGAACGACATGGCCACGCCCTACGAGCACAATTTGCGCAACCTGGTGATGGTCCTGGCGACGCGCGACGACGTGATCGACACCCTGGCCTGGGAAGGCGTGCGCGAAGGCATCGACGACATACGCTATGCCACCAAGCTGAAGGACCTGGCGCGGGAGGCCATGACCCATTCCGATGCCGATGTCCGCCTGCTGGGGCGTCGCGCGCTCGGGGTCCTGGCCCAGTGGGATGCCTACCGCGAGGATGTGCGGACGTTTAGGCTGGAAAGTATCCGCTACATTTTGGAACTGATGGCCGCGTTGGATGGAGACAAAGCATGATCCGCAAATCCTTAATCTTCTGCGCCGGGTTGGCATGGGGTTTCCTGGGCTTCTGCCCGGATGGACAAGCCGCGATTTCCGACGCGGAATTCAATCGTTCCCTGGTTCAGATTCCCAGGGACGCGCGTAACGATCCGCGCAAGACGCTCCAAGGCTACCGGGAATTTCTCGAAAAGAACGAGGAGTTGACCCGGGCGCAGCGGTTGCGAATGGACAAGGAAATCGCCTGTCAGCAACTGCGCGTGGATGGCGACGTCCAGGCTTTCCTGGCCGCGATGACGGCCGGACTGGAACCCCGTGACGGGGAGGCCCCGGAGACCGCTTTGGTCGTGAAGTTGACGGTCGAGATGCTGGGAGAATTGATGAAATTCGACCTGCCGGCCGCGCTGGATTTTGTCGCGAAGCACGCCGCGCGCTTCGATGACGCGCGGCGGGTGGAACTGGCGCATGCGCGGGTCCAGGCGGCGATCTTTGCCGGGAACTGGGGGAAATTCGCCGTGGCGTTGGATGCGTTCGAGCAAACGGGCGACGCCGTCGCGCGGTTGCCGCACTACCTGGCGATCGCCAACGCGCTGAGTCGCGAAAACCATGCGGCGGCGGAAGAATTGCTGCGCCGGGCCTTGCTCCTCGAGGAATACAACGAAGCCCATCAGCATCGATTGCTGACCGGACTGCGGCGCCTGTACCCGGTGCGGGCGTTTCAGTATACCCCCGCCTTTTATACGCCGGGATCGTACGAAAAATACAAGGAATTGGCGCTGGAGAACCTGGCGGTGGTCGAGCGGGGACTCGCGACCGGCACGCTTTCGTGGAGTCTTGGCCTGGCCTTGCACACCTATCGCGCCATCGCGCAGGCGGCGGTGGATTTCGGCGATTATGCCTTTGGCGCCGAAGTGCTGCGGAAAGCCCGCGAGCAGTATCCGCTTGCGTATCACTTCGTGCCGCTGGCGCTCCAGTTGTCGCTGCGCTCCGGGGACCTGGAACAGGTCAAAGCCGTCGCGATCCCCGTGATCGAGAATCCGAAAGAACGCGAGGACAACAAACAATTCCTGCGGGCATTGCTTCATCTGGCGGAAGCCAAACCCATGGAAGGCTTCGACGGCGCGGTGTTTGGCGACACGGAGTTTGCCCCCGCCAATCGCCTGGCGATGCTGCAACGGGTGTCGGAAACGATGTTCCTGGCGGGGCGCTACGATGTCTGCCGCCGGATTCAATCCGAAATTGTCGGGAACATGTTCAAGCCGTCGCTGTCCAAACGCTATGCGGTCGAATTCGCGGCCAACGCTCCGCAAACGGCCGACGCCTGGGCCCGCTCCGAATATTACGATCGCTGGGACCGGATGGAAACACGCTTTGAACCCTATGGCAACGGACATGATATCGGGCACGCGGTGGACGTTTCGCGGCACCTCAGGGAAGCGGAGCCCCCGGAGATCGATCCCGCCTACCGGACGGGCGTGCATGCGCTTCATGATCTTGACGGCGTGCATCTTTTCATCCGCTGCGACGATCCCAGGATCGAATCGATTCTTCTGGGGGAAGGCAGCGCCGGAAGCCTCGAGCTGCTGTTTCGCCCGGACGACGAGGCGGCCTATCACAGCATCTATTTCCGGGCTCCGCCGCTGGACACCGAAAATCCCTATGAGGTCGACTGGGCATCGCCCACGAGAAACTACCGTCCGACCAGGGACTGCTTCGTCAAGGATGCGGCTCCGACCCCGGAAGGATTTGTCGCCCATACCTTCATCCCCTGGCTTTCCTTTTACGACAACCTGCCGGTGGACGGTCGGGTGTGGCGTTTCGGCATGCAACGCTGGGGCAAGGCCCGTGGCACGCTGAGCGGCAACGTGCACGAGTTGTCCAGGGCCCTGCAACTGGAGTTCGACATCGCGCCCCCGACGCTGGCCGCCATCAAGCGGCGCCTGGCGCTCAAGGCGTTTCGCCGCTACGAGGGTCTCCGGCAGGATGCCGGCGGGAACCTCCAGACCTGGAACGATCCCCTGTTGGGCGATCCCGAATTCTACCGAGACCGGGTGGCGCCCCTCCTGGAGGAACTGGATGACGCCGGCAGGCGGTTGCTGGAAACCACGACCGATGACGAGGCGGCGGCGCTCTGCGACGCCTATCTGCCCCGGTGGGTGGAGATCGACTACGAAATCGCCGAGCGCCGCGCGGACTGGCTCAGGGAACGTTTGCTGCGTTGAGACCGCTGGCTCCTACGACTCGAAAGCCGTGTGTCGGTTCCCACCCGCACCTGTCGCGGTTGGACGCCATCATCGCGCGTGACAGTACTAAGGTAATGGAGGCAGAAGTCCCGGAAGAACACGTCCTCATTCAGTCCTGCTGGATGCCGCCGCGCTCTGTCGAATTCCTGGTTTTCAATCGAGCCGTTTCGAAAGCCTTTTTTGCCCTGGGTTTTCGCATGATCGCGGAGAGCCATGTAGCAGATATCGTGGGGATTGATAAAGGACACTAAGGAAAAAAGACTTGTCTTAAGCTTCCACGGCCATGTCCGAAGCGCCGAAATGGGAAGCCGGCTTTCCATTTCGGCGCGCCGGTTGACGCTTCCGCCTCGAAGCCGCATACTGGCGGGGTTTTCCCGGCACGGTTCCCAAAAAAATGAATTCCGATCTGAAGGTTCTGAACCCGACATTGAATCTGAACGGCGTCTGGCGGTTTTGCCCCGACTTTCTGGAGGAGGGCGAGCGCCTGGGCTTTCACCTTCCCGATTGCGAAGACCGCCTCTGGCGCGAGGCGGAATTGCCTTGCGCCCTGCACAAGGCCTGCCCCGGCCTGGAAAGCGACCAGGTCCGTGCCTGGTTTCGCCGCACCTTTACGCTCCCGGACGAATGGACCCGGCGTCGCCTCGTGCTCCGCTTCGAGGGTGTCAACGACCACGTCCGGGTCTGGCTCAACGGCGTCCTGCTCGGGACCCACGACGACCCCTTCCTCCCGTTCGAGTTCGACCCCGCTCCCGCGATCCGGGCGTCCGGCCGCCAGGTGCTGGCGCTGGTGCTGGACCGCGCACCCCGCCCCGACGATGTGCCCGGCGCCCACACCGGCTGGCGGCGCGAGATGGGCATCCTGCGCGATGTCAGCCTGGTTGCCTCCGATTTCCTGCGACTGGCCGGCCTCCGCATCGACGCCGATCCCGTCGACGGCGCCTTGCGGCTGCGGACCCGGGTCCTCAATGGCCGCACCCTCCCAATCCGTGCCCGCGTCGCGGCGGAACTCATCGGTCCCGATGGCGCCGGCGTCCAGCGGATCGAACTGGGCGATGCGCGCCTGGCCGCGGGTGGTGAGACAACACTCGATGCCGTCACCCGCGTGGCGGACTGCCGGCCCTGGTCCCCGGCCGATCCCGCCCTTTACCGTGTGCGGGTTGTCTTGCACGACGGAGACCGGGAGGTCGATGGTCTCGAACGCGCCTTCGGTTTCCGGCGCATCGAGGCCCGTCCCGACGGGCTTCGTCTCAACGGCGAGCCCATTTTCCTGACCGGCTTCAATCGACACGAGGATTCGCCTCGTACCGGCCTGGCGGAGGACCGGGAGCTGACGCGGCGCGATCTGGAACAAATGAAGGCCGCCGGGGCCAACTTCGTTCGCCTCTGCCACTACCCGCATGCCGCTGCCGAACTCGACCTCTGCGATGCCCTGGGGTTGATCGTGCTGGCGGAGATTCCCCTCTACTTCTGGAATCAGGCCGAATCGGGCCGGAAAAACCAGGAGGCGCGGGCGCGGCGTGCCGCGCGCCAGCTCGAACGGATGATCGACCGCGATGCTCATCACGCCTGCATCCTCTTCTGGTCGGTCAGCAACGAGACCCACGAGATGTTCCCCGAGGTGGCCGCCTCCAACCAGGAACTGATCGAGGCGGCGCGCCGGCTCGATCCGACCCGCCTGGCCGTTCACGTGAGCAACCGCTGGAAGACACATCCGGTGTTTGATGCCGACGACGTCATCTGCGTCAACGGCTATCCCGGCCTTGACGCGCGTATCTGCGGGAGCGGTTCCGATTATGACGCACGCCGCGCCGGGGTGTACTGGCGCGAAGCGCTTGCGCGGCTGCACGCGCGCTATCCCGACAAGCCCTTGCTGATCGCCGAGTTCGGCGGCGCATCCATCGAAGGCACCTTGGGTCACTTTTATGGCGAAGACCGGCATGCGGAAATCGTGCAGGCCGAATTCGCGGCCTTCGACGCTCCGTACATCTGCGGCGCGGCCATCTGGTGTTGGGCCGATCATCCCTGGCCGCCCGGCCGGTTTTTCGGCGGCATGCCCGTCAGTCCCTATGGCGTGCTGACCCGCGACCGGCGTCCCAAGGCCGCGTTTGGCGCCGCGCGCCGACTCTTTCTCGCGCGGAGGGGACAGCCCGAACCGGCATTCCCCGCCGCCCCGACTCGTCTCCTGATGGTCCGCGATACCCTGGACAACCTGCCCGAACCCCGCTTTCCCGCCGGCTGCGGCATCCGCGGCATGCGCCCCGAGGACATCGGCCTCTGGACCGACATCCAGGCCGACGCCGAACCGATCCTGCGCATTACGCCCGACCTTTTCCGACGCGAGTTCGGGCAGGACCCGCAGGCCTGGGGGCGTCGCTGCTTCATCCTGACCGATCCGCGCGGCCTGGGCATCGGGACCGTCAGCGCCTGGTACGACCGCGATTTCCGCGGCGCCGACGCGGGACGGATTCACTGGGTGGCGGTTCGCCGCGCCTGGCAGGGAAAAGGCGTGGGGCGGGCCGGCCTGGCCTGCGCGATGCGTGTGCTGGCACAGTGGCACAAGCGTGCCTATCTCGTCACCAGCACGGAACGCGTGGCCGCCATCAAGCTGTACCGCGACTTCGGCTTCAAACCGGTCGAAGACATTGACGGATGATGTTGACCGTGGTTCACGCAGGATGATCTACGTTCCGATCATGTGATCATGGTCCTGGTTGGCCGATTTTCGCGAACGATTTATATGGGGAGTCCACGCAATGCAACAAACACCGGGACGCGTTGTCCTGCGCAATGAACCCGGGAGGGAATGCCACGTCATTACAAGGCCCCAAGGCCCCGTGAAAACGAGTTTGCCCTTCCATGGCGGCCAACGGTGTCCCGAGCGAAGTCATAAAATTCGCTTGCGGGTCGGGCGAGGGGGCGGCGTGCAGTGTGATGTTTCGGAACTGGATGCGGACAAGGCCGGGTTTGGCAAGGTCGTGTTGGCCAAAAACCCGGTTGACCCCCGCGAAGTTTTTTTATACCACAAAACCACCGATCGCAAAATTTATGAAGAAGCGCTCAAGATGTGTCCGGGGGCCGACGACGTCCTGTTGTTCAACAGGGAAGGATATGTCACCGAGTCAACCCGGGCCAACCTTGTCGTTGAAAGGCATCGCACCTGGGTGACCCCGCCGGGTGATCTCCTGCAAGAGAGTCCGCGGCGCAAGGAATTGTACAAGGAGTACTCATGGCGGTAAGCATCGCGGAATTGATTGTTCTGGGGCTGATGGCCGATTGGCTCTGCCGGCAGGTTCGCATGCCGGGACTGATCGGCATGCTGGCGGTTGGCGTGCTTTTCGGTCCCTATGTCCTGGGATTGCTGGACCCGGACCTGCTGGCCATCGGTCCGGATCTGCGGCTGATCGCCTTGATTGTCATTCTGCTGCGGGCCGGATTCGAACTCAGTCGCCGCACCCTGCGGCGTGTCGGGAAACGGGTTCTGTTGCTGTCGTTTGTCCCGGCGGTGATCGAGGGCGTTGCCATCGCGCTGGCCGCGCCCCGGTTTTTCGGTCTGAGCCCTCTCGAGGGGGCCATCCTGGGCTCGGTTCTCGCGGCCGTTTCGCCCGCGGTGGTCGTGCCGATGATGATCCGCTTCATGCGGCAGCGCAAGGGAGCCGCGCATGGCGTTCCCACCATGGTGCTGGCGGCCGCCTCGCTGGACGACGTGTTCGTGATTGTGGTCTACAGCCTGCTGATGGGAATCTACCTGGGCCAGAAAGTCCAGATGTTCCGGCAACTGCTCGGCATTCCGCTGTCGATTCTGCTGGGAATCCTGGTGGGACTCGTCATGGGCCGTCTGCTGGTGCGGCTTTTCGAACGCTTCAATCCCCGTGCCACCAAGCGCGTTCTGATCGTGATCGCCTGCGCGATTCTGTTGATCCGGGTAGAGAAGCTGCTGGAATCCTGGGTGCCCTTTGCGGCGTTGGTGGCCACGATGTCGATTGGCTTTTTCATCCTGGAACATCGGGAAGGCATGGCGCACGAAATTGCCGCGAAACTGGCGAAGATCTGGGTGTTCGCGGAAATCATGCTTTTTGCCATGGTGGGCGCCCAGGTCAATCTCGACGTGGTCTGGCAGGCCGGTTTGGCGGGGGCGGCGGTGATCGCCATCGGAATCGTGGCGCGGAGCCTGGGAACCTGGTTGTGTCTCGTGAGGAGCCCCCTGACCCCGGGAGAGCGGTTCTTCGTGGTGGTGGCCTACACCCCCAAGGCCACGGTGCAGGCCGCGATCGGCAGCGCGCCCCTGGTCGCCATGCGCGCGGCGGGAATGGAAACCGGTCCGGGAGAGATCATTCTGGCCGTGGCGGTGCTGAGCATTGTCCTGACCGCGCCGGCCGGGGCCTGGGCGATTGCGGCGTTGGGCGACCGGGTCCTGCGCGTGGAATCGGAGACGGCTTCCAGCGATCCTGTCCAGGAATCCCGACATATGATAGATTGTCGTCATGAAAACGATTCATAATCTCCAGGCGATTCCAGGCGATATCCGCCCTCGAATCGCCGTGTCGGAGGGCAACCCCTGGTTTCTGTGGGCCGAGACCCGTCACGATGAAGGCGAAATCCTTCCCCTGGCCGGTCCTCCCCGCGAGTTGTCCAAACGGCTCGCGATCGCACGACGGGATGGAAACCTGATCCGGCGGGAGAGAATGTTCGCGACGGACGGCGATGTGATCGAGCCCTGCGCCCTCTGCGTGGCGGACGGGGCCTGGCGCGCGTTTTGGATTCGGTCGCAGGACGGCACGAGCCAATTGATGTCTTGTCGGTCAAACGGTTCCGGGACCATCCTGCGCGAAGGACGGATTTGGAGTGCGGATGCCGTGGCATTGTCCGACGGCAGCCTCCTGCTGGGGGCGATCGAGTTCGTGGGGCGCGAGCCCCGCCTGCAATTTTACCGCTTTGCGAGTCTGGAGGACGATTCCCCGACGCGGTTGAACCTGGAGCCTTGCGAAGGCGTCTGGTCGCTGTCGCTCGCGTCCGCCCCGGAGGGCGGTTGCTGGGTGGCGCTGGATCGCATGGGGCCGGAACGTTTTGTCGTGGAAGCCGGGTTCCTGGATGTCGACCGGCTGAAGTTCACTCCCCGTCCGCTGCCGGGCAGCGGATTTGCGACCATGCCCGCGATTGCGTCCCTGGCCGGTGGCCGTGCCGCGCTGGTCTGGACCGAGGACAAGATGTGGGGCTGCGGGGTGTATGACTTCAAACGCCTGACCCGGTTGAGATATGCCGAATGCGATCGTATGGAGTGTGTTCTCGTCGAGGATGTGCCCCTGCCGGAGGTCCTGGAAAATGACGATCAGTTGTCGCCGTCCGCCCCTTCGCTGGTGGCGCTGTCCGCGGGGGTCCAGGTGTACTTCCGCCGCATGCGCATGGCCATGCGTTCCGGGGACGGACTCGTCAACGATTGGGGATGGCCCTTGTATCGTATGATTCGCGATGCGGAGGGACGCTGGTCGGCGCCGGAAGTGTTCAGCCACGATGTCGGCTATCCCGACGATCCGGCACGGGTGGCGGCGCCGACGCCCACGGAGGTGGCGGCGATTTACCATGCCGGCAGCTACGACGCCATGCGCGGGATGATTCATGGCCAGCGCCTGCACGTGGCGCTGGTGTCGGACGTGACGGCGCCTCCGGGGCCACTCGACCCTCCGCCCCCGCGTGAGCGGAGCCCCTGTCCGCGTCCCCGACTGCCGGATCGTCCGGTCATCCGGTCGGGCCGGGCCAGCCTGCGCTGCTTCTGGGGCGATCTGCACCGGCATTCCCATGTTTCCAAATGCATCCCCGAGCACGATGGCGGCTATGCCGACCATTTGCGCTTTGCGCTGTCGGCCCGGAAGTTCGATTTCTACAGCCTCAACGACCACGACACGCAAATCGGCGAGCAGGAATGGGACCGTTGGCTGGCCTGTTGCGAGACCGTGAGCCGCGAGGGGGCGTTTGCCTGCATCCCGGGATTTGAAGGCCCCAACCACACCGTGCAGGGACATATCAATTTCTATTTTCGTGACCTGGAGGCGGCGCGGTTCGGCTATCGTGAATTGCGGCATCAGGAAAGCCTGCCGCGGATCAAAGACCTTTGTCGGCGGCGCGGCATGATGGGACGGGTCACCTGCATTCGGCATTTTCACGCCGACAAATTGCGCTCCGAAGATATCTTCGAGGGGGAGGCGGCGTTCGATCCCGAGCTCGATTGGTGCATGGAGGCGGTCCAGGGCCGCGGCTTCTCCCCCGTGACCATGCATGCCCTGCTGGCGGCCGGATTCCGGTTTGGGTTCATCGGTGGGACGGATCACAACCGTCCGCCCGGACACCCGCGTGGAGGCATCGGAATTTACGAACAGGCCATCACCGGAATCTGGGCTCCGGACATTGGCCGGGAAACCTTGTTCGACGCCCTGCGCGCCCGGCGCACCTTCTGCACGAACGGACCCCCAATGGCCCTCTGCCTCTGGGGAAATGACGCGATCATGGGAACCGACGCCTCCTGCCGCGCCGAAAACACCATCCAACTGACGGTTCATCCCACCACGCGTCTGCATTCCATCCAACTCGTGCGCGATGGTGTTCCCATCATCCGGCGCGAGGGTACGGCCGAGCAGGCCGTAACGGAGACGTTCCGCGACGCTCCCGGCGACCGGGAGGCGCATTATTACTATGCCGTCGTCGAACAGGCGCCGGAACCGGGGCTCGATTACCCTGGAATCGGCTGGACATCCCCGGTCTGGGTGTCTTTTCGCCCATCGTAATCCCCGATAAGGAAAGAAAAACCATGAACACACTCGATCGCTTCTCTTTTCGAAAAGCACGCAGGGGTCAATGCAACGCGTCCGGCCTGGCGTCCGTCCTGCTGGCGGTCGGCCTGGTTTCGGGGTGTTTGACGGAGGTCTTGGCGCGCGAACCCGTTCCTCCGCGGTCCGGGCAGATTCGCAAGGTGCAGTCCGGCGAACTGCGTGAGGCGCGCGCCGACTGGTGGGGCTTCGATCCGGTGGATGCCACCGCCAGTCTGCAGGCGGCGCTGGATTCCGGCGTTCCCAGGCTTGTGGTGCCCAACATGGGGACCCCATGGATTGTTCACCCCATCCATTTGAGAAGCAACCAGGAGATCGAATTCGAGGACGGGGTGGTTGTGGAGGCCATCAAGGATGGGTTTCATGGCCGCAAGGACAGCCTGTTCAACGGCCTCAACGTTTCCAATGTCGTGTTGCGCGGCTCCAATGTCGTCTGGCGCATGCACAAGCGCGATTACCAGGATCCGGACCGGTATCAACGCGCCGAATGGCGGCACACGCTGAACCTGCTCAGTTGTTTCAACATCCAGGCGATCGGGCTGACGCTGCGTTCCAGTGGCGGGGACGGCGTCTATGTCGGCAGCGCGCATCGTCCGATCAATTTCTGCAAGGACATTGTCATTCGCGACTGCACGATCGAGGAGCAGCACCGGCAGGGAATCAGCGTGATCAGCGTCCGGGGGTTGCGGATCGAAAACTGCATCATCCGCGACACGGCCGGTACGCCACCCCAGGCTGGCATCGACTTCGAGCCCAATGCCCGCAACCAGTGGCTGCAGGATATCGTCGTCCGCAATTCCCGCTTCGAAAACAACAAGGGCGGGGCCGTGATCCTCTTCGCCTTTCCGGGGGCCGACAGCCACCCGATTTCGTTTCGTTTCGAAAATTGCGTGGCGGTCAGCAATCGCTTCACCGGCGGTTTCGGGCCGCGGCCGCCCTTCGACAAGATCGAGGTGGTGGCGACCAACTGCGTGGAAATCGTGGGGGGAGAAACCCGGGTCATCCATGATTTCTGGCGCGACTGGCAGAACATGCGGGTGCTCGGGCCCGTGGAACGCGCGGTCGTCGAACGGTGCGGGAGGGTTGCGATCGAAGAGGCTGCGCTGCGTCCATTGACCGAAGCGTTTCACGATCTCTCGGAAAAGCCAACGCGTCAACCCCTATTGCGCAGGCGCGCGAACTACCTGTTGCTGGCGCGCAAGGCGGGCGAACAAGTGCGGTTCAATGTCATTTTGCGCCGCAAAACCCGCCATGGCATGACGATTGGCGTGAAAACCCTTCAAGGGACGTCGGTTCCCCTGGTCCAGCTCGCAACGGATGGCGAACCCGCCGCGTTGCCGGCCGCTCCGACCCAGACGCTGACGGAACGCAACCAGAAAGGCGCGTTTGTCTTTACCGCTCCCGCACCCGGCGCTTACCGGGTGGAATGCGATCCCGGAAGCGGGTGGTTTGACTTCGAGCCGGTCGACCGGCGGGCGGCGTTCGTGGCCCTCGATGGCCCGGTCAACTTTTTTGGACGGCTTGGCACGGGGACGTTTTATTTTTACGTGCCGGCAGGCACGCGCGAATTTTACCTGGATGCGGCGGGCATGGGGGGGGAAAAGGTCAAGGTCACCCTGTTCGACGCCGCCGGCAACGTGGTGCACGAGCAGGACCCCGTCAGCCTGTCGAGTTCGTTCGTGGTGACACGTCCCGCCGATGCTCCCGCGGAAGTCTGGAGCGTGCGGACCACCAACGCCGAGGGATTCTACCTGGAGGACCATTCGCTGGACCTGTTCGGCGTGCCTCCCATTTTCGCCACCGACCCCGAGTCTCTCCTGATTCCGGATGTCCGACGGTAGTCGCTCGCCGAATGTGCCGTCTGCGCCCTTCTACTCTACGGGTGTAATCTCCTGCCCTGCGCCAGCAGGAGTTCCCCTTGTCCGCGTATGTTTCAACCCTTGTGAAGCGCAGCCTCCGGCTGCCGACTGACTCGCGGCTTGTTTCCGGAGCGAAATAAATGTTTAATTCCTTTCCCCGCGCCACCGGCGCAAAATCCACGCACATTCATTTGGGAAGCGCATGACATTGGCAAAAGCACAGGAAGAACTTCCGCTCGGCAAGTTGGTCGACGAATTGGGCATTTCGCCGCGACAGATCGCGGCGGTGGCACGTCTGCTGGCGGACGGCAATACGATTCCATTCATTGCCCGGTATCGCAAGGAAGTCCACGGCAACCTGGACGAGGTGCAGATCGGTCGCATCCAGGAACGCCTGAATTATCATCGCGAACTCGATGATCGTCGGCAGACCATCCTCCATTCGATCGAGGAACAGGGCAAACTCGATGACGCCCTGAAAACGCGCATCCTGGCCTGCGAAACCAAAACCGCCCTGGAAGACCTGTATCTGCCCTTCAAACCCAAGCGCCGCACCCGGGCCATGATTGCGCGCGAGCGGGGCCTGGAGCCCCTGGCGGAGACGATTTGGCGGCAACCCCTGGAGGGGCATCCCGAAACCGAGGCCGCGGCCTACGTGAACGCGGAAAAGGGGGTCGCGGATGTCGCGGCGGCCCTGGCGGGCGCCCGGGACATTGTGGCCGAGTCCATTTCCGAACAGGCCGAGGTGCGCGGCTTGGTGCGCCAGGCCTTCATGGATACGGGCGAGGTGGTCTCGGAGAGGGTTGACCCCCGCTCCGCGGAGCCCACCAAGTTCGAGCAGTATTACAATTTTCGCGAATCGCTGGCCAGGATCCCTTCGCATCGCTATCTGGCGATACGAAGGGGCCAGTCCGAGGGCGTGCTGCGGGTGCGCATCGCGGTGGAGTCCGAGCCGCTGGTGGAGCGTATTCTGGCCATGCAGGAGATGCAGCCCGCGTCGCCCTTCGCCCCCCCGTTGCAACAGGCGGCCGAAGACGCCTACAAGCGCCTGATCGCGCCCAGCGTCGAGATCGACGTGTCGGTGGAAAAGAAAATGCAGGCCGACCGCGCGGCCGTGGAAATCTTTGCCGGGAATCTGCAGAACCTGCTGCTCGCGCCGCCGCTGGGCGAGCGGCGCGTCCTCGGCATCGATCCGGGCCTGCGCACCGGTTGCAAGTGTGCCGTTCTCGATGCTACCGGCCAGTTTCTGGATGCCGTCACCATCTATCCCTCCCAGGGAGAGCGCGCGGCGGTCGAGGCGGCCGTCGAAATCTGCCGGCTGACCCACAAGCACAAGCTCGAAGCGATTGCCGTGGGAAACGGCACGGGCGGACGCGAAACCGAGCGGTTCGTGCGCGAGACCCTGGCCAAGGCCGGGGTCAAGGAGGTAATGGTGGTCAGTGTCAACGAAGCCGGCGCCAGCGTGTACAGCGCCTCGGACGTCGCGCGCGAGGAATTTCCCGATCTCGACCTGACCATCCGGGGCGCGATTTCGATTGGACGGCGTCTGCTGGACCCCCTGGCCGAGCTGGTGAAAGTCGACCCGAAGTCCATTGGCGTCGGACAATACCAGCATGATGTCTATCAACCCATGCTGGCGGACAAGCTGGAAGAGGTGGTGATCCGTTGCGTCAACCACGTGGGCGTGGACCTCAACACGGCCAGCGCGCCGTTGATGGCCCGCGTGGCCGGAATCGGCCCCGCCATGGCGAGGCGTATTGTGGAGTACCGCAACCGGAATGGCTCCTTTCGCAGCCGCAAGGACCTGCTCAAGGTGCCGACGCTGGGCCCGCGTACCTTCGAGCAGGCGGCGGGCTTTTTGCGCATTCGCGGCGGCGAGCATCCCCTGGATGCCTCGTCCGTGCATCCGGAACGCTATGCGCTGGTCGAAAGCATGGCCGACGACCTGCGGATCGAGTTGGCCAAGCTGGTCGGCAACGAACGCATGACGGCCGCGATCGATATCGGCAAGTACGTTTCCGACGAGGTCGGAGAACCGACGCTCAAGGACATCCTGGCCGAATTGCGAAAACCGGGCCGCGACCCGCGCAAGAGTTTCGAAAAACCAAAATTTCTCGAGGGCGTGACCGAGATCGAACATGTCAAACCCGGCATGCGCCTGGAAGGAATCGTGACCAACGTCACGGCATTCGGCGCCTTTGTGGACATCGGCGTGCACCAGGACGGGCTGGTGCATGTTTCCGAGCTTGCGGATCGCTTCGTGCGCGATCCCGCCGAAGTGGTCAAGGCGGGCGACAAGCTGCAAGTCCGGGTCCTGAACGTGGATATGGCGCGCAAACGCATTGCCCTGAGCGCCCGCGCGGGGGCCGCGGCACGTCCGGACGGCGGGACGGGCGCCGGGGGGACGAAACAACACCCCAACCCGTCGGCATCCCGTCGCCCGAAATCGGGCGCGGGGGCCGGACACGACGTGTGTCCCCGTCGGCGCGGCGGATTTTCCGCCAACCCGTTCGCCGACCTGGATTTGTAATTCCCCGGCATCGGGGTATAATTTTTAGAGCACGAAAATCTGGAAGGTGAAAAATGACGGCACGCGACAACATTCTGAAGGCCATTCGCTTCGAACGTCCGGACTACATCCCCATGACCTTCAGCATCAATGCGGCCTGCTGGCACCGGTACGACCAGGAGGCCCTGCAGGACCTCATGGCCGGACATCCCTTCCTGTTCCCAAATTTCGAGAAACAGGACCGGGTGATGCCCCGGTACCGTCCCGACCAGCTCAAGGACCACCCCTATCGGGATTACTGGGGGTGTGTCTGGGAAACCGCCGACGACGGCATTACCGGCTCCGTGCACCAGCATCCCCTGGCGGACTGGAGCGCGTTGGCGAAGTTGCAACCGCCCGATCCCCTGCGGAACGATGGGCGCGTTCCGGTCGATTGGGATCGGCTTCGCGCCCAGGCCCGGGAGCAAAAAGCCGCGGGAGAACCGGTCCGGGTCGGGTTGCCCCATGGCCACACCTTTTTGAGATTGCAGGATTTGCGCGGCTACGAGAATCTGATCTTCGACATGTCCGACGATGCCCCGGAATTGCATCGACTGATTGCCATGGTCGAGCAGTTTAATGCGCGCTACGTGGAACAGTGTCTTTCCCTCGATCCGGACATCATGGGCTATCCCGAGGACCTCGGAATGCAGCTCGGGCCCATGCTTTCCCCGGGAGACTTCCGCAAATACATCCAGCCGGTATATCAGCGGTTGATGCGTCCGGCCCGGGAACGGGGGTGCATCGTGCATATGCATTCCGATGGCGACATTCGGATGCTGGTCGAAGATTTGATTGACGGCGGCGTGGAAATCATTAACCTTCAGGACCTGGTCAACGGCATCGACTGGATTGCGGATCGTTTCGCCGGACGCATTTGTGTCGAGCTGGATATCGACCGGCAATCGGTGACCCCCCGGGGTACCCCGGCGCAGATCGATCGGCTCGTGCGGGAGGAGGTCGAGAAGATCGGACGGCGCGATGGGGGCTTGATGATGATTTACGGGTTGTACCCCGGCGTGCCGCTCGAAAACGTGGCCGCGTTGATGGATGCCATGGAGAACTATGCCGGGTACTACGCTTGACTTTTTGCGACGATTGCGATGACCAAGATCGAAAATATTGCCTATCGAGCCAATGAACCCCGCGCGACGGGAACCCTGTATCTGCCGGATCGTCCCCAGAGCGCCCCCGTGGCGTTGCTCGTTTCCGGCGAGGTCTGGCAGGGCCACGATCGTGTTGGAATGGACGGCGTGGCCAGGATGCTGCTCAAGATGGGGTACGCGGTTTTCGATATCGATTATCGGCCCACGGCGAAAGCCCCCTGGCCGGCTTGCGCGGAGGATGTCCTCGCCGCGGCCAACTTCCTGGCGGACGCGCGCCGCTCCGCCATGCGCGGGCTGGACCGTCGCAGGTTGTTGCTGCTGGGCATTGCGGCGGGAGGGCATCTGGCCCTGACCACGGGGTTCAATCTTCCGAGAGACCAGGTCGCGGGCATCGTGTCTCTGGCCGGACCGGTGGACCTGCGCGGACAGATTGCCCGGCAGGACGGTCTGGACCTGCCCGATATTTTCTGGCAGCGTTTTTTCGGCACGCGTGAGGTTTCGCCTACGATGCGGCGCGAAGCCTCGCCTCTTTACCAGGTTCCCGCGCATCCTCCACCCTTGCTGTGTATCCACAGCGTCAATGACGAACAGGTCCGCCTGGAACAAAGCGAACAGATGGTCGCGGCCTGTTGCGAACAGAATGGACAGGCCGAGCTGTTTGTCGTCGAAGGACAAGCCCAACGGCACGGGCTCTGGGTTGATCCGAAAGCCGAAACGCCCCGGTTGCTGCCCGCCATCGAGGATGCCATCGATAAGTTCACGCGCGAGCTTTGAGCGCGGATTACCCGCGCAAAAAAGGGCGGTGAGGCCTTTCCCCGCCGCCTTCGCCCTACGGGCCACGGCCGCTCATAAGCAACCGCTGCCTTATTGATGCGCGCGGGAACCCCGCGCAGGGGAATTCCGGAGCCAGAATGGGAGCGGACTCCATCGCGGATTGGGATCGCGCGGGGGACCCGCGCGCGGCGGCGAAGGGCCTCGCCGCCCTACCCCTTGCGGCGCTTTGCGCCGGAACAATAGAGTCCTGCACTCCTCCCCTCAAGCCTCAAGTCTCAAGTCTATCACGACCCTTCCCCGCCGCCCATAAGCGACCGCTGATGCTCGGCGCTCATCCCCGAACGCAATCGGGATAACGGAACAGGCGTCCCTCGTAGTTGCGCAACAGCAGGTCCTGCCCGTCCCGCCCCGCGAGGTAGTCCGGCGCCAACGGGACTTTCCCGCCACCCCCCGGCGCGTCGATCACGAAGGTCGGCACGGCGTATCCGCTGGTATGTCCGCGCAGTCCGCGCAAAATCTCCAGCCCGGTGGCCACGGAAGTGCGGAAATGCGCCGACCCCGTGATGGGGTCGCACTGGTAGAGATAGTAGGGGCGCACGCGAAGTTTCATCAGCGCCTGCATCAGGCGTCCCATGACCTCGACCGAGTCGTTGATTCCGCGCAGCAAGACCGTCTGGGAACCGAGTGGAATGCCCGCGTCGGCCAGCAGGCCGCAGGCGCGCGCGGTCTCGTAACAACACTCGTCCGGATGCATGAAATGCAGGCTCATCCAGAGGGGGTGATATTTGCGCAGCATGCGGACGAGCCGCGGCGTAATGCGTTGCGGCAGCACCGCCGGCACTTTGGTGCCGATGCGGATGATTTCCACGTGCTTGATGGCGCGCAGGTTCTTGAGAATCCACTCCAGGCGGTCGTCTTCGAGCGTCAGGGGATCGCCGCCGGACACCAGCACGTCACGCACCGCGGGAGTGCGTGCGATGTAGTCGAAAGCCGCCTGCAGCCGGGAAACGGACGGCGCCAGGGCGCCGTGTCCCACCACGCGCGACCGCGTGCAATAGCGGCAGTACGTGGAGCAGAAATCCGTTGCCAGCAACAGGACCCGGTCGGAATACCGGTGCACCAGTCCCGGAACGGGACTCTGCGCTTCTTCCCCCAGGGGATCGTCGGCCTCGCCGGGGCCACGGTTCCGTTCGTAGACGGTCGGAATGACCGCGCGTCGGATGGCCTGCTCGGGGTCGCGTGGCGCTACCAGTCCCATGTAATGGGGGGTGACGGCCACCGGCAGCATGCCGTTCGCCAGCTCCAGCGCCTTGTCTTCCGCGACGGACAGGCGCAGCACGCGGCGCAAGGCGTCGTGCTGACGGAAGCGGTGGCGCAACTGCCACTGCCAGTCGGACCATTCCCGGTCGGTTGCATCCGGAAAGAAGGCCCGCCGCAAACGCCGCGATCCGGGGTTCATGCGCATCACGCGCCGCGAAGACGGCTTGGCGGGGATGCCGGGTGCTGCCGTGGGGCAAGGCGATGGCGGGGACGCAGGATGCGCGGCGCCTCCCGGAAGGCAAGTACCTGGAGGCTCTTCTTCCTGCTCGAGCAGGGCGGAATCCGTAGAGTGCCGTGACAAATTGTTCACTGCACGCTCCTGTGGTTGGGTTTGTCGATGACGGGCATTTTTTTTACTTGCCGGCGGCGCGGGCCGCGCCGGGACATGCGTTCATGCAAGCGCTAATAGCCCCCTGGACGGATTTTGTCAAGAG